>NZ_MUEZ01000007.1:0-169572 GCF_001996015.1 Salinivibrio sp. ML198
ATCGATTGACGCGAAGTCACGAGCAGCACCGCCGTGTACTTTTGCAAGTACCGTACAGATAGCTGCGGTCAGCGTAGTTTTACCATGGTCAACGTGGCCGATAGTACCAACGTTAACGTGCGTTTTCGTACGTTCAAATTTTTCTTTAGACACGATCGTCTTCCTTCCTAGTTGTGAGTTAAAGGACTTGGCCTAGTAACTCAGAAGTCAGTGTTTGATGCCGACCATGATGTCGGCATCTGGACCAAAATAATTAGCTACGCTCTGCGATCAGGGCGTCAGCGATGTTCTTAGGCACTTCACCGTACTCGCTGAATTCCATCGAGTAAGATGCACGGCCTTGTGTTGCACTACGTAGGTCAGTAGCGTAACCGAACATTTCAGACAGTGGAACCTGGGCACGTACGATCTTCAGACCCGCTGGGCCTTCGTCCATACCACCGATCAGGCCACGACGACGGTTCAAGTCACCAACAACGTCACCCATCCACTCTTCTGGCGTGGTTACTTCAACCTTCATCATTGGCTCAAGCATAACAGGTTGCGCGTCGTGAGCACCTTTCTTGAATGCCATTGATGCGGCGATCTTAAACGCCATTTCGTTAGAGTCAACATCGTGGTAAGAACCATCGAACAAGGTTGCCTTAACGTCAAGTACCGGATAGCCAGCGAGTACACCGTTGGCCATCTGCTCTTCGATACCTTTAGCAACAGAGCTGATGTATTCACGTGGAACCACACCACCAACGATTTCGTCAACGAAGACAAAACCTTCGTTTGGCTCTGATGGTTCGATTTTCAGCCATACGTGACCGTACTGACCACGACCACCAGACTGCTTAACGAACTTACCTTCAACTTTGGTGCTACCACGGATGGTTTCGCGATAAGCTACCTGAGGCTTACCAACGTTACACTCAACGTTAAATTCGCGACGCATACGGTCAACGATGATGTCTAGGTGAAGCTCACCCATACCAGAAATCAGGGTCTGGCCAGACTCTTCGTCAGACTCAACACGGAAAGATGGATCTTCTGCCGCCAGTTTACCTAGCGCGATACCCATTTTCTCTTGGTCAGCTTTAGACTTAGGCTCAACCGCGATTTGGATAACTGGATCTGGGAACTCCATGCGCTCTAGGATTACTTTTGAATCCATTGCACATAGGGTGTCACCCGTGGTCACGTCTTTCAGACCAACCGCAGCAGCGATGTCACCGGCACGGATTTCTTTGATCTCTTCACGCTTGTTCGAGTGCATCTGTACGATACGGCCCAAACGCTCACGCTTTTGCTTCACTGAGTTATAGACAGTGTCGCCAGAGTTAACCACGCCTGAGTAAACACGCATAAAGGTCAACGTGCCCACGAATGGGTCGGTTGCAATCTTAAATGCCAGTGATGCAAACGGTTCTTTATCGTCTGCATGACGCTCGATTGGGTTACCGTCTTCGTCTTCACCTTTGATTGACTTAACGTCAATCGGTGAAGGCAAGTATTCGATAACCGCATCCAGTACGGCCTGAACGCCTTTGTTCTTAAACGCAGAACCACAGGTTGCCAGTACGATTTCGTTGTCAAGCGTACGCTGACGCAGCGCTGTCTTGATTTCTTCTTCAGACAACTCACCTTCTTCAAGGTACTTGTCCATCAGCTCTTCAGAGGCTTCCGCAGCAGACTCAACCAGGTAGTTGTGCCATTCTTCTGCTTGCTCTTTCAGATCGTCTGGAATTTCTTCATAGGTATAAGTCATACCCATGTCTTCTTCGTTCCAGTTGATCGCTTTCATTTTGATCAGGTCAATGACGCCCTTGAACTGGTCTTCTGCACCAATGTTCAAGTGAATTGGCACAGGATGTGCGCCAAGACGGTTTTTGATTTGATCAACCACGCGCAGGTAATCGGCACCCGCACGGTCCATCTTGTTCACGAATACCATACGCGGTACTTCGTATTTGTCAGCCTGACGCCATACGGTCTCAGACTGAGGCTCAACACCTGATGAACCACAGAATACAACTACCGCACCATCAAGCACACGCAAAGAACGCTCAACTTCGATAGTGAAGTCAACGTGTCCAGGGGTGTCGATGATGTTTACGCGGTGTTGTTTGAACTGCTGATCAGAACCGGCCCAGAAAGTCGTGGTCGCGGCTGAGGTGATGGTGATACCACGCTCCTGCTCTTGCGACATCCAGTCCATGGTAGCGGCGCCGTCGTGTACCTCACCGATTTTGTGTGACAGACCTGTGTAGAACAGGATCCGCTCGGTAGTCGTGGTTTTACCGGCGTCTACGTGAGCACAAATACCGATGTTACGGTAGCGCTCGATAGGGGTTTTACGAGCCACAATAGTATCCTCTTGCTAAGGTTAACCTTAGAAAATGGGTTTGGCGTGCCCCGAATGGGACACGCCATGAAGGCATTACCAGCGGTAATGTGCGAACGCTTTGTTCGCGTCTGCCATACGGTGAACGTCTTCACGTTTCTTAACAGCAGTACCTTTGTTTTCTGACGCGTCTAGCATCTCGCTTGCTAGGCGCTGAGCCATAGATTTTTCACCACGCTTACGAGCGGCTTCAACCAACCAACGCATAGCCAGTGCGTTACGACGTACAGGACGTACTTCTACTGGCACTTGGTAAGTTGAACCACCTACACGGCGAGATTTAACCTCGACCGCTGGGCGTACGTTTTCAAGAGCTTGTTCGAATACAGCCAAGTGCTCTTTACCAGAACGCTCAGCCATGATGTCTAGTGCACCATAAACGATTTTTTCAGCAGTTGACTTCTTACCGTCAACCATCAGGATGTTTACAAATTTTGCCAGCAATTCTGATCCGAACTTAGGATCTGGAAGAATTTTACGCTGACCAATTACGCGACGACGTGGCATGGATTATCTCCGTTGTCTTCTTCAGGTTTTATCCAAAACTTTTCAGTTTTTTCAAAATTCAATTGTTTGAGTGTTTGGCCTTACTTAACGGAATCCATTAAGACTTAGGACGCTTCACACCGTACTTAGAACGACCTTGTTTACGGCCGTTAACGCCTGCACAGTCTAGTGCGCCACGAACAGTGTGGTAACGCACACCCGGCAAGTCTTTAACACGACCGCCGCGGATAAGCACAACACTGTGCTCTTGCAGGTTGTGGCCTTCACCACCAATGTAAGAGGTGACTTCAAAGCCATTGGTCAAACGTACACGGCATACTTTACGCAGTGCAGAGTTTGGTTTCTTTGGAGTAGTGGTGTAAACACGAGTACATACACCACGTTTTTGTGGACACGCTTCCAACGCAGGCACGTTGCTTTTCGCAACTTGCTTCAAGCGTGGCTTGCGGACCAGCTGGTTAATAGTTGCCATTAAATAGCTCCTGATATTACTTAACGTATAAGTGTGAAAAATCTAGCCCCAATACAACAGGGACGCGAAATTTTAGGCGTCGGGGTATGGGGTGTCAAGATTTATACAGAGATCTTTGCATTGTTTGTTTTTCGAACAACACGCGGGGGATTTTCACACACGACAAAGACTAGCCGATTACCATGTCATTTGCGTGACATGTTCAGCACTCAAATCGACCAATTGATGCATATCAATCAGCTCAGCACGAGGGTGTAATGTATCGCCTAGCCCTCGTGCGTCCACATCATCTTTGAGCAAATAAACAGCATGAGTCTCGGTAAACAATCGGGTTGCCCACTCGCTCCCCGCCATCCCGGCGACGACGGCATCGCTGATCAAGACAATCGCACTGTTTGACGGCGCGTAGTCTAAGCACTGTGCCAAGGCTTGACGGCTGTATGGTGAGTGTTTGACCAGGTGCAGCACGGCCTTCTCCTTAAAAATGCAAAATGCGATCGCAGCCTGACAGCTGCGTTTTGATTTGCTCGACGGATAACGCTTGAGTTGGCAGCACAGTCGAGGCTTGCTCAAGTCCTCGTGCGGTCAACGAGGCCTGACAGACATAAATCGCTTCGACATCACACAAAGGGAGCATTTTAAAACTGGCAATATAGTCGCGGCTCAAAATGTGGCTCGGTTGCTGCCCTTCAAGTAATTGAAAGACACCGTCGCCGATAAAAAACACCGCAAGGTTGTCACAAAAGGCGGACGCGGCAAGCAGCGCATCAAGCCCTTCTCGACCACTCGCGCGACCGTGAGGCGCCGAGGAAAAAACAAACCCTATTTGCATCACATCCCCCTTAAAACTGCATCACGCGGTCTGCGGTCAATAAAGCTTCCGCTAGCGCTCCGAGCCCCGCTTGTGAAAACCCCGCGGCCAAGGTGCTTTGCGCTAACTCATGTTGTGTCGCTTCCTGATCACTGATCACACCACGGCGCAGCGCCGCCGCCACGCACGTTTCCAGTTGCACCTGATGATCTCGCGCGAGGGTTTGCCATGCTGTCACCATATCAAACTCATCGTTGGCAGGCACCGTGGTCGCCATGCCGTTTAACACGCCGTCTTGATAAAAGAACACCTTACTGACCTGATGTCCTGCTTCAATCGCCGCACAGGCAAACTGATACGCGGTACGTGCCATCTGTGACCCATAAGCCGGCTCAGTCACCACTAACACATACTGCAAACTCATGACTCAGCCTCTTCGGTTTTACGTTGTCTGACGTAAAGGTACACCGTATGTTTAGAGATATTCAGCCGAGCCGCGACCCGATTAATGGCATCCTTGATATCAAAAATGCCTTTATCATAGAGCGCCATCACTATCTGGCGGTTTTTGGTATTGTTAGACACGCTTTTATCGGCGTTCACTTCTTCAACGGTACGCTCGACCGTTTGATCCACCAGCTCGTCAACATCACTGGCAAAGTTAACCGATGAGGCCGCTTGTTTAGCTTGGTCGTCGGGGATGAAGGCTTGCAGTACCTGAGAAAAAGGGGCATCTAAATTGATATTGATACATAACAGCCCAATGATGCGATTGTCTCCATTGCGAATGGCCACCGTGATTGATTTCATCAAGGTGCCACTTTTCGCACGCGTAAAGTAAGCGCGAGAAAAGTTGCGCTCGGACCCTTCGATATCACGTAGCATACGCAACGCTAAATCAGTGATGGGCGAGCCTACCTGGCGCCCGGTGTTCTCGCCATTGGCAATTTTTATTGCAGACTTATTTAAATCGTCTAATGCATGCAGCACGATTTCACAGTGCTCACCAATCAAGGCTGCTAGCCCATCAACCACAGCCGAATATGACTGCAATATAATGCTGTCTTGTTGGTTGAGTGGATTGGGCTCAATGAGCTCACTTTCCGTCATAATGTTCGCGCCAAAACCCTCTGTCGGTACCACGTACGCCTATCCTTATTCGACCATGTCTCTTTTTTGTTCTGCGCTCAGTTTAACAGAATTCACGCTGAAAAATGTAAAAAGCCCCGGCTAGGCCGGGGCGAATGCTATACGACAAGACGGGGTGATTTAGCCTTCGCTGGCCGCTTCTTTGTTGCTATCGTCTTTAATTTCAAGTAACTCAACATCAAACACCAAGGTTGAATTAGCCGGGATCGATGCGGTGTCTTGGTCGCCATAAGCCAACTCTGGCGGCACAACAAAGGTGAACTTAGAGCCTACAGGCATCAGCTGCACCCCTTCAGTCCAACCTGGGATCACACGATTAAGCGGGAACGTCGCAGGTTCACCACGCTCGTACGAGCTATCAAATTGCGTACCGTCAGTCAGAGTACCTTTATAATGCACCACGACGGTGTCTTCAGCTGATGGCTTCTCGCCATCACCCATGCTATCGACTTTGTACAACAGCCCAGAGTCAGTTTCCTTTACGCCTTCTTTCTGCGCGAACTCAGTGCGGTATTTTTCACCGTCAGCGATGGCGGCTTCTGCCTTTTCTTTCGCTTGTTGCTGCGCAAGCTTGGTCACACGCTGATCAAGCGATTGCAGTGCCGCTTGTGCTTGCTCATCAGTTAACTTTGACTCACCTTGAAAGACGTCTTGCACCCCTTGCAATACCACCTCTTTATCCAGCTCGAGACCAATCTCGGCCTGCTGCTCCAAATTGGCGTTGAGGTATTGTGCCAAAGAAGCGCCAATCGCGTAGGCTGCTTTGTCGTCTTCGTTCGCAAACGCTGCTTCGGCTTTTTCAGCCGCTTGGTTAGTTTGCTCTACTTTTGCGTCTTCTTGCTGACAGCCGACGGCAAAGGCAACGGTTGCCGCGAGTAGCGACATCTTCATTACTGATTTCATTGGGTACTCCGTTGATGGTAAGGATTAATCCTCGTATTGTATTTACTGACGCATCAACCATGCGAAAGCCTGTTTCTATCCATATACTCGTGGTTATATGGCTGCACACACTGGAACTCAAGTATGATGCCCAAAATCCGCCACATTGTTGGCATTTTTATTGTTTTAAGCACCCTGTTCGGCTGTTGGCAGTCTGGCAAAGAAGCCCAGCGCTGGTCAATCCACCCTGAGGGCGCCACCAGCTTTAGCCTGAGTCGAGACGGGCGATTTGCCCTACTCGCCTCGGACGAGACCGATATTGTGCTGTGGGACCTTGTCACCAATCAGCAGTTGGCGGAGCTGGGGCCGCAAGACCCCAATGCGAACCCCGTCGTGGTCAGCCATATTTCCGATAATAAACGCTACGCTATCACCGCAACGGCACAAAACTTTGCCGTTTGGGACCTGGCTTGGAGCCAGTCTCAGGGACTTTGGTCCATTTCTGACGGCATCATTCGCGATGCTGCGATCAGCAACAATGGTGAAAAGCTGGTGCTTGCCATGTCTAACGGCAAAGCATTATTCATCGACTTAGGCACGGGGAGGCGCCTAGAGTTCCTAGCGCATCGCGATAAAGTCAATGCGGTCGCGATTTCCCCCAATGGTGCTTACGTCCTGTCAGGCGGTAATGACCATCATGCCTACTTTTGGGATACCGAGTCGGGACAAATTATCAACGACTTCGCCTATGATCAACGGGTTAAGCAAGTGGCCCTGCATCGTGACGGGCAATACGCGTTCGTCTCTGATGGCGGCAACCGCGCCGTGATTTGGGCTTTACCCAGTGGCGAGAAGGTGAGTGAGTTAGATATTTTCGCTCGCCAAGCCATTTACGCCAGTGCCCGTTTTTCCGATGATGGCCGTCAGTTGGCGACGGGCACGCCTTCACAGCGGGTCGAGTTATGGGACGTACAAAGCGGTGAAAACATCGGCCGCTGGCAAGCCTTGGCACAACCAGACACTCGCCCGCCGAGCGCAGTCGTGTATGATGTGGCTATCGACCCCACCGGGCGAGTGATTTCCGGGACATCCGCCGGTATCGCCCAAGCTTGGTTAACCGACGCGCAATAGCGAGAGAGCAGTATGAGCGAGATTGATAAGTTACAGCAGCAAATCGACGATCTGGAATATAAGGTCGCTTTTCAAGAAGACACCATCGAGCAGCTCAACAGCGCGTTAACCCAGCAGCAGGGGGATATTGAGCGTATGACAGTGCAAATTCAATACTTAGTCAGTAAGTTAAAAAACATAGAGCCGGAAAACATTGCCAGCCAAGCAGAAGAAACCCCGCCACCACACTACTGATACGAAAAAGGCGCCATTCGGCGCCTTTCATTCACCACAGACGGATACCGTCTTAGTGGTCGTGACCACAGCTTTCACCGTCTTGGTGAATATGACCGTGAGACACTTCCTCTTCTGTCGCTTCGCGAACGTCAACCACTTCCACAGAGAAAGACAGGGTTTGACCGGCTAGCATGTGGTTAGCGTCAACCACCACTTCTTCACCATCAACTTCAGTCACTTCAACTGGGATTTGGCCTTGGTCCGTTTCTGCCATAAAGCGCATGCCCACTTCTACTTGGTCTACGCCTTGGAATACGTTAGCAGGTACGCGTTGTACCATGGCTTCTTGGTAGTCACCATAAGCTTCGTCTGGGCCTACAGTCACGTCAAAGCTCTCACCTTTTTCGCGGCCTTCCAGCGCGTTCTCAAGACCTACAATCAGGTTACGATGACCGTGCAGGTATTGGAGAGGCTCTTGTGCTGTTGATTCGTCAACAAGTGCACCATCTTCATTTTTTACTTGGTAAGCCAGGCTGACTACCACATCTTTTGCAATTTTCATGCTCGCTCCGAGACCGGAAGGTAAATGGATTGCCGATGATAACGGATCCCCTACTCCGGTTTAAAGATCCCAATGACATTCTCTGCTGACTCGGCACCAGAGTGTGACTGTTGTGCCGAATCAGGCAACCGACTATCATGATAATCGCAGCTGACACATTCTACTTTGTCAATATTATTTTCGCGCCACACTCGTAACGTATCGAGCTGTTGGCACGCTGGGCAAGCAGCCCCAGCAATGAAACGTTTTTTCACTTCAACACCTTACTCATCTCGGTTCCAACTTTGGTGCCGCTCACTATCACCGCGCATTTCTCGGTCAAAAATTTCTTCTAACTCTTTGCGCGCTTCTTTCACCCGAGAGGCCGTCGCTAAATCTTCACTGTGTTGGGGTAACAAGTCTTGCAATACCCGCATATCCAACTTACGAAATAGAATTTCGGCTCGCTTGGCTTTGTACGGATGCATACCCAGTGACTCTAGCGTCTGTCTCCCGAGCTCAAGCGCCCCCAAAAAGGTTTCACGCGAGAATTGATCCACGCCCTGCGCCATCAATTGATAAGCCTCTACACGGCTCCTTGCCCGCGCCATTACTTTAAGGTTAGGGAAATGGCGCGCACAAAGATCAACAATTTCCATCACCTCATCAGGCGAATCAGTACAAATCACAATCGCTTCAGCGGTATGCGCCCCTGCCGCCCGTAATAAATCGAGCTGAGTTGCATCGCCATAATACACTTCATAGCCAAAGCGACGTAGCAGCTTAATTTGCGTCGGATCACGTTCTAATATGGTCACCCCAATTTTATTGGCGAACATCAACCGGCCCACCACCTGACCAAAGCGACCAAAACCGGCAATGATCACGCGCGCATCAGCTTGCTCAAACTGTCCTTGGGGCGGCGCCTCCTCTGGCTCGTTGAACGTGCGGGCAAACCAGCGTTGTTGAAGCGTCAGCATTAAAGGCGTGGTCATCATCGACAAGCTGACCACCACCAACAAAAACGCGTTTAACTCTTGGTCAAGCAAACCCTGGTTACGCGCCGCATTGAAAATGACAAACGCAAATTCTCCCCCTTGGCTGAGTAATACCGCCATTTGACTACGCGCTTTCGGTACGACCCCGAAGGCACGCGCCAAGCCATAAAGCAGCAAGGTCTTCACCAAAATTAACGCCGCAACCGCTCCCAGAATGGCCAGTGGATAGTCGAGCAATAAACCAAGGTCAACGGTCATTCCCACCGCAATAAAGAACAGCCCGAGCAACAAACCTTTAAAAGGCTCAATCGCGGTTTCTAATTCATGCCGGTATTCACTTTCAGCCAGCAGTACCCCAGCAAGAAAAGCACCTAGCGCCATTGATAACCCTAACGCTTGCATGGCGAGGGCAATCCCAATCACCAAGGCCAATGAGGTCACTGTAAATAGCTCGGTAACACCGCTCATAGCCACTAGACGAAACAGTGGGCGCAGCAAGAAATGACCGCCCACCAGCAAGATACCGATGCCAACAAACATCCATAATACGTCGAGCCAACTGCCAGCGCTGCCACCGGCAAGCGCAGGGATCATCGCGAGCATCGGGATCACCGCAATGTCTTGGAAGAGTAAGACCGCAAACCCCGCTTGCCCGGTTTCGCTGCGCATCAGGCGTTGATCTTCAATAATCTTCATCGCAATCGCGGTTGAAGAAAGCGCCAAGCCAACCCCAATTACCAACGCTTGCGAGAGTGTCAAGCCTGCCAATGCGCAAATCACACCGATAAACAACGCTGTGACCACGACCTGACTGCCCCCAAGCCCGATAATCGGCCGTCGCATCTGGAGCAACTTTTTGGGGTTCAACTCCAAGCCAATCAGGAAAAGCAGCAGCACCACGCCGAACTCCGCAAAATGGAGAATCGCATCCACATCACGGACTAGGCCCAGCCCCCAGGGCCCGATCACTATGCCTGCCAGCAAATAGCCAAGGACAGAGCCCATGCCCAAGCGCTGCGCCAACGGAACCGCAATCACCGCCGCCAATAAAAAGACAAAAGCCACCGATAAGAGGTTGTTATCCATCCTCTCCTCCTTGTTGCACCAGCGGATCGGCGAGCCAATCGGCATAAATCTCGGCAAACGCCTCGCGATCGGCATCGCCAACGCGACGCGCCCAGTGCAAGACCAACGGTGGGATCCAATACATCCGACATAATGAGGCGGTCAATTCAAAGGGCTGCAAGAGTTCAGCCATCGAATATTTATTGTAACCTTGTTGGCTAAACGCTTCGGCCGCCCCCCCGGTGGTCACTACAAAGCGACAGGTTTTACCTGCCAACGCATCCCCACCTTGACCATGTGCAAACCCTTTCCCTAGCACCACATCTATCCACTCTTTTAACAGCGCCGGACAGGAATACATTTGCAGTGGATGCTGAAAGACCAATACATCGGCGTCAGTGACCAACGCGCGCTCATGATGGACGTCCACCACAAAATCAGGGTATGCAGCGTAAATATCGTGCACGGTGACATGGGCCAGCGGGGTAATGGCCTCAATTAAACGACGATTAGCAACGGATTCATCGGGGTCGGGGTGAGCAAAAATCACCAGTACCTTGGGAAGAGAGGGGCTTTCAGCCTTATCTCGGGGCATAGGCTTCCTTGTCTTATGATTATGGTCAGAACGCAATCTGTTCATTTATTCCGTGTTTTTAACTTTAACACACAAATATGCCCCGTCTGTGTCTGACCAGTAGGATGACGCGGTAGAATTTGGCAATCCCCGTATCAAGCTGGTATAACGACCGCGCAACAATGCGCATCCATCAACCCGAGACAGACTGAGTAATCATGATTCGCTTCTCCGACATTCAACTGCTTCGTGGTGGTAAGCCCCTGCTTGACCACACTTCAGCCACTATCTCACCAGGCGATAAAGTCGGCTTGGTGGGCAAAAATGGCTGTGGCAAATCTAGCCTGTTTGCCTTGCTCCGCCACCAATTATCCCTGGATGCCGGCCGTTGTGATTACCCAAACCAATGGCAAGTGGCTTGGGTAGCGCAAGAGACCCCCGCACTTGATAAAAGCGCCCTTGAATATGTCATTGATGGCGACAGCGAATACCGCGAGCTCCAACAAGCCCTACGCGACGCCGAAGCCCGTGATGATGGTAACGCGGTGGCGATGTTACACGACAAATTGGATGCCATTGGTGGCTACACCATTGAAGCTCGCGCCGCGAGTCTGCTTGATGGTTTGGGCTTTAGCCAACCCCAAGTCCACTGGTCGCTCACCCAATTCTCAGGGGGCTGGCGAATGCGACTGAACTTAGCACAAGCGCTATTATGCCGCTCTGATCTATTGTTGCTGGATGAGCCTACCAACCACTTGGATCTCGATGCGGTGATGTGGCTGGAAAAATGGTTACAACAATACCCAGGCACCTTGGTGTTGATCTCCCACGACCGGGACTTTTTGGATCCTGTCGTCAACCGAATTATTCATATTGAGCATCAACAACTTAATGAATACACCGGTAATTATTCTGACTTTGAGCAGATGCGCGCGCAAAAATTGGCCCAACAACAGGCGCAGTACGAGAAGCAACAAAAGCAAATTTCCCACATGCAATCCTACATTGACCGCTTTCGCTACAAAGCGACCAAAGCCCGCCAAGCGCAAAGCCGGATTAAAGCGCTCGAGCGCATGGAGAAAGTATTGCCCGCGCAATACGATAATCCGTTTAGTTTTACCTTCTTCACACCGGATGCCTTACCCACTCCCATTTTAATGATGGACAAGGTGGCGGCCGGTTATGATAAGACCCCCATTATTGAAAACATTCGCCTTAACCTGGTGCCGGGGGCGCGCATTGGCTTACTGGGGCGCAATGGTGCGGGTAAGTCGACCCTGATTAAACTCCTCGCGGGCAGCTTACCCGCCATGGCGGGCGAATTAACCTATTCACAAGGGGTAAAAATTGGCTATTTTGCCCAACACCAACTCGATACGTTACGCATCGACGATACACCACTTCAGCACTTAAACCGGTTGGCCCCCACCACCGCTGAGCAAACCTTGCGTGATTTTCTCGGCCGGTTTGGCTTTCAAGGCGACAAGGCGCTCGAGCCTATTGGCCCCTTCTCTGGCGGAGAAAAAGCCCGCCTTGTGCTCGCCTTACTGGTCTGGCAAAAGCCGAACTTATTGTTACTTGATGAGCCAACCAACCATCTGGACTTGGATATGCGCCAAGCGCTGACACTCGCTTTACAGTCCTACGAGGGCGCGATGGTGATTGTCAGTCACGATCGCTTTTTGCTGCGCGCCACCACCGATGATTTGTACTTGGTCGACAATGGCGCAGTGCTACCCTTTGATGGAGACTTGAGCGATTATCATCGCTGGCTGACCGATCAACAGCGCGCCGATCGCGCCGAGACCAAAAAACAAGCGGCCGCGGAGAAAACAGCGCCGCAACAAACACAGATGGATCGCAAAGCGCAAAAACGCCGCGATGCCGAGTTACGCAAGCAAACCGCGCCTTTGCGGAAAAAAATTGACAATCTCGACACACAGATAGAGCAACTCTCTGCCATTATCACTGACGCAGAAAATCAGTTGGCGGACCCTGACATTTATCACACTGATAATAAGGCGCAACTCACGGCGCAATTGCAACGTCAAGCGGATGCCAAATCGACGCTCGAAGAGGTGGAACAAGAATGGATGGAGCGACAAGAAGAGCTGGAAGCCCTGGAGGCGACATTCAATCAACACTAACCCCTGGGATGGCGAACCCCGCCGACCTATGGCAGTTTTGTTTACATCATTATGGCAAGCCAGAGGTGAAGCAAGCTTGCCTCAGGCTCCAAGACGAGCATCAAGGCAACGTCAACCTTGCCTTATTACTCGCCTGGATTGAACAGCACGGCTATGGTCTTGCGCCCGAGAGCCTCACACAACTGAAGCACGCATTGAGCCGCTCTGAGCACTTACTGATTGCTTACCGTCATTTACGGCGTGACATCAAGCCGCGTGTCGGGAGTGGGCAATATAAAAAAATGCTTAACTTCGAGCTCAGCTTAGAAAAATTCCAACAGCAAGATTTAGTCGATGCCCTGAATCGTCAAACCTGGCTCACGGACAGCGCCTCTCCTCTCGCCTACTATTGCCGTCAGTTGTCACCATCAGCACGCAACCTATACACATCACTGAAGGTGACACCCGCCGAGGAACAGGGAAGCAACCATGATGACACCGTTTAAACCCATTCCCAGCGCGCGGAATGCGCACCTGCAAACCTTGTTGCCTCGCTTTCTGCGTCGTGCCCCGCTTTTCACCCCTCGCTGGCAGCAATTTGACCTGCCCGATGGCGATTTTGTTGATCTGGCGTGGACGCATCAGCCGCAACCTGGACAGCCGATTGTTGTTTTATTCCATGGCTTAGCAGGCAGTTTTGACAGCCCGTATGCCAACGGCTTGCTCGCGGCCTTCCAACGCCAAGGTTGGTGCGGCGTGGTGATGCACTTTCGCAGCTGCAGTGGCCGCCTCAATCGTGCCGCGCGGACCTATCACTCGGGAGAAACCCAGGACGCACGCGCCTTCTTAACCCATTTGCGTCAAACCTATCCAGAGAGTCAAATTGGCGCAGTCGGGGTCTCTTTGGGGGGAAACATGCTGGTGCGTTACCTGGCCGACTATCACGATGATCCCATCGTGACCTGTGGCTGCGCCGTGTCGCCGCCACTTGACCTTGCCGCCTGCTCGATGCGTATCCAGCAAGGCTTTTCCCGTATTTATCAAGCCTATTTATTGCGCTCGATGCGACAAACCCTAGCGGAAAAGCTCACACGGCATCAGCAAGTAGGCCGATGGCACGCGGGGGAGCGCCCGGCGATAAACACTCTGTTCGAGTTCGACCAAACCGTCACCGCTCCGCTTCATGGCTTTGACGATGCCCTCCACTATTATCGCGCCTGCAGTGGTTTATCGGTGCTCGACACCATCAAGGCCCCACTGGCGATTATTCATGCCAAAGACGATCCTTTTATGACCGACGCGGTGATCCCTACGTCCCCGTTACCCGCAAACATTGATTACCAACTCACTGAACATGGCGGCCATGTTGGCTTTGTCGCCGGTAGTTGGCGACAGCCACAGTTTTGGCTTGAGCACGCCGTCCCCCACTGGCTTGCCACTTATCTACCCGTACCATCACCTCATTCGGATCGTGTGAGTGACACGCGCACGATCAAGAAAGCGTAGAGAACCACTGCATTACGCGGAATGATCGGGTAAAATGCGAGCCAATTCACAACATTCACATCAGGCACCCTAGCATGCCATCCTGAGATCGATAAAAGGTGATGTAGTATGATGGTTCCATGGCAATCGATTCCCGACGAGACACTCACAGGTTTAATTGAGCATTTTGTGTTACGGGAAGGAACCGATTATGGTGAGCAAGAAGTCAGCTTTGCACAAAAAGTGGAGGACGTTCGCCAACAACTGCAATCCGGAGAAGCCGTGATTGTGTATTCTGAGTTGCACGAGACAGTGGATATTCGTCGTAAAGCAGCACTCGGATCCTAGCATCGCAGTACTCGCCGTATCGCGATACAAATTCAGACTGAATGACAGGGCGCGTCATGTCGGCTAAACATCCAATTATTGCGGTCACCGGCTCGTCAGGGGCCGGCACCACCACCACCTCGGAAGCCTTCCGAAAGATGTTCCAAATGATGAACATCAAAGCGGCCTGGCTAGAAGGGGACAGCTTTCATCGCTTTACCCGTCCCGAAATGGACGTCGAGATCCGTAAAGCGCGTGAGCAAGGTAAACATATCAGCTATTTTGGCCCCACCGCCAACGACTTCCCTCGGCTGGAACAGTTTTTTCGTGAGTATGGTGACCAAGGCACCGGGAAGTACCGCCGCTACTTACATACCTTTGATGAAGCGGTGCCCTATAACCAAATGCCTGGTACCTTCACGCCATGGCAAGACTTGGCCGACAATACCAATGTATTGTTTTACGAAGGGTTGCACGGCGGCGTGGTCGACGGTGACGTCAACGTTGCGCAGCACGTCGATCTCTTGATTGGTATGGTCCCCATCGTCAACTTAGAGTGGATTCAAAAATTTGTCCGTGATACGCGCGATAGAGGCCATTCTCGTGAAGCGGTGACCGACTCGATTGTGCGCTCAATGGATGATTATCTGCACTATATCACCCCGCAGTTTTCTCGCACCCATATCAACTTTCAGCGCGTTCCCACGGTAGATACCTCAAACCCATTAAATGCCAAAGGGATTCCGTCTTTGGATGAAAGCTTTGTGGTGATCCGCTTTCGTGGCATGAAAAACGTCGACTTCCCTTATCTGTTGCAAATGATCACCGGGTCGTTTATGTCGCGCCATAACACCTTAGTGGTGCCGGGAGGAAAAATGGGCTTTGCAATGGAATTGATCATACGTCCATTGATCCAGCAATTGATAGAAAAAGGCAAGATTGGCTGAGGCGTAGCGCATTCATGATGTATTACTTCTCAAGCCGTGATCTTAGCCACGTTTTTGCCAGTTTTTTAGGCGGTTGGCCTAGATCAAAATCAAGAAATCACCAACAAAAAAAGATACACTCTTGTTAACATACAGTGAGCTTGTAGCCCGCGTTCAGACTTCGTATTCTGTGCAATGATCTGATGGGTTACCCCTCAGACAAAGATAGGACGTTGTTGCCGGGCAACACATGCAGAGGAAATAAGTTATATGGTTCCAGGAAAACCTCAAACAGACCCTACACTCGAGTGGTTCCTTTCACATTGTCATATTCATAAGTATCCGTCGAAAAGCACGCTTATCCATGCTGGTGAAAAGGCGGAGACCTTGTATTACATCGTGAAAGGGTCTGTGGCCGTACTGATCAAAGATGAAGAAGGCAAGGAAATGATCCTGTCTTACCTTAACCAAGGTGACTTCATCGGTGAGCTCGGGCTTTTCGAAGAAGACCAAGAGCGCACTGCTTGGGTACGCGCCAAATCACCGTGTGAAGTGGCAGAAATTTCATTCAAAAAGTTCCGCCAGCTTATCCAAGTGAATCCTGATATCTTGATGCGCTTGTCCTCACAAATGGCGCGCCGCTTGCAGGTAACGAGCCAAAAGGTGGGGGATCTTGCCTTCCTGGACGTCACAGGGCGCATTGCGCAAACCCTATTGAACTTGGCGAAGCAGCCTGATGCCATGACGCATCCTGATGGTATGCAGATTAAGATCACCCGTCAGGAAATTGGCCAAATCGTTGGCTGCTCACGCGAAACAGTGGGACGTATCCTTAAAATGCTGGAAGAGCAAAACCTCATTTCCGCACACGGTAAAACCATCGTGGTATACGGCACACGCTAATCGCGCCGCTCTCTGTATCACCAACCGACGCCCTGGCGTCGGTTTTTTTATCTCCATTATCTGGCAAGCACGCGGATTGCTTCTACACTCAAAACGACATGGTTAACATAAAATTAACAAGGTGTCGTTTATGAAAAAACTCATGATTACCCTCACCGCCTTCGCGCTCTCTGTGTTTTCAGTCCATGCTGCGTCCAATACGACGATTGTCCACCCCGAGCCACGCGCCGGCTCGGCGCTTGATCTCTATGCCATTGAGCTCATCGAGTTTCTTGCCGAAAAGTCGGGAGAATCTGTTACCTTACAAGCCTTTGACGGCCAAATTGGCTCTCAATCTCGTAAGGTGGAAATGCTCAAGCAAGGCAAGCTCACCGTCGACTGGCTTGGTGCCGACCGTACACTGGAAGCTGAATTGATCCCCGTTCGCTATCCCGTGTTTCGTGGCTTACTCGGCCACCGCCTGTTTATTACCAACCAAGCCACCGAGCCCCAACTTGCTCAGATAAGTAGCGCGAGTGACTTGCAGTCTCTTACTATGATTCAGGGACAAGGTTGGGCCGACGTCAAGGTGCTTAACTCAGCGGGATTTCGCGTACGTGAAATATCGAGCTTTGAAAACATTTTCAAAGTGGTTGATACGGGCCGGGCCGATCTCTTCCCTCGTGCCTTGATTGAGCCTTTTAGTGAATTAGCCGAGCGGCCGCAATACGGTAACCTGTTAGTTGACCCACACCTGATGCTGATCTATCGCTTCCCAATGTTCCTGTTTGTGTCTCCGCAACATGCTGACGTCGCCGAGATGTTAAATGGCGCTTTTGAAGCGGCGTATCAAGACGGATCATTTATCGAGTTTTTCAATAATGCGCCTTTAGTTAAGGAAACCTTTGAAAAGGCGAACATTGGTGAGCGTACTGTCATCCGAGTCGACAACCCGCATTTAAGCAACGAAACACAAGCGATTCCAGACACGTTTTGGCTCGACATCGAGGCTCAATAGACGATAAAAAAGGGAGCGTATCACACGCTCCCTTTTCCCATGATGTCGATAAGCAATGTGTGACGCACTAATGGGTGCTTTCAAAGATTTTGTCTGCCGAAGCAGCCACAAAACCTTGGTAGAGTTCACCATTGGGCAACACATACCGCTTAGCAAACTCGTAAAAGCCACCCGGGATGGTTTGCGTGCAATCGGAGAAAGTAACGGGCACGCGGTCAGCCATGGTGGAGGATTGCTCCAGATACACAGATGCATCCCCTTTGACTTCCCCACCTGACTCGTTAATCGCAAAGCCATTATCACGCAATCGGTTGTTCACCGAGAGGCAATCATCATGCGCATTCAGCTGATTCACACTCACGGTAAAATGGTTCGCACCATAACCGTGTGCCGCCACCCAAGACGCATATTCACTCTCTTCGGCAAGCGTTTGATAGGTTGCCCAATCAATATCCCATAGGCGGCCCTGATGGAGAAAATCGCTGCCTGTAAGTGACGACGCATCAACTTGTGCCACCAGCTTCTCAACAATCGCCTGAAGCGCGGGCGAGCATTGCTCGACCATCAACTCACTGATAAAGACTTTCGGCATCAAGGGATCGGGGTGCTCAAAATGGCAAGCCTTGAGCTTTTTCGCTTCAAAGGTATAGTCACCTTTTTGCTGATACCCCAAGGCGAGAAATGGACGCGCGAGTACCTTTAGTCCAACCTTAGGCAAACCAAATGTCCGTAAGGCAATATGGTCATTGATCAAAGGTTGCCCTTCCTCTAATAAGGCATGCACCTTATGTGCCGAAGGGCACAGGCGGTTGATGTAGTCCTGCCACAGTTTGTCGAATAACGCTTGGCCACTGTCCATGTTGCTCTCCTTAGTCCTGTTGAGTCGGTATACCGGGGGCGAACGTCTCGGGAAGCATCACCTGCTCGCCCTCCATGGATGCCATGGGATAAGCACAATAATCTGCCGCGTAATACGCGCTAGGGCGTAAGTTCCCCGAAGCACCTGGCCCACCAAATGGCGCATCGCCACTGGCTCCGGTCAGTTGACGATTGCGGTTAACAATCCCTGCACGAATATGGTCAAGGAAATACTGCCATTCACCATCGTCTTCACTGATAAGCCCGGCAGACAATCCATAACGGGTGTCATTGGCTTTGGTGACCGCATCGGCCATATCCTGGTAACGCTGCACTTGCAACAACGGGCCAAAATACTCTTCATCCGGTAAGTCTTGGATACCACTGACATCCAAGATCCCTGGCGAGATCACCGCATCATGCTGATGTTCACACTCAATCACTGGCTTCGCGCCCAGATCAACAAGCTTTTGTTGTGTCGCCAGGATGCCTTCCGCTGCCGCCACTGAGATCTGTGCGCCCATAAACGGAGCCGGATCATCAAACTGACCGCCTACACGCACGGTTTTTGTCCATTGAGCTAGGCGAGTCAAGATCTTGTCACCCACTTCCCCCTCAGGCAACAGCAAGCGGCGCGCACAGGTACAGCGTTGGCCGGCGCTAAGATACGCTGACTGAATGATGGTATACACGGTGGCCTCTAAATCACCAAACTGATCACTGACCACCAAGGGGTTATTTCCCCCCATTTCAAGTGCGAGCATCTTATCAGGCTGACCGGCAAACTGGCGGTGGAGAATATGGCCAGTATTGGCGCTACCGGTAAATAGCAGTCCGTCGATGCCGCGCGCTTGCGCGAGTGCCTCACCGGTATTACGGCCACCTTGCACCAAATTGATAAGGCCATGTGGCAGCCCCGCCTCTAGCCAATACGCCAGTGTTTTCTCCGCCACTTTCGGCGTCAACTCTGACGGCTTGAATACCACACTGTTACCGGCCAGTAACGCGGGAACAATGTGACCATTGGGCAGATGACCCGGGAAGTTGTAAGGACCAAAGACCGCCATCACACCTAACGGGCGGTGGCGCAACACCGCTTGCGTGCCATTGACGTCCTTCTCGCGTGAGCCCGTTCTCTCGTGGTAAGCGCGTAATGAGATCGCCACTTTTCCGACCATGGCACCGACTTCGGTTTTGGTTTCCCAGAATGGTTTGCCCGTCTCTTCCGCAATGGTGCGCGCTAAATCATCCGTATTCGCTTTCACTATCTCGGCAAAGCGCTCAACCAGCGCTTGGCGCTCGGCAAATTCAGTATTACGCCAACGAAGAAAGGCTTCACGTGCGGCGCTAACCGCTTGTTCAACCTGGGGGCGCGTCGCTTCTTCACCTTGCCAAATACACTGACTATCAAAGGGATTTTGCGAGGTCATCACCTCGCCCTCGCCTTTCACCCATTCACCGTTAATCAGATGGCCTGCTGATTGCTTTGTCATCTTATCCCTCCATGGCAATCAAACGCAGCTGATCGCCTTCTTTTACATTCAATGCATCTGCTACCGCGGGGCTGATCACCACCTGATTGGTTTCATGATCCACCGCCGCTTTCGCCGCCGTGGCGCGGAAACCGGCAAAGTCCGTGTTCGATATCAAATAGTCCTGCGCGCTGCTGTGCTCTCTTACGCTTGCCGAGGCGTTAAAAGAATGACGCACGGATTCGATATTGTGACGTAAGCATTCCACCGTGGGGCCGGCATCAAAGATGTCGACATAACCACGGCACGAAAAGCCTTCTTTTTCCAACAAGCGCAACGCTGGGCGGGTATTTGGGTGCACTTGCCCGATCACCGCTCGCGCCTCCTCACTAAGCAGGCTCACGTAAATCGGCAGTTTTGGCATCAGGTCAGCAATGAAGCCTTTCGCCCCAATCCCGGTGAGGTAGTCAGCCAACGTGAAGTCAATGTTAAAGAAGTTATCCTTCAACCATTGCCAAAACGGCGAGTTCCCCTCGTCGTCAGACACACCACGCATCTCAGCAAAGACCACGTCTGCGAAACGCTCTGGAAATTGTGCCAACATCAAAAACCGACACTTGGACAAGAGCTTGCCGTTTAGGCCGCCACGAAACTCAGGGCGCATAAACAAGGTGCAGATCTCTGTCGTGCCGGTGTAGTTGTTGCCAAACGTCAGCACTTCCACGATGTTATGCACATTCAGTTTGCGCGACGAGTGCACCACCTTCGTCAGATGGTAACTGTAAAATGGGTTGTCGAGGCCAATCGCGGCCTCGATGCCTGTTGTCCCAGCAATCTCACCCGTTTCTACATCTTCAGCGACCATCAAGTACCCTTCCGGGCCAGGCTCTGTTACCTTTTTGGCAAAACTTTCTAGCGAATTATCAATTCGCCCTTGTAGCAAATCGGCATCCACCGGCAACGAGGTAAACCCATGGCCGGACGCTTCCGCACACAACATCAGTGCATCAAAATCTGATGCACGGATAGGCCGAATAACTAACATCTCAAATCCCTCCGAGTGTATGAGGTCGCTTATCCTGCAACGACCTTCGCAATCGCGCGCTCTAGGCGTGCCATCCCTTCTTCAATATCAGCTTTGGTAATCACCAATGAGGGGGTAAAACGCACCACATTTGGGCCGGCGACTAATACCAACAGGCCTTCTTCACCCGCGGCAACCAAAATATCGCGGGCACGGCCTTCCCAGTCTTGGTTCAGTGCCGCACCGAGTAGCAGGCCTTTGCCACGGACTTCACTGAAGATACCGTACTTATCGTTAATCGCTTCTAAACCGTCACGTAACCATTGCTCTCGCTCAATCACACCGTCTAAGACTTCAGGTTTGGTCACTTCATTGACCACCGCTTCTGCCACGGCACATGCCAGTGGGTTGCCGCCATAGGTAGAGCCGTGAACGCCAGGTTTCATATGTGCCGCGAGACGTTCGGTGGTAAGCATGGCACCAATGGGGATCCCGCCACCTAATGATTTGGCGGTCGCCAGAATGTCCGGCTCGACCCCTGATTCTTGATAGGCATAGAAGGTGCCAGTACGGCCATTGCCGGTTTGGACTTCGTCGAAAATCAACAACGCATTGTGCTTATCACACAGCTCGCGCACGGCCTGCAAAAAGCCTGCCTCCGGTGGCACGATGCCGCCCTCACCTTGCAATGGCTCCATCATCACCGCACAGGTGCGATCGGAGATATGGTCAGCCAATGCGGCGATGTCGTTGTAGGGAAGGTGGGTCACATCGCCAGGCTTGGGGCCAAAGCCATCGGAATAAGCGGGCTGTCCCCCTACCGTGACGGTAAAGAAGGTACGACCGTGGAAACCTTTGGTGAACGCGATGATTTCACTTTTGTGCTCGCCGTGCTCTTCTTTTGCCCAGCGACGCGCCAGTTTCAGTGCGGCTTCGTTCGCCTCGGCGCCTGAGTTCGCGTAAAACACGCGGTCGGCAAAGGAAAGCTCGGTGAGGCGTTTAGCAAGGCGCAACGCAGGGGCATTGGTCATCACATTACTCAGGTGCCACAGCTTCTGTGCTTGTTCGGTCAGTGCATCCACCATTACCGGATGACAATGGCCTAAACAGCTCACCGCGATACCACCGGCAAAATCGATATACTCTCGACCTTCCTGATCCCAGATGCGCGACCCTTTACCATGATCTGGGATCATCGGCATTGGGTTGTAACATGGCACCATGACTTCATCGAAGAGTTTACGTTCTACTTTGTGCTCCATTGTCATCACTCAATCCTTCTGTGTTTTATCTATGACGCATAGTATTTACATTATTTTAACCGCGGCAATAGCAGATTATGTTTTGTTTTCAGCAGGGTAACCGATCTCATGCAGTTTACAGAGATAGTTATGCATAAACTGTGAGCAGAGAGAAGCGCAGAGCGAGCAAGGCTATGATGCCAAATAGGCAAGACTGAAGGGAGACAACACCCAGGTTGCATAAGGTTGCAGCCATTGATAAGGCAGTCAAAAATCGCGAAATGTAAAATTAGTGATAAAGATCGCCATTTTGTGCAAGAGTGTGTAATAGCGGGCGCGACTGGGATGCCCCGAGGTAATGGCGCTTAAAACTGTCGCGCCTTTATCCTGTCGGCTTTATTGCTGGAGAAAGTTAGCCAGTAACGCATGTCCCTCTTGGGTGAGGATGCTTTCTGGATGAAATTGGACCCCTTCCACCGCGAGCTCTCGGTGTTTTAACCCCATGATGATCTCACGTCCATCCGCCTCCGTGGTGGTCGCTGTTACCATCAAACAAGCAGGTAAGCTGTGTGGATCCACCACTAAGGAGTGATATCGCGTGACGGTAAGCGGGCTTGGCAAATGCGCAAAGACACCTTGTCCTTCGTGATCAACGGGCGAGGTTTTACCATGCATCACTGCCCTCGCGCGTATCACCTTAGCACCAAATACTTGCGCTAGGGCTTGGTAGCCCAGACAGACACCTAACAAGGGGATCTTTCCCGCAAAGTGCTCAATCACCGCCAGCGAGATCCCAGCCTCATCTGGGGTACACGGGCCTGGCGAGACCACGATATGTGTGGGTGCCATCGCCTCTATCTCCGCCAAGCTAATCGCATCATTGCGTTTGACGCAAACAGATACGCCCAATTCACAAAAGTATTGATACAGGTTGTAGGTAAACGAGTCGTAGTTATCGATGATAAGAAGCACTGTGCGCGGCCATGCGATTGAAAACCGGCATGATGCTAACACAGTGCTTATAGGGCGTCATCCTAGCGTGAGCTAGGGACGACGCTTATTGGTTAACGATTTAACTGACAGCGAAAGCCAGTGTATGTCACTGTCATCGGTGTATCAGCGGGGGCACTGCCACAGTATACAGGGAACAACCCCAAGGCTTTCACCGCAACCGCAATACGATCATCTGCGCTTAACGCCAAGGATTGCACCAAAGGGCTGGCTTGGTTGAACGTGCGCGTCGCGCGCCATTTCATCCACGCATGAACCGGGCTTTTCTGTCCGTTAAGCAGCGGCACAATCGGTAAAATGCTGCGATTGTTCACGGTCACAGAAACCGGCACCACAGGCTCTGGGTAGTCAAGCGAGATCAAGACAGGGTCGTGGTCGGAGGATGAGAACGCATTGTTCGATTTCACCAAATCACCCGTATACTGGCGGCTATATTCAAACAGCGTACTTTCTACCGAGTTAATGTGCCACTCTTCTACGCCAACCACTTTGCTTGCCAAGCTGGCATTGGCCAAAGCATGATCTAACGCACCCAGCTCTCCAGAGAACGAATACGAATAGGCTTTGTCCCCTAACCAGTCGGTGGCCAAATTGGTATACCCCAATCCTTCTTCCACGGGTTGGCCGGTCGCATGCATAGGCACACCACGAATTTCCGTGCCCGCAGCGGTGAGAATATCACGCTGACCCTCGCGACGCTGATAGTCCGTCAGCACACGAACAGGATCTTCTTGCGCGTACGCATTCAAGTCACCTAAGATCAGGACATCACCCTCTACGGTGTTTAATCGGTCACGTAATGCCACCGCCGCCGAGACGCGGAACTCATTACAACGGCCCTGCAGGTCAGCCGTTTCACTATCAAACTCGCCGGCAACCCAATCTTCATAACAGCCCGAGCCTTTTGATTTGAAGTGATTCACCACCACACTAAGAGGCTGATCATTAATCATAAAGCGTTGGATCAAGCTATCACGCTGGTATTTGTCGAGTGCCTTGGTTTCTCCGTCTGGGCTTTCGCCACTGATATGCTGCTCGGGCATTGGGATAGCCTGGGCATTGCCTGCTAATGCCACTGTCGCAGGACGATAAATCATGCCTACCATGATGGCATCAGAGCCAAAGTAAGCGCCTTGATTTTTCTCCGCCTCACTCGGTTCAACAAATTGGTAGTGATCACGGGGGTCAGCAAACTGGGCGTTGAGTTGAGTCACTAGATCATCAATGGCACTACCCGCTGCAAAGCCGTTGTTTTCAATCTCCATCAACCCAACGATATCAGCATCCATTGCCGTCAATGCGTTAACGATTTTCGAGCGTTGCAGTTCAAACTCAGCCGCGGTTTTTGCGCCACGGTTACAGCCACGGCTCGCATCCGCGTCGGCTTGATCTTCACAGGTCACATTGAGTGGGCCACCGACCGCACTGGCGCTAGTAAAGTAGTTAAGCACATTAAAGCTCGCGACCTTAATATCTGTGCCTGGTACCGTCTTAGGCGCCGGTTGACGGTCATTGCGATGCACAATATCCCCAGCGGTGATCGTGTTAGTCGCCACCAGACGATACTGGCTGTAGCTATAGCCCAGCACACCACTCAACCGTTCGATGCGATCGCCAATCCGCAAATAGCCTTGCTCAGCATCAAGGCCAGGGAAGTACGGGATCTCGCCATCTTTCGCTTTCTGGTCGGTTTCAATATAAAGCTGGTTTTGGGCATTTTTCTCTGCCAACGCCTCAGCGCCTGGTGTTAATGCTGGATACAATTGTGTCGGTTTATACAAAGGTGCCTGATGTGATAACACCATGTTGTTACGGAACGCATCGTAGTCAAAACCAAAGTTACGGGTGATCACTAATTCACTGTCAGCGTCCATGGTCACCTTCATGCCTTCATAGCGCTCCAGTGCCTGATCAAGGGTTTCCTCTGCCCCCACACGGATGGCAGTGGGTAGCACATCACCTTGGTAAGGCCCTTTTGCCACCTGTCCATCCGTGACGCCTAACTGGGTATGCCCGTAGTACTCTTTAATTTTACCGCTGGCACAAAGGGTATCGCCGGGCGCCAACGCTAAGTGTTGCGCGTCACGCAAATAGACAAACAACCCGTCAGACGTGGCAGGGTTGCCATCACCTTGCGGATCTTGAATCCAGACCCCTTTATACAATCCCTGAGTGACCGCCGTCACCACCCCTTGCACGGCATAAGTTTTGTCTGAGCTATATTTGCCATCCGGGACAAGCGGGCTCCGCGCCCCATCGCCTTGAATGGCATAAATGGGGGTCGGGGTGGTCACCCCACATTGGTAGCTCTCGGTAAGTGGCGCTTTTGCCGCCGCGGGCAGTGCAATCCCCGCCATTACCAGCGCAAGCGGTGACCACATCATTGGCTTTTTCATACCTGTTCCTTCACGTAATTGAGTGTTTACTCGAAAATCGAGTGTATTATTCATGATAGATACAGGATATGACGTGATATGAATCGCACCGGAATCAGCGATTATTGATGAAGTAATTAGAAGTGAGAAGCTGGTTCAGTTATGTTAAAAAAAAGCAGCGAGCTTTCACCCGCTGCTTTTATCATCTTTTAGTGACCCGCTACACGCGTGGAACAAAGCCAACCGCGTCATAGACTTTGCGCAGTGTCTCTTGCGCGCGCGCCGAGGCATGGGCTGCCCCTTTTTGCATCACGCTATCAAGCAATGCGCGATCGGCACGATACTCGTGATAACGCGCTTGCAACGGCTCAAGCATAGCGACCACCGCATCGGCCGTATCCTTTTTCAAATGCCCGTACATCTTGCCCTCGTAGGCTTGCTCGAGCGCGTCAATCGACTCACCCGTGGCGCCCGACAATAGTCCAAGCAGATTAGACACCCCTGGCTTTTGCGCAATATCGAAACGCACCCGTGGTGGCTCTTCGGAGTCAGTCACCGCACGTTTAATCTTTTTCGCGATCACTTTAGGGTCTTCCAGCAAACCAATCACATTGTTGCGATTATCGTCCGATTTAGACATTTTTTTGGTCGGATCTTGTAGGCTCATGACCCGCGCATTGACATCAGGCGTGTAGGGCTCTGGGAGCACAAATACATCGCCATAACGGTTGTTAAAGCGGGTCGCCACATCGCGCGCCAACTCCAGGTGTTGCTTTTGGTCATGACCAACGGGCACCTGGTTAGTTTGATACAACAAGATATCTGCCGCCATTAACACCGGATAGCCAAACAGCCCCGCATTAATGTTCTCAGCATGACGCTGCGACTTGTCTTTGAACTGGGTCATCCGGTTTAACTCACCCATTTGGGTGTAACAGTTAAGTACCCAACTCAGTTGCGCGTGTTCAGGCACGTGTGACTGCACAAATAGGTTACTTTTTTCTGGGCTCACCCCCACCGCCAAGCAAAGCGCTAAGGCATCAAGCGTGGCTTCGCGTAACGCGTCAGCATCCTGGTGGACGGTGATCGCATGTAAATCCACCACGCAATATTGGCAGTCATAATCATCTTGCATCTGTTCCCACTGACGCAACGCGCCCAGATAGTTACCAATACTCAGCTCGCCAGAGGGTTGCACACCACTCAATACAATGGGTTTTGAAGGTTGACTCATGATGATTTGATTCCTTTACATATTGCCCGTGGGGGCGGTCTTATTGACTTATTAAACGCGTTATACGGGGTGGTTGGCAACCACAGAAACTAACTCACTAAAGTTGTCCAAGATATAGGTAGGTCGGCTATCACTGATGGGCTCACCATAGTTGTAGCCATAGGTCAGGCCGACGGAGGCGAATCCGGCATTCTGGGCCGCCAAAATATCATTTTTTGAATCACCGACCATCAACATCTGGGCATTGGTTAATCCGTGCTTGTCGCGCAGCAGGTGTAGGCCTTCAGGATCGGGCTTGCTGGTCGACAAACTATCGCCACCGATCACATCGGTAAATAATTCGGCCAGGCCTAAATCAGCTAAAATGGCCGGCACAAAGGCGTAGGGCTTATTGGTGACGACCCCCAGTTGATAGCCTTGCTGGTGTAAGTGATTCAAGGTGTCTTTCACCCCAGGGTACAGCACCGTCTTTTCATGCCCATTGTTTTCATAATGGAAATTGAAGCGCTCTCTGGCTTGCGCCACCAAGGCTGGGTCTAAATCGGGATCGTGATTATGCGCACGCGATAATGCACGACGAATCATGATATCGGCACCATTACCAATCCAGCCGGTGACCTCCGCAACGCTCACTGTGGGTCTGTCCAAATCAGCTAACATCATCTGCAGCGCTTGGGTCAAATCTGGCACGCTATCGACTAAGGTGCCGTCTAAATCAAATGCAATATAACGCAGGCTCATACTACTTCAACTACCTTTCTACTTTTGCCAGTTCGGCACGCATTTCATCAATGGCGGCCTTGTAATCTGGCTGACCAAAAATGGCGGAGCCCGCCACAAACATATCTGCGCCTGCCTCAGCAACCTCAGCAATGTTGTTCGCTTTTACGCCACCATCGATTTCGAGACGGATGTCTCGACCGCTGGCATCAATACGCTGTCGAACGGCTCGGAGTTTATCAAGCGTGGTGGGAATGAACGACTGCCCCCCAAAGCCTGGGTTGACCGACATCAGCAAGATCATATCCAGCTTATCCATCACGTAATCGAGATAATGCAACGGCGTGCCCGGGTTAAAGACTAAGCCCGCTTGCATGTCATGCTCTTTAATCAACTGCAAGGTACGATCGATGTGCTCACTGGCTTCTGCATGAAAGGTGACCATGCTGGCGCCCGCTTTGGCAAAATCAGGAATAATCCTGTCGACGGGTTTAACCATCAAGTGGACATCAATGGGGGCGGTAATGCCATAGTCACGTAACGCCTGACAAACCGGGGCACCAAAGGTGAGATTGGGGACATAATGATTATCCATCACATCAAAATGGACCACGTCCGCCCCCGCGGCGAGCACCTTGTCCACTTCTTCACCCAGTCGCGCAAAATCAGCAGATAAAATCGATGGCGCGATCAAAAAATCCTTCATAGCACGGTCGCCTCAGTTACCAAAAAGTTGCCGCAATTCTACCCGATTTTGGCCACGAAGTCTTACCCGTTCACGGTTTTCTCCTCGCTAACACTGACAAGTTATCGTGGCTTGACTAGAGTAAACAGAGGCGCCAAAAAAGGAGGCATCATGGACAGCAAACCTAGACTCACTGACGTTATGAAGAGCGTCATCGCGGCATTGTTTGGCGTCCAATCGCAACAAAATCGCGAACGAGATTTTGGCCATGATTCGCCGGCGGCGTATATCATCACCGGTGTGGTGATGATTGGGATCTTTGTCGCTGCCTTGCTGGCGTTAGTCAGTGTGTTGACCTAATGGCCCAAGACGGATGAGAAGCATCACAGAGTAGGCGATGGCGGGTCGAACAGTGCCAGTAGCTCGTCCACTTTATTCCGGCCTTGTCCATTACGGCTAATGGTACGCTTGACTTTCACCACGTTAAACGACGCGCCACGGTATAGCCGACGCGTGTAAGGCGTATCATGGTTGGAGATAAGAACCGGGATCCCTTGGCTGACAGAGGCCTGTTCAGCGTGTTCGGCCAGTAAGGCTTGATCGTCCAGCGTAAAGCCATTGGTAGCATAGGTGGTAAAGTTCGCCGTGGCGGTAAGCGGCGCATAGGGCGGATCACAGTAAATCACGTCGCCTAACTTGGCGCGGGCAAAGCTTTCCGCATACCCTTCACAAACAAACTCTGCCCGTTGCGCTTTTTCGGCAAAAACCGCGAGCTCTTTTTCCGGAAAGTAAGGTTTTTTGTAGGAGCCAAAGGGCACATTAAAGCCACCCTTTTTATTGTAACGACACAAGCCATTGAAGCCGTGACGATTCATATAGAGGAAAAACAACGAGCGTAAGTAGGGATCCGTGGTGAGATTAAACTCACGACGCACATCCAAATAACGCTCTTTTTGGTTGTACTCTTGGCAAAAAAACGCGCGCGCATCAGCCACAAACCGCATCGGGGTTTGCTTGATAATGTTGTATAAGTTGATCAGATCGGGATTGATGTCCGCCAAGATATAGTGGTCATAATCGGTATTGAGAAACACCGATCCGGCGCCAACAAAGGGCTCTATCAGCGTGTTCCCCTCAGGAAGATGACGACGAATGTCATCGACCAGTGAGTACTTACCTCCCGCCCACTTTAGAAACGCGCGATGCTTTCTCATTGCCCCTAGTCTATCTCTGCGGTCTGAAAAGGGGCGGATTGTACCCTATTTTGCTTCATCAATCAGCGGATTTTACTGGCCATTTGCTCGGTTAATTTCGCGATGGATCTGACTGAATGATTTCACAAAAGGCTGCAGTGCACGGACATTATCCGCCAAGTTTAGTTCAGCACGACGAGCCTCAGTTACACTGGCATAGTCACCCAATAGCACCATATACCAAGTCGCATTATTGCGCTGCGTTTGGTACACCTGCACGCGATCAGCTAATTGATAATCCTCAATCAAGGCAACCGCATCTTGCCGAGATTGCAGGGCGGCCAATTGCAGGGCATAACGCTGGGCAGGGATATTGAGCAAAGCTTGTGGCGCTAAAGGCAACCCATTTCGCCCACTCTCATTTTGGCTAAGAGTGTCTTGGCTGCGATTGCCTGAATCGGCATTTGTAGCCGATGCCGTTGCGCCCTCATCGGTTGTTTGACCCGCGTTCGCGACGTCATCCGCAGCGGTTTGTGGTGCCGCAGGCGCAGGCACCGCCTCACTGATTTCGCTGGCTAATGGCTCATCAACGGCGTCAGTGCCGTCTCCTCCAGCATCTTGTTCGTCAATAATCGCATCGACCACATCATCGGGCACCACAACACGCTGCCCTTCATCACTGCGCCCAACAGTCAGCCCTTCACCATTAATATCCTCTGGTAGGGTCGCCTGATCTTCCGTTACCGCACCATTATCGGCTGATGGCGACGTCATCGTCTCGCTCCCCGCATCCGCGTTAGACGCACTAGGTTGTGTGCCAGTTTGGGTCGCGGTTTGCGGATCAGTGATCGCTTGCTCCTCTTGTTCACTGAGCAAATCATCTAAATTCTTGAGCCCTTCAGGAAGCACCGCTTCTGACGCAGCGTCACCTTGCTGGCTTGGAAATACCCACCAAATCACCCCCGCGCCGACGATCATCAATACCACCGCAAGGAGCAGCATTAAGAAGGGTTTGTTGTTTTTAGCGGGCTTTTTCTTATCTTTACTCACAGCGCCTGTCTCCTGATTGTCCTTTCCCATAATGGTGCCGGGGTAAACGGTTTGATTGGCAAGTTTGGCTAACCACTGTTTCTTTTTCTCGCCACCGATGCGCTGGGTGACCGCCAGCACATCAATAAACATCTCAGCTTCTCCCTCGTTGAGGGGAGAGATTTCGAGCTCCAGGGGTTTTTGCTCGTGCCCGTAAGACACCTGGCCTAGCCACTTGTTCAACTTTCCAGGTAGCGAGAAAAGCACCACGTTGATACGCCAATTGGCTTGGTGCTGGGCGTGCTGTACCAAGGCCCACAACTCTGACAACAAACCGGGGGTCAAACGATGCGCATCATCAATCACCAATAAGGCATCGCACCCACCACCATCGAGCATCATGGTGAGACTATCAATGAGCGGGTCGGCTTCGTTAAACACCCCATCTTTAACAATTTGCCGCAGCAAGATAGCGCGGCGCTGTGCATCGCTCTGAGCGGTGTGGCACGCCAATAATGCATGAACATGGGCATCTGCCCACTGCTCCATATAGCGCTCACTGAGCCAGGTTTTACCCGCCCCCTCAGGCCCAGTCACTTGGATCAAGTTGGCACTAAAGCGGGTAATAAATTGCAGTCGAGAAAGGAGCTGGGTTTGGCTTTCCAGATCCAAGGTTAAGGTATCAAAAGTGTCTGTCATGCATTCAATGGTTAACCGGCATCAATCACATCAGCAATACACTGATGGGGCACATCTGCAACCACTTGAGCCTGGCCTATCGCTGTCGGCAAAACCAGGCGCAACTGTCCTGAAAGCACTTTTTTATCACGCATCATGTGCTTAATAAAAGCATCGTAGTTCATCTCACTGGGTGCCTGTATGGGAAGATCAGCACTTTCCAGCAAGGCAGTGATGCGTGACACAGTTTTTGGCTCAATCAGACCGTGTTGCTGTGCCGTTTTAGCCGCCAACACCGTCCCTGCTGAGACCGCTTCACCGTGCAGCCAGTTGCCGTATCCCATTTCTGCCTCAATGGCATGGCCAAACGTATGACCCAAGTTTAAGAGTGCACGGACACCCGCCTCGGTTTCATCTTGTGCGACCACATCGGCTTTTATCTGGCAACAGCGGCGAATCGCATAACGTAGCGCATCCGGCGAGAGCGCTGTCAGTGCAGCCATTTCGCTATCGAGCCAATCAAAGAAAGGCGCGTCGGCAATAATGCCATACTTAATCACTTCGGCCATGCCCGCGGCAAATTCACGACGCGGTAAAGAGCTAAGCACCTGCGTATCAATCACGACCGCTTGAGGCTGATAGAAAGCCCCAATCATGTTTTTACCCAGTGGATGATTAATGGCGGTTTTGCCACCAACCGACGAGTCCACCTGCGCCAGTAATGTGGTGGGCACTTGGATAAAGTCTACCCCGCGCTGATAACAGGCGCTGGCAAAGCCAACGATGTCACCAATCACACCGCCACCCAGTGCAACGAGTACCACATCACGGTTGTAATTGTTTTCTAATAGGAAGGTGTTAATGGTGTTAAATGTCTCTAAAGACTTGTAAGCCTCACCATCGGGTAGGCTCAAGCGAGCGACATCCGCCGCGCCTGCCTGTTTTAAGGTTGAGACCAGTGCGTCACCGTATAACGGCATCACTGTCTCGTTGCTGATGACAGCAACCCGACGCGAATGGACGCTCCCAAATAGGCTAGCATCAGCTAACAGCCCTTCACCGATCGAGATAGGGTAGCTACGTGCCCCTAGGTTAACGTCTATCCGTTCCATGGTCGGGTCCTGTGTTTGGTTATTGCTGCTCTAACAGAGCCATGATTTGATTGGCCACCACTTTGGCACTTTGATCGTCAGTACGTACAACATAATCAGCAATTTCTTGATAAAGAGGATTACGCTCTTCCGCTAACGACTCAAGCACTTCACGTGGTTGGTCAGTTTGTAATAATGGTCGTTTCTTATCGCGTTGGGTGCGTGCCAGCTGCTTCTCGATGGTGGTTTCTAAATACACCACAACACCACGAGCAGAGAGACGGTTGCGGCTTTCTTTGCTCATGATCGAGCCACCGCCAGTCGCGAGAACGATACCTTGCTCTTCAGTGAGGTCGTTTATCACGTTTTCTTCGCGTTTACGGAAACCTTCTTCACCCTCAACGTCAAATACCCATGCAATGTCTGCTCCAGTACGATCTTCAATCACTGAATCAGAATCATAGAATTCCATATGAAGTTGCTGAGCGAGATGACGACCAATTGTGCTTTTACCAGCCCCCATAGGGCCTACCAAAAAGATGTTTCGTTTTTCAGCCATTTTAAGCAATTTTACGCGCGGTTAAATAAGACAACACCGCCCGCAGGCTTAATGAAAAAAGCCCGAGGCGCCAATTCCTCACAGATATTTCGTGATCAGATTAAAAATTATCTCAGGACAGTGACCCCTTTGGCAACACCTAACCTAGTCTGTGACGATTTTAGGGGTCACAAAGATCAGAAGTTCGCGTTTTGCATGGTCTTTCAATTGGTGCTTGAACAGGTTGCCAACCAACGGAATATCCCCCAGCAGCGGCACTTGGGTCTCTTTATTGATCATGGTTTGCTGAAAGATCCCCCCTAAGACCACGGTTTCACCATTTTCCGCCAGCACTTGGGTATTAATGCGCTTGGTACTGATCGACATCGCTTCGCCTTTCCCGGCCACCACGGCTTTTTCGGGCATGTCTTGGGTTAATTTTAAATCCAAAACCAGCGTATTGTTGGGCGTGATTTGTGGGGTCACCGATAAACTCAGCACTGCTTTTTTAAAAGACACCGCCACCGCACCACTTGAAGACGCCTCAAGGTAAGGTAGCTCAGTCCCTTGTTCAATATAGGCCGCTTTTTTATTGGTGGTGATAAGTCGGGGGCTCGATACCACTTCTGCTTTCCTTTCGCTTTCAAGCGCAGACAGCTCCAAGTCGAGCAGAAGATCATTGCCAAGCTTCGCCACTTGCAAGGCCATGCTTGAGGCCGAGGGGTTAGCAGCGGCCAGGTTCACGCTGAGGAAGTCGCCAATATTTGCGCCGTCTGTCGCCGCATCGTTTAAGCTTTCAGGTCCTTGCCCGGTGACATTGCTATCCCACATCAAATTACCTTCCACAGACGGGCCAACCGTGGTTGAGCCATTTCGATTCAACAGTCCCCAACGCACGCCTAATTCGTCCACTGAACCTTGCTCGACCGTCACAATACGTGCCTCAATTTCGACTTGCTTAACGGGCACATCCAAGTGACGAACCAAGGTGCGAATGCGGGCTAAATTCTTTTGATTATCTTTAATGATCAACGCATTGGTTCGCTCATCAAGCGATACCGCCCCTCTGGGCGACAGTAAACTGACCCCTTCGCCTTGTCCTTTAATCAGTGCGGCGATATCGCTCGCTTTGGCATAGTTCACCGTGAGCACTTCTGAGCTCAGTGGTAGTAAGGCGTCCGCTTGCTGACGCATTTCGAGCGCTTGCTTTTCTTGTGCCATGAGCTCTCGGCGAGGGGCAACGAGCATCACTTGCCCCCGTTGGCGTTTATCCAGCCCCTTTACGCGCAAAATCACATCCAATACATCTTGCCAAGGCACACCATCAATGCGCATGGTGATATTGCCTTGCACCGAGTCCGAGGTCACAAGGTTAAAATCATTCTGCTCAGCAATCAGCTGCAACACGGTACGGACCGGAATATCTTGGAAGTTAATCGAGATCGCCGCCCCTTTTTGCGCTAAGGCGGTCGCGGAAGGCGCTTTTCTGGCCGCAGACACGCGGATGGTCAATACTTTTCCTTGCTGCTGATAATCAAAATCCACAGCCTGCTCAGCACGCAGTACGATGCGGGCACGCTCAGGTGCCTGAAAGGTTTCAATCTCAGTCACGGGCGTCTGACGACGGCGAGTATCGAGGACCGCCAGCAGTGCCGGTTTAAGCTGCACGTTCGGTAGGCGTAACGTGACTTGCTGAGGCGTCGGTTGGCGAAAGTCAGCCGCTACCGCGGCGTCAGAAAACGTCAGCGAGACGCTAGCATCACCATTGTCGAGGCGCTTCACCGCGATATCGGTCAGCGTACTCTTTGCGGCAACCTGCGCCGAGCCAACGCTTAGTATCAGTGTCAGTAGTATGAGCCAGACTGAGCGAACGCTTGGCGTAAACGTGCGGGAAAGGTAAGGGCGTATTATCATATTGGTATCCTAACTACGGCAAAGTTGCTTCCATCGACAAGGTGACAGTGCGAAGCTGCCAACACCCCAACCCATCCGGCAGGGCTTCTTCAATCGCGATCTGATTTGCATTCACGGCCACTACACGGCCACGGTTTTCGCCTAAATGCGCACCTTCACTGACTTGAGTGATGGTGCCATCAGGACGGGCAATTAAGGCTTGTTGCTGTGCGCCTTTGGTTAAGCTGCCTTTCATGGCAAGGCTTGCCAGTGGAAATTGCTCAAGCGGCTCTAAAGGCCGTTGTAAATTGGGCTGCCAACAGTCGCCCGTTGAAGCCTGTCCACCAACATTGATTGCGGGTAGCACAAAGGGATCCCGCTGATCGGTGACAAAGGCTATCGATTGGTAATTCGGCGAAGGGGGGATGCGGGTCGCATTGACTTGCGCACTGGCTTGAGTTTGTTGCATAAACTGTTCGATATCACTGTGGTATCTATCACAGCCCACCAAGCTCAACCCAAATAACAACACCAAAAGACGCTTCACTGTACGAACTCCTTATCAGTGGCAATACCTTCACCGGTATAGCGATATGTGGTCGCCGACACCGACAGCTGCAGGGGCGCATGAATGTCATCGTCCTCAGTACGGGTTAAGACAAAATCTTGCAGCGACACCAAGCGAGTCATGGCGGCAATATCCGCGCTAAATGCACCAATAGAGGCATAATCCCCGGTCAAGACAACCGTCATCGGGATCGCATCGAGCCAACTACCATGCTTTCTTGGCTGCCACTTCAGTGTGTTGAAACCTAACTGATGACGGATCCCAACTTCATTAACCCCGGCGAGTAATCCCGAAAGCTCTTCTTCTTCCGGCAGTTGGGCAATCAAGGTGGCATATTGCTGATTTAACGCGCGCATTTGTGCCTCCACATCGGGCAGAGCGGCGACGCGATTGGCCAACAACCGATACTCGGCTTTAAGTTGTGCTTCGCGCTGAGTCGCTGCCTCCAGCGCCTCTTGGTTGGGCTGCAAAATCAGCAAAGCTGCGAGCATCGATAGCGCGATCGCGCCCACCGCCCAAACAATGGCGCGGGTGGCGAGTGGCGCACTGGGGAGTTTTTGCCAATCCCATGCAAAGGCGCTAATCATGACTGCACGCCTTTGGGCTTAGGGAGTTGCGGTGTGACGTAGTCGGTCAAGCGGAAGCTTAACGTGAAGCGTTTGTTGGCGCGTTGCGATCCTGATTCGGTGATCACAGTGTCAATATCAACGTCGGTGGCTAACGCACTTTGCTCTAACGCTGCCAATAGACTTGCCATCTCCGCATTGGATGTGACCCAGCCTTCGACCGTGACACGCCCCTTCTGCTGCGCCAAACGACTCAAATACGCCCCTTCAGGCATCACGGTTGGAATGAAATTCAGCAATGCAGTGACATTGTTGCGCTGTTGCTGTAACGCGTTGACCAGTTGTAAGCGCGATTGCAGCGCGGCACGCTTTTTATCTTCGCGCTTAAAAGCTTGTAAGGTGGCACGAAAATCGTTCACCCCTGCGGTTAAGCGTTGATTACGTGCCTGCTGCTCAGTCAGCCAGTGCTGCTGGACCGCGTTCACGGCACTGACCATTAACACCACACCCAGCAGTACCAAACCACTATGGACCATAAACGTTTGACGCTGCGCGCGGCGCGCTTTTTCTCGCCAAGGGAGTAGATTTATACGCATGAATATTCTCCCCGCAGCGCTAACCCCAAGGCAATAGACGCATCATCGCTGATGTTCGGCGCCGTTTGATCCAACATCGCCACTGGATTGAATCGCATGATGGTAAGGTGCTCAGACGCTAGCGTGGCCGGCCAAGCGCCGCTAATCCAAACCGTGCTCAGGGGCAAGAGTCGATTATGCTCACGCGCTCGATGACAAGCCTGATCAAAGTGCTGCTGCACCAAGGCGTTGGCCGCTGACTCGCGGTGTTCATAGCGCTCTCCCTCCCCCAAACGGCAGCGATGCTGATAAACTTGCCCATCAGGATAAAGACGAATCGCAGTCAGCAAGCCGCTGTGATAGTGCAGCCACAATGGCCAGTGGTTTGCCTGCGCAACAGGGCGGAGTGCTTGATAAACGCCGACTAACGCTTGGCTGTTGATGTCTGCCACCGTAGGCGATAACCCGACCCGCTTGAGCGCGTCTAGGGCCGGAGTGAGCGCATGACGCCGGCATGCCACCACTTGATAACAGACTTGTCCCGGCTGAACAGTCACGCCGCTCATAACCGCAAAGTCGTAATATAATGTATCCATGTCCATATTGAGGGCGGCACTCAGCTTTTGGCCGATCAAAGCTTCTTGCTCAATCTCGTCGTCAATCAGTGGCGCCGTCATTTGCTTGGTGATCACAGCCTCTTCATCGACCCCCACCACCACAGAGATGTGTAGACGCTGATACCAAGGTAAACACGCGAGTAATCGTTTTTTTATCTCGGTAAGCGGGACACAGAGATCGTCAGTCGCGCGATACGGTACCCGATGATGGCCTGCCACCTGAATACCTTGTCGATGTGCACGAACCACAATGGCGTGAATGATATCTCGGCCGATATCGATACCTAAAACTGCCGAACTTCGCATCATTTCGTGTTAGGCTCCCAACGTCAGCGTGAAGTCAGTATTTACAAAACTGGCCTCATCACGGGTTATTTTTAATGCTGGTGCCTTTATACTACTCACGTATGATTATTGAACGGCTCAACGGCAACAGAACGGGAAATCTCAGGTGAAGTTCATAAAGCGTTTGCTTATCTTTGCACTGGTTTGCACAGTGCTTGGAGTCACTACAATCTTTGGGTTTTACCTGTATGTAAAACCTGACCTCCCCGATGTAGCGACACTAAAAAGTGTCGAACTGCAGACTCCGATGCAGGTCTATAGCGCCGATGGTGAGTTGATCTCCCAGTTCGGTGAAAAGCGTCGCATCCCAGTCATGCTCGAGGACATCCCTCAGCCTATGATTGATGCATTGATTGCCACAGAAGACAGTCGCTTTTACCAACACCCAGGGATTGACCCTATCGGCATTGTCCGCGCCGCGGTGGTGGTGGCGATGTCAGGTACGGCCAAGCAAGGGGCCAGTACTATCACGCAGCAGCTGGCAAGGAACTTCTTCCTCTCTAACGAAAAACGCATTATGCGCAAGATAAAAGAAATTTTTATCGCCGTGCATATCGAACAGCTGTTGAACAAAGAAGAGATCCTTGAACTCTATTTCAACAAAGTATTCTTAGGCTATCGTGCTTACGGGGTTGGCGCTGCTGCCCAGGTGTACTTTGGCAAAACCCTCGATCAACTGACCTTGAGTGAGATGGCGGTGATTGTCGGATTACCCAAAGCGCCCTCCACCATGAACCCTTTGTATTCGCTGTCGCGCGCCACCGATCGCCGGAATGTGGTGCTGGGGCGCATGCTTAAAGAGGGATATATTTCCAACGCCGAGTACCAACAAGCGAAGAACGAGCCGATCGTAGCCCGCTATCATGGGGCTGAAATTGAACTGTCCGCACCCTATGTAGCAGAAATGGCACGCGCATGGGCCGTTGAGCAGTTTGGCGAAGACGCTTATACCTCGGGGGTGCGTATTTTCACCAGCGTCGATGCCGATATGCAACGCGCCGCAAATGAGGCGGCAGTAGAAAACGTTCTCGCCTACGACCGTCGCCATGGGTTCCGTGGGCCAGTTGCCACGCTATGGCAAGCCCCTAGCCAACGTTGGCAACACCAGCGCATCGTTGATCACTTGGCCAAGCAACCCAGCTACGGCCCGCTAGAGCCCGCCGTCGTGATTGATGTCCAAGCTAAATCGGCGCAGGTTGTCGGACCCAATGGCCGTGAAATCGAACTGCCTTGGGAGGGACTTGACTGGGCGCGCCCTTATATCACCGATAGCCGTCAAGGTCCGGCCCCTCAACGCGCTGATGAATTCCTTGCCAGTGGCCAACAAGTGTTTATTCGCCAAGTGGATAACAGCTGGCATTTAGCCCAAGTCCCGACGACCAATACCGCACTGGTTTCCATGTCCCCCTCAACCGGAGCAATCAAAGCACTGGTGGGCGGATTTAATTTTGTCCATAGCAAATTTAACCGTGCCACACAGTCAGTACGTCAGGTGGGCTCGAGCATCAAGCCGTTTATTTATTCCGCGGCAGTGAATGAGGGCATGACACTCGCCACCCTGATTAACGACGCCCCCATTAATCGCTGGGATCGCAGTCAAGGCGTGGCATGGCGGCCGAAAAACTCGCCACCACGTTATGAAGGGCCACTGCGGGCGAGACTTGGTCTGGCACAGTCGAAAAACGTCATGGCCGTACGTGTCCTGCGTCGGGTGGGATTGGATGACGCTCTCGATTACCTCACCCGCTTTGGCTTTAAACGAGATGATTTACCGCGTGCAGAAGCCATTGCGCTTGGTGCGGGAAGCTTGACGCCGGTTGAAATGGCACAGGGCTTTAGCGTGTTTGCCAATGGTGGCTATTTTATGGAGCCCTTTATCATTGATCGGGTCGAAACCCCCTTTGGCGAGGAAATATATCGCGCCAATCCACCCATCATTTGTGATAACTGCGAACAAAAAGCAGAACAGGCCGATCCGTTTAATGAGCAGAATTTGCTAGAGAACGACGACACCACCACACAGCGTCATGCTAAACAAGTCATTGATGAGCAAAATGCATTTTTGGTACGTGAAATGATGCAAAGCAACATCTGGGGTGGCGGTGATTGGCGCTACGGGACAGGCTGGAATGGCACGGGCTGGCGCGCACAAGCGCTCAAGCGACGCGATATCGGCGGAAAAACGGGGACCACCAATGACTCCAAAGATACCTGGTACACCGGCTATGGCCCAGGGATTGTGACCACTGTGTGGGTGGGCTTTGATGATCACTCCCGTAAACTGGGTCGCACGACCCGTAATGCAAACTTAGGCGACGAGCGTCAGCCTATCCGCGGCGCGGAGTCGGGGGCCAAAACGGCGGAGCCAGCATGGATTGATTTTATGCAGCATGCACTCGCGGACGTACCTGAGCAGAATAAAACCGTGCCACCGGGGATCGTCAAAGTGCGCATTGACCGCGAAACAGGGCTGTTAACCAGAAAAACCGATCATACATCGATGTTCGAGTACTTTATAAAAGGCACCGAGCCAACCGAGTATGTGTCATCGCAATCAGATGGCAACATTTATGAGTCAGGCACAGAGTCGCTGTTTTAACTCTGTTACATCGTCAATAGCCGCATAAAATCAAGACGCCCGCATTCACGATGCGGGCGTCTTTTTATCTACGCGTCACGCGCCGCTCTAGTGACGAGTTCGATCATTCATCACGGCCGTCATTTGTTCATGGATGGCGTCAGCCAACTGCTCATAACGGCCACGTAATGGCGAGCCAGGACGGTAGTCGAGGGTGATTTGTCGCGACGGCGTCGGCGAGGTCGTCGGAATATACACCACACCATCTCGCTTATCAGCAGGCACGGACAATTGAGGCAACAAGGTGATCCCACTCCCCGCCGCAACCATGTTGCGCAAGGTCTCTAAGCTAGTGGCACGAAAGCGCTGATCTTCGCGCGCGCCCACTTTAAAGCAAAAACCCATCGCTTGGTCACGTAAGCAATGGCCATCGCCGAGCATTAACAAGGTTTCGCCTTGCAATACATCTAACGCCACCTCGGCACAATCGGCGAGGCGATGCTTTTCATTGACCGCGAGCAACATCGGCTCACTGTAAAGTGGGAGCTCTTTTAAATGCTGGGTTTCTTCTACAGAGGCCAAAATGATGCAATCGAGTTTGCCCTCTTCCAGTTGCTGCACTAACTGCTGCGTCTGTCCTTCGTGAATAAACAGCTCCAGCTCAGGGAAACGATCACGCAGTAGCGGGATAATTTTAGGCAGCAGGTAAGGCCCGACCGTAGGGATCAGACCGATATGCAAAGGGCCGGTCATACTTTCCCCTTGCTCACTGGCCAATTCGGTCAAAATTGTGACTTCCCGCAAGACGTTACGTGCCTGTTGTACTAACCTCATACCGGCATCGGTGAACAACACACGACGGCTGGTTCGCTCTAACAAACTCACACCCAGCTCATCTTCCAACTTGCGAATTTGCCCGCTTAAGGTCGGCTGGCTAACAAAGCAGGCTTCGGCCGCTTTACGAAAATGTCGATGTTCGGCCAAGGCGACCAAGTACTCCAAGTCACGAATGTTCATCTTTGTCTCTTCTATAGAGGATAACTATCAAAACCATAGCATTAAGCGATTAGAGCTATCAATTGCAATCGGTAATACTGATCCCATCAAAACGCGGCGAAGCACTCGCCCATTCACTTGAATCAATACTTGAATAAAAAGGACATCACCATGACAGCAACAAAAGAAGGTCAGCCAGTACCACAAGTTACTTTCCGTACTCGCGAAGGCGATCAATGGAAAGACGTCACGACCGATGACATTTTTGCCAACAAAACCGTGATTGTATTCAGCTTGCCAGGTGCATTTACCCCAACCTGTTCATCCTCGCACCTGCCACGCTATAACGAGCTGTATCCGGTGTTCCAACAGTACGGCGTCGATGACATTGTCTGTGTATCCGTCAACGATACCTTTGTGATGAATGCATGGAAAGCCGACCAAGACGCTGACAACATTCATGTCCTGCCTGACGGCAACGGTGAGTTCACTGATGGCATGGGGATGCTGGTCGACAAAAACGATCTTGGCTTTGGCAAACGCTCATGGCGCTACAGCATGCTGGTGAAAAACGGCGTGGTCGAGAAAATGTTTATCGAACCCAACGAACCAGGCGACCCGTTCAAGGTCTCTGATGCCGACACCATGCTGGGCTACATCGCCCCTGAGCACAAACTGCAAGACTCGATCACCGTGTTTAGTAAGCCAGGCTGCCCATTCTGTGCCAAGGCCAAACAAGCCCTGATCGATGAAGGCCTTCAGTTTGAAGAAATCATCCTCGGTAAAGACGCCACCACGGTTTCTTTGCGTGCGGTGAGCGGTCGCGCCACCGTGCCACAAGTATTTATCGGTGGCCGTCATATCGGTGGCAGTGAAGAGCTCGACACCTATCTAAATCAGTAATCCGCTGTTTGGGCGGCCTCTTCGCCGCCCGTTATTTTCCCAGGAGAAAGCAATGAAAACATTAACGGTTGATGTGGCTGTGATTGGTGGCGGAACTGCCGGACTCGGTGCTTATCGCGCAGCCAAAGCACATACGGATAACGTGGTGATGATTGAAGGCGGTCCCTATGGCACCACGTGTGCGCGAGTTGGCTGCATGCCTTCCAAACTGTTAATTGCGGCGGCTGAAGCGGCGCATCATATCGACAAAGCGCCCGGCTTCGGTGTGTACCCCGGCGGCACCACGGAAATTAATGGCCGTGAGGTGATGGATCGGGTGAAACGCGAGCGTGACCGTTTTGTCGGCTTTGTACTGGAAAGTGTCGATGACATTCCCGCTCAAGACAAAATCGACGGCTATGCGCGTTTTGTGGATGATCACACCTTAATGGTCGACGATCACACCACCATCCATGCTGATCGCATCGTGATCGCGACAGGTTCGCGCCCAAGCTGGCCGTCTGCTTGGGATCACCTTGGCGATCGTTTAGTGGTCAATGATGATATTTTTGAATGGGACGATCTACCTGACTCAGTTGCGGTATTTGGCCCGGGTGTAATTGGCCTAGAGCTCGGACAAGCGCTGCATCGCCTCGGGGTCGAGATGACCATGTTTGGCGTCGGCGGCCAAGTGGGCCCGCTGACCGACCCAGAGATCATGGCATATGCGGATAAAACCTTTAGCGAGGAGTTTTATCTCGACGCCGATGCCAAGGTGGAAGAGATGGTGCGTGAAGGCGATAAGGTACAAATCCGTTATCGTGATAAAGAGGGCGAAAGCCAACTGCGCTGGGTCGACTATGTAGTTGCCGCCACCGGTCGTCGCCCCAATGTCGACAAGCTAAACCTCGATGCGACCAGCATCAAAGTGGATGCCCGCGGCGTGCCAGTTGCCGATAGTTACACCCTGCAAACCACGGCACCACACATTTTTATTGCCGGTGACGCCAGTAACCAAATTCCGTTGCTGCACGAAGCGGCTGACCAAGCGCGTATCGCCGGTGACAACGCCGGACGCGGCAAAGATATCCGTGCCGGATTGCGCCGTAGCAAGCTCTCTGCAGTTTTCTCCGACCCACAAATCGCAATGGTGGGCGAAAGCTACAAAGCGATTACCGACCGTCTCGGCCCCTGTGGCTGCTTCGAAACCGGCGTGGTGTCGTTTGAAAACCAAGGCCGCTCACGAGTAATGCTGCGTAACAAAGGCTTGTTACACGTTTATGCCGAACAAGGCACAGGCCGTTTCCTTGGCGCCGAAATGATAGGACCGAACGCCGAACACTTGGCCCACTTGTTGGCATGGGCACATCAAAACCAAATGACCATTTCGCAAATGCTAGATATGCCCTTCTATCACCCAGTGATTGAGGAGGGGGTACGTACCGCATTGCGGGATGTGAATGCCAAGCTCAAACTCGGTCCTGAAATGATCAAACACTGCATGGACTGCGGCCCAGGCTGCTAATCCACTGCCCTTTTCGCCGACACTCGGCGCTTTACAGGCGCTGCCTGTTGCTTCCCCAAGCACTTGCTTACCTTTTGCCCTCCTCGTTGGAGGGCTTTTTTGTATCCGGCGGCCCACTGCGCCACAATAAGCTATCGCCATTACCGACCAAGAGACACCGCATGGCTTGCAAATACTGTCAGTCCGCGATTTGGCAACAAAAACTGGGACGCTGTACCCGTTGTATGAAACAACTGGCCGCCATGTGCGCGCTACTTTGGCCACTCTGGTGGTGGGGCTATGCCGACACGCCACGGCAAGTGGAGTCAATTGCATTGTTATTCGCCGCCGGCAGTGCCAGTGTGCTACTCACCCTGCATGTGGTGATTTATCCGTTTCGGCGCAATAAAAAACCCGCGCCGGAGCGCGGGTCATCAGACACACCAGACGATTAATCAGCCAGATCCGTGGCTTCGTTAATCACGTGGAAAATGTAGTTTTGCTCCACGGCCCCTTGGAACAACCACGCCATTGGACCACGCGCCATGATGGCCACATCTTCACCGGAGTGGGTTTCCGAACCGAGCTTAATCAAGGATTGCTGTTTGTAATCCAGCTTACGCACCTGCCCTTCTTGCAAGTTTTCACGCTCACCTTTCACCGCACCCGGGCCGTTGCCATAAGTAATCGTGGTATAGGTTTTACCAAAATCATCCTGATTCAAGCGCCCTTTTTGACGTGACAAGCCGAGAATAGGATTGCCCCGCTCCGCATAACCGTTCATCACCATGGTGTGGGCATGATCGGCGGTGACAATAATCAGGGTGTCTTCTGAGTTGGTTTTCTCTAAGGCCACTTTGATGGCATCGTCGTAAGCCAGCGTATCTTCTAACGCTCGCGCAGCGTTACCCGCATGGTGAGCATGGTCGATACGTCCGGCTTCCACCATCATCACATAGCCGTCCTGGTTGCGGCTGAGCATATCAATCGCCTTGCTGGTCATTTCCGCCAATGACGGCTCATCTTGGCTTTCACGGCGATCCGCTTCATATTTCATGTGGCTACTTTCAAACAAACCAAACACGCGTGATGTGGTCGCCGGATCGATGGAATCAAAACCGGATTTATCGAAAATGTATTGACCATCAGGGTGACGGGTTTGCCATGCCTCAATCAGGTTGCGTCCATCTTTACGCTTGCCCTTTTTGCCCTCAGGATCGACGCTATCGGCAGGAATAAATTCACGCCGTCCACCGCCGAACGCCACCTGAAAACCCTCCCCAGCATCAAAGTCGACAAATTGGCTGGCGATATCGGTACAGCCTTGGTTTTTGGCAATGTTGGGTAACTTGCTATCGTTCTCCCAATTGCGATCCGCACTGTGCGCGTAGGTAGTGGCCGGGGTGGCGTGGGTTAAACGGGCGGTTGAGATTAACCCTAATGCTTTGCCCTTCTCGCCCGCCATTTCAAATAAGGTTTTCGCTTCGTTACCTTTGGCGGTGCTGCAAAAACCACGCTGAACGTTATCGTCAACACTGATGATCCCGGCTTTGGTTTTCACCCCAGTGACCATCGCCGTCGCGGTGCCGGCAGAGTCAGGGGTTTGCATGTCAGTGTTATAGGTTTTGGCTAGCGCAACATGCGGCAGGCTTTCCATGCCAAGGCGGTTTTCCTCACCGGTTTGTCCTTGCTGCTGCCCCTGATAAATCCGCGCCGCGGTGATTGTCCCCACGCTCATGCCGTCGCCGACAAAGAGGATCACATTTTTGGCTTTGCCCGTGATAGGTGGGTTAGCTTTAGCGGCCGCCAATGCCGCTTGCGCGTCTTGATACCAGACATCGTTTTGCTGAGGCACTGCCGCGTGTGCAGTTGCCGCTAATAAGGCTGAGGCCACCGCGGCCGTAAGGATTGTCTTCACCACAAAATCTCCATTATTAACGAGAAAACGCGGGCATGATGGTCATTGCGCGTGACGCTTCTGTGACAAACCGTACAATGTAACAATTTGTAAGCAGCTAATTTTGATGAATTTTTTATGACGAGGACACAAAAAAAGCTGCGACTTAGTCAGCACGCAGCCTTAAGAAGGGATAACGACGACGCTGATATCGTCAGGCAATAGACGATGTCACCCTACTCCAGCGTAGAGAAGGTCGAGATCGTGGCTGGCCCGGCAATGTTATAGGTCAGTGCCACTTCGTCACAGGCGTGGAAGCGCGGACAGATTTCACAATCTTTCATCACTTTCTCAGGCAGTTGCGATTTCGACACCGGGGTAAAACCCAATTGAGTGAAAAACTCGGGCACCCGGGTGAGGACAAAGACTTGCTCAATCGCCATTTGCTTGGCTTTTTTAATCAAGTGCATCATCAGCGCCGTACCGTGACCTTGGCGCTGCCAGCCTGCTTCAACCCCTAAGGAGCGAATTTCTGCCAGCCCTGAGTCGTAAATATAGAGCGAGCCGCAGCCGGTGAGATCCCCTTGGTGCTCGGATACTGCAAATAGGCCGATATTACGCACCAATTCATGGCGATCACGAGGTAAGTTCTCCCCCAATTTCGCCCAATACACCACCATGCCTTCGATGGTATCGAGGTCGGTGAGCCTTGCCGAGCGCACCGTGACTTTGGGGGTAAAGCGCTTATCTAAACGCTTTTGCGCCTCTTGAATGGCAAAGCTGACCTGTTCAGGCGCTACCCCACCCAGCGCCCGACGTTGGGCCAAGCAAGATTCGATCGTGAGCATGGCATACACATCGTCTTCAATCACCGGTGAGAATTGCTGCAAGGTGGCAAGCGGTAAATCTTCCAGTCCACAACCTTGCTCAATGGCAGACACCACCGCCACGCCCACTATGTGGTGCGCTTCACGGAACGGGATCCCTTTGCTCACCAAATAATCCGCGAGCTCGGTGGCGTTGGCATGACCTTGCTGCGCCGCCTGCAAGGTTTTGTCGTTGTGAATGGTGATACCTTCAAAACACAAGGCGGCCATATCCAAGCAATCATGCCAAGTGTCCATGGCATCGAAGAGCCCTTCCTTGTCTTCTTGCATATCCTTGTTATAGGCCAGTGGCAAGGCTTTCACCGTCATCATCATCGCCGACAAGGTGCCATAGACACGGCCGGTTTTGCCGCGGATAAGCTCTAACGCATCAGGGTTTTTCTTTTGTGGCATCAACGATGAGCCTGATGTCACCGTATCGGCCAGCTCGATAAACCCGGATTCGCCCGAGTTATAGAAGATCATATCTTCGGCCATCCGTGATAAATGCAGCATTGATATCGACGCCGCAGACAGCATTTCCATCACATGATCTCGATCCGAGACTGAGTCAAGGCTGTTACGGGTGGCCCGTTCAAAGCCCAGTTGTTGTGCCAAGGCATCGCGATCAATCGGATACGCCGTGCCTGCCAGCGCCCCAGATCCTAACGGACAGGTATCAAGACGATTAAGCGCATCTTGTAAGCGGGTGGTGTCGCGCTCAAACATCTCCAGATAGGCCAAACACCAATGGGCAAAGGTCACTGGCTGCGCACGCTGCAAGTGGGTGTAGCCGGGCAACACGGTATCATGGTGTTGGCTGGCCACATCCACCAGCTGCTGCTGAAGCTTGTCGAGAGACAGCAAGATTTGCTGGCCTTGTTGGCGACACCAGAGCTTGAGATCCGTAGCGACCTGATCGTTGCGCGAGCGCCCGGTGTGCAGCTTTTTGCCCAAATCCCCGACTTTGTCGATCAGTTGCTGCTCGACCCAGCTGTGAATGTCTTCGGCCTCTGAGCGTAAGATTTGCTTCGGGTTTTCCATCACCGACAGCTTGAGCTCATTGAGCGCGAGCTCCAATTGCTGTTGCTCGTCATCACTCAGCACGCCCACCGAACGCAAGGCTTTGGACCAAGCAATGGAGCCCACAATGTCTTGCTCTGCTAAGCGATAGTCAAAGCGCAGTGAATCGTTAAACGCTTGAAACCGTTTGTCTGCTGCCTGACTAAAGCGTCCGCCCCATAATGCCATGCTGTCTCTCCTTACTGCTCACGATGCTTTTTTAATTAGGATTGTTTTTGTTTGTTCAGCGTCCGAATCCGGCTCGACAGCGAATACAAACGGATAAAGCCTTCGGCATGGCTGTGATCGTAGACATCATCATCACCAAAGGTGGCAAAGTCTTCCGAGTACAGGCTATTGGTCGAGCGTTTTTGTACCACAGTCGCTTGCCCTTTATAGAGTTTGATCACCACCTCGCCCGTTACCGGTGCGGCAAGGGAATTAGCCGCGGCAACAATCGACTGGCAAAGCGGCGTAAACCAACGCCCATCATAAATCAGGTGAGACGCTTTTAAACCGAGCTCCTCACGGAACTGATAACTCTCTTTATCCAGCACCAGTTGTTCAACGCCACGCAGCGCTTCCATGATGATGGTGCCACCCGGGGTTTCATAGCAGCCGCGGGATTTCATCCCCACCAAACGGTTCTCAACAATATCAATCCGTCCCACGCCATGTTGGGCGCCTTTGTCGTTCAGCAGCGTCAGCACGTCATAAGGCGACATGGACTCACCATCGACCGAGACCACTTCCCCGCTTTGTACTCCCAAGGTGACAAACTCGGGCGTATTGGGCGCCTCTTCCGGTGCCACTGTCCATACCCAGCAATCTTGATTGGCCGCGGTCCAAGTATCTTCCAGTACACCGCCTTCGGTCGAAACGTGCCAAGCATTGGCATCACGTGAATAAATTTTCTCAAGGCTCGCCGTACAAGGAATATCACGGGCGGCCAAGTAATCGAGCAAGGCTTCACGACTGGTAAGATCCCACTCCCGCCAAGGCGCAATCACTTTCAGTTGCGGCGCCAACGCGGAGAAGGTGCTCTCAAAACGGACTTGATCGTTCCCCTTGCCGGTACAGCCGTGGCACAGTGCATCCGCCCCAACCTCAAGGGCGCACTCGACCTGCGCTTTGGCAATGATAGGACGTGCCATCGAGGTGCCCAGTAGATACTTGCCTTCATACACCGCCCCGGTTTTCAGGCTGGGGTAAATATAATCCGCCACCATTTCGTGTTTCAGATCGGCGATAAAACACTGTGATGCCCCCGAGGCAAGTGCTTTTTGCTCAATGCCTTCGAGCTCTTGTTCGCCTTGACCCACGTCAGCGACAAAGGCCACCACTTCACAGTCATAGTTTTCTTTTAGCCATGGAATGATGGCCGAAGTATCCAATCCACCCGAATAGGCCAGTACGACTTTATTTACCTTACTCATCTTGCTCTCCTTAAATCCTAAATCGACGGTTTCGTCGCGTCGTTATACGTCTAATTAACTGGCGCTAAACCGGGTGCCGATTTGCTGGCCATCGAATAATTGCGTGAGTTTTTCTGGGTAACGCCAGGTGGCAATCTCAACCGGTTTACCCAGTTCACGGGCAGCGGCAAACGCCGCGTTGACCTTGACCACCATGCCATCGGTGATCACCCCTTTTTCCATTAAGTGCTGCGCATCTAACTCGGTGAGGCAAGGCAGCAAGTGTCCTTTGCCGTCTAATACGCCGCTGACATCCGACAGCAATACCAGCTCCGCGCCAAGAGTGGTTGCCACCGCTACCGCCGCTTGGTCGGCATTGACGTTCATCAGCTCACCTTGGTCACTGATGCCAATCGAGCTAATAATAGGAACACAATCCGCGGCCAGTACCGCTTGCAGCAGACTCGGATCACCGGCGCTGGCTTCCCCCACTGCCCCCAGTTCAGGGTCCAGCTGGCTGACCTGACACAAGCCACCATCGGCCAAGCTCAAGCCGCAGCTTTTAATCTTCGCCTTACGCGCCTCAGCTAACAGCAGCTTATTGGCCGTGCCAGCTAAAGCGCCGGTGACATAATCAATCTGGTCGACTGGCGTGACCCGTAAGCCTTGTTTTTTTACACTGGTGAGACTGAGCTTTTTAAGTAGATCATCGACCAAATAGCCGCCACCGTGCACCAGCACTAGCGGGCGCTCAGCCTCACTGCGATAGGTGTTCATCGCGCCGAAAACCTTGGCGAGGGTCTCGCTGCAGCTCAGTGCTGCGCCGCCTAATTTAATCACTAATGGCGTTTTCATCCGTTTCTCCTAGACAATCGCTGTGGTTTCGGCAAAGCCAAACTTAAGGTTTAAACACTGCACGGCTTGGCTGGCCGCGCCTTTAAGTAAGTTATCGATCGCACTGGTAAGGATCAGATGCCCATGCGCGGCCTGATAGCCAATATCGCAAAAGCCGGTATGTTGCACCGCTTGCAGCTTGGCCACCTCACCGGCAGGAAGTACCCGTACCAGCGGCGCATCTTGATAAGCTTGGTTCAGTACCTGCCCCACCTCGGCCTCACTAGCACCTGGCGCTAATTTGGCGGTAATGGTGGCAAGAATGCCGCGTTTGTAACTGCCAAGGTGTGGGGTGAAAATCACCGGCGTATCTAGGTGTGCGGCAATCTCTGGCTGATGACGATGAGAAAACACCCCATAGGCATTCAGGCTCACTTCACAAAAACTATTGGTCAGGCTCGCTTTGCGCCCCGCGCCCGTTACGCCACTGGTGGCATTGATCACCGGCCACATTTGTTTATCCAACAAGCCTGCATCCAGCACAGGTTTGAGCGCTAATTGGCTGGCGGTCGGGTAACATCCAGGCACGGCGACCAGCTGCGCTGCAGATAATGCTTCCTGTTGCCACTCCGCCAAGCCATACACGGCTTGCGCCAGCCATGCCGGTGACTGGTGCGAAAAGCCGTAATGGGTAGGATAAAAATCCGCTTGATTGACCCGATACGCCCCCGACAAATCAAACACCACGCAACCTTGAGCCAGAAAAATCGGCGCCAATTCATGACTAACCGCATGCGCAGTGGCTAAAAACACCACATCGGCTTGCTTGGCCACATCCTGTGGCGAGGTCAAAGGCATCAGTGGCATATCCACTACACCACGCAATTGGCCGTGCAACGCGCTCACGGGGCGGTTGGCGTCTTCACTGCCTGCCGAGACATATAAACCGGCCAAGTGCAGTTGCGGATGGCGATGGACAAGGGCGACAAGCTCGGCTCCTGTGTAGCCACTGGCACCGACAATAATGGTGTTACGTGTCATGGGTGTCTCTCTTTATGGGTGTTTACGGTGTGCTGCGGGGCAGCAGAGTATCGAGGGCGTAGCCAATAGCCACGCAAGGCAGGCTAGCGTCGTCGAGCAGAAAGGGCATTGTATTTGGTGGCGAGTGGCATCATGGGTCAACTCTCAAAAATATTTTTATTCATAAATAGTGAATGGTTATTTTTTATCGTATTCCCGTTTAGCCGTCAAGCCCTAAAAGCGTAAAAAGTCACTTTTTATGTCTATTCATTCATAATAGAGCAATAATTCTATCTAATCATGCAAGTTACCCTATCGCGATTCGCGAGAATATCGCGATATGGCAGGCATGGAGAGTGCCTCTCGCGATTGGCAGCCCTAAAAGCTGAAACTTTTTTTCAGCTTTTAGGGTGGTGCTATGATAAGCATCAAATCCGGTGGCCAGTTTTCGCGCTAATTTGCGGTTAAGTTGACCCGATCGCGCAATATTCGCTAGATTGGTTCTTTACAGTCACAGTAGGATGTAACTTTGTTACAGAATGGATACGCTATGAACGAAAAGTACTCTGCCTTGAAAAGCAATGTCAGTATGCTTGGCCGTCTGCTGGGTAACACCATCCAAGATGCCCATGGTCCAGCACTCTTAGAAAAAGTTGAGGAAATTCGTCAGCTCTCAAAATCGGCTGCCGCTGGCAATCAGGACGATCATGCTAAGCTGAAAACCGTGCTGCAAAACTTGCCGGCTGACCAACTGCTTCCGGTCGCCCGCGCCTTTAGCCAATTTTTGAATCTGACTAATATCGCCGAGCAATATCACACCGTCTCGCGTCAATGCGACGCGTTGGAGTGCAGCCCGGACGCTATCGACGATTTACTCCGCCGTGTCAGCCAAGGTGAAATTGATGCCAATGACGCGCAACAAGCGATCGCCGATTTAAAAATTGAGTTAGTGCTGACCGCTCACCCGACCGAAATCGCACGCCGCACCACCATTCATAACTTGGTGCAGATTAATAAATGTTTATCGAAATTAGAGCTCAGTGAACATTTGGGGGCGGCAGAGCGTGCCAAAACTGAGAAACGTCTTGAGCAGTTGATTGCACAAGCATGGCACACCGATGTGATCCGCCAAGAGCGACCTACCCCACTTGATGAAGCCAAATGGGGCTTTGCGGTGATTGAAAATTCACTGTGGCAAGCAGTACCGGCGTTTTTGCGCCAATTTGATCAGCAGCTTGAAAGCCATCTCGACATCAACTTACCCATTGATGCCAAACCGGTACAAATTTCCTCTTGGATGGGCGGCGACCGTGACGGTAACCCCTATGTCACCAGCGAGGTTACCCGTGAAGTGATGCTGTTATCACGCTGGAAAGCAGCGGATTTGTATTTGCGCGATGTGCAGGATTTGATCAGTGAACTGTCAATGACACAGTGTGATGACACTGTGCGTGAGATGGCCGGCGAGGCGCACGAACCGTATCGCGCCATCCTCAAAACCATGCGCAGTCAGCTAACTCATACCTTGAACTACTTGGATGCCAAACTGAAAGGCGAGCGCGCCTCATCACAAGGTATCCTGACCGACACCCAGCAATTGTGGCAACCATTACTGGCGTGTTACCAGTCTCTCCATCAATGTGGCATGGGCATTATTGCCGACGGCAAGTTGCTTGACCTACTTCGCTGCGTGCAATGCTTTGGCGTGCACCTGATCAAGCTCGATATTCGCCAAGAAAGTACCCGCCATGCCGATGTGCTCTCAGAAGTAACCCGTTATTTGGGGATGGGCGATTACGCCCAATGGAGCGAGCAAGACAAGCAAGCCTTCCTGACTCGCGAGCTGGCGTCTAAGCGTCCGTTGTTGCCACGTGATTGGTCACCCTCGCCTGAGGTACAAGAAGTGATCGACACCTGTCGAGTAATTGCCGAACAGCCGCGCGAAGCCTTGGGTGCCTATGTCATTTCGATGGCTCGCACCGCTTCCGACGTGCTGGCCGTGCATTTATTGCTAAAAGAAGCTGGCTGTCCATTCCGCATGGATGTGTGTCCATTATTCGAAACCCTGGACGATCTGAACAATGCCGAGGCGGTGATTGGTGAGCTGCTGGCCATTGATTGGTACCGAGGCTTTACCCAGAACGTTCAAATGGTGATGATCGGTTACTCGGACTCCGCCAAAGATGCTGGAGTCATGTCCGCGGGTTGGGCGCAATATCGCGCCATGGAAGCCTTGGTCAATTTGTGTGATGAACAAGGGGTTAATCTCACCCTTTTCCATGGCCGTGGCGGGACGGTTGGCCGGGGAGGTGCCCCTGCCCACGCCGCCTTGCTCTCACAGCCACCTCGCAGCCTAAAAGGTGGCCTACGCGTGACCGAACAAGGCGAGATGATCCGCTTTAAATTGGGGCTGCCTGGTGTCGCCGTTAACAGCTTAAACCTGTATACCAGCGCGATTTTGGAAGCGAACTTGCTGCCACCGCCGGAGCCTAAGCAGGAATGGCGACAGCTGATGGACACCTTGAGTGACATCTCCTGCCAAGCCTACCGTGATGTAGTGCGTGGGCATGAGCAGTTTGTCCCTTACTTCCGCTCCACCACCCCTGAGCTTGAATTAGGCAAACTACCACTGGGATCGCGCCCTTCTAAACGCAACCCCAACGGCGGTGTGGAAAGCTTGCGCGCGATTCCTTGGATTTTCGCCTGGAGTCAAAACCGTTTATTGCTACCGGCTTGGCTGGGGGCTGGACAAGCAATCGATCACGCCATTGCAAAGGGCCACAAAGCCCGGCTGGAAGAAATGTGCCGCGAATGGCCGTTTTTCTCCACCCGTCTCGGGATGCTGGAAATGGTGTTTACCAAAACCAACCTAGACATTGCCAAGTACTATGATCAGCGCTTGGTCGATGAAAGCCTCTGGCCGCTAGGTGAATCCTTGCGTGAGCAATTACGCCAAGATATCCAAGTGGTGCTGGCGGTGGAAAACAGCGATAACCTGATGGAGCAAAACCCGTGGGGGGCTGAAGCGATTCGCTTACGTAATATTTATGTCGAGCCGCTCAACATGCTACAAGCCGAACTGTTATACCGCACGCGTCAGCAAGAGGATCCGGACCAATCACTCGACGATGCCTTGATGATTTCCATCGCGGGGATTGCCGCCGGCCTACGTAATACCGGTTAAATCACCGAGCACCAAGCCGTACCTCAGGGTACGGCTTTTTTGTTTCCGTATCGATTTGTCGTGTCACGGCAACCGCTGCTCGTTTTTTTTAGCTAAAGCGTCAGCGAATGCTTGCTGTTGCATTGATAATATTATTACTATTGAAGGTCGCACTGACGCGACCCAACAACGCAAAGGAATTGCCATGAAAGACGAAACCCTCTCGATTCATCACGGCTACCAGACCGACCCCACCACCAAATCGGTGGCGACACCTATCTATCAAACCGTCGCTTACGAGTTTGATAATGCCCAACACGGCGCTGATCTATTTAACCTCGATGTGCCAGGCAATATCTACTCACGGATCATGAACCCGACCAACGACGTGTTGGAACAACGGGTGGCGGCATTAGAGGGGGGTATCGCAGGGCTTTGCGTCAGTGCCGGTGCAGCCGCCATCACCTATGCGATTCAAACACTTGCCAAGGCCGGTGACAACATCGTCGCCACGCCACAGCTTTATGGTGGCACCTATACCTTGTTTGCCCACATGCTTCCCGAGCAAGGCATCGAGGTGCGTTTTGCCGCGAGTGACGACGCCAGTGCGATTGAGGCGCTGATCGATGACAACACCAAAGCGGTCTATTGCGAGTCGATTGGCAACCCTGCTGGCAATATCGCGGATATACCGGGTTTTGCCAAAATCGCACACGCGCATGGTGTCCCTTTGGTGGTCGACAATACCGTGGCTACGCCCGTTTTGTGTAAACCCATTGAGCATGGCGCCGATATCGTGGTGCACTCGCTGACTAAATACATTGGCGGCCATGGCACCACCCTTGGCGGCATGATTGTCGATGGCGGTACCTTTGACTGGGTGGCCCATCAAGCCCGCTTCCCGCAATTCTCACAACCGGAACCGGCCTATCATGGCGTGGTTTACAGTGAGACTTTTGGTCCTGCGGCGTTTATTGCCCGCGCACGTACGGTACCGCTGCGTAACAGTGGCGCAGCCCTCTCGCCGATGAATGCTTTTATGTTGATGCAAGGCTTAGAAACCTTAAGTCTGCGGATGGAGCGCCACTGCGAAAACGCCAAAGCCGTGGCCGATTACCTTGCCCATCATCCCGCCGTCGCGTGGGTGAACTATGCGGGTCAATCCGCTCACCCACATTATACCCGCGCCCAGTCACTGATACGCGGCGGGCTGCCCGCGTCATTGCTGTCATTCGGCTTAAAGGGCGGCTTTGATGAAGGGGTGAAATTTTATGATGCGCTTAATCTGTTCAAACGTTTAGTGAATATCGGTGATGCTAAATCGCTGGCTTGTCACCCCGCCTCGACGACCCACCGCCAACTGAATGAGCAAGAACAAGCCAAAGCCGGGGTAACGCCAGAGATGATCCGTCTTTGTGTCGGCATTGAGCATATCGATGACATCATTGCCGACTTGGAACAAGCCTTGGCGACGGTGAAATAGCCCAAAGAAGGCTAGCCGCCGCCAGGAAACAATCGTTGTACAAACAAAACTGTGGATATAAGAGATGTCACTCCCCCATGTAATACTGACAGTGCTAAGCAACTGCGAGGCCACGGGTTATGATATTACCAAGGCGTTTTCCACCACCATCAGCAATGTGTGGAAAGCCAGCCATCAACAGGTATATCGTGAACTCAATAAGCTCGCCGATCGAGGTGCTGTCACCTACCGCCTGGAGCCGCAAGTCGGTAAACCCGATAGGAAGGTCTACGCCATCACACCTGTCGGCACTGAGATGCTTGAGGCGTGGTTTATTCAAACACCCAAGTTAGCCCCACCACGTGACGAGTATGTCGCCAGACTACTCAGTTGTGATGTACTCGACCCAGCTCCCATGCTGGATCATGTGAATAACTTGATTGCCGAGTCTCAGCAGCTGCTTAATCACTATACGCTACTGGAACAGCGTGAATATGGCCAAGTCACTCTGCTCACGTCACAACAACGTTTAATGCGCCTCGCACTGCGACGCAGCATCCATCAACGTCGTGCATGGATGGCATGGGCGCAGGAAGTGCGCGACGAGCTCACTATGCTCGCCGCCAGTGCTTAATCACTACAACAAACACAACACGCAACCTAATACGCCCCGACATAACCGGGGCGTATTTTTTTAAGGCGTGACCGTAAGCGGGCGAACCCCTAAGGTATGGCACAGGGCATACGTCAATTCCGCACGGTTGAGGGTATAAAAGTGAAAATCTTTCACGCCTTCACGGCTTAGCACTCGCACCATATCAAGCGCAATAGAGGCGCCAACCATCTGACGCGTGACAGGATCATCCTCCAGCCCTTGATACTGTTTGTGCATCCACTGCGGCACACGCACATTGGTCATCTTGGCAAAGCGCGACGCCTGCTTAAAGTTAGAGACGGGCAAAATCCCTGGGACAATTTCCACATCAATCCCGGCGGCAACACAGCGATCACGAAAACGTAGATAACTTTCGACATCGAAGAAAAACTGCGTAATCGCCCGGCTAGCACCAGCATCCACTTTGCGCTTGAGGTTAATCAAATCCGCCTGCGCGCTTTTCGCTTCTGGGTGCACCTCAGGGTAAGCGGCAACCGAGATATCAAAGTCATGCTCTTCTTTGAGCAAACGGACTAAATCGACCGCGTACATATCCGGCTTCTTCTCCGGCGATGGCAAGTCGCCACGCAACGCCACAATGTCACGGATGCCATTTTGCCAATAATCACGGGCAATATGACGGAGCTCATCTTCAGTGGCATCAATGCAGGTTAGATGGGGTGCTGCCGCGATACCAGTCTGGTCATGAATGCTTTTCACGATGTCATGGGTGCGATCACGCTCACCGGAGTTGGCGCCATAGGTTACCGACATAAACTTAGGTTTGAGTGCTTTTAAGCGATGTACTGAGTTCCAGAGGGTTTCTTCCATACTTGGGGTGCTGGGAGGAAAAAACTCAAATGAGACGTTAATATCGCCATCTAAGTCAGCAATGTTCTGATTGAGTGCATCAATGTGGCCTGCGTGTGTGTAGCTCATATCCTCTCCCTGACACCGAACGACGCTGTTCAGTCTGCCTGTTTCTGCTCTGCTTTTGATTTATACGTTTAGACGTCCATATGTCTAAAGATTGTCGTGATTCGGCTAAAATGTCAACGATGCAAGCCATGAAAAAAACTCATGGTGTTATGAAGATAGACGACACAGCCATCAATGCACACCTCACAACGCGGGTAACGGCACAAAAAAAGCTGCCTACGCAGCGCGCAGACAGCTTGATCACGGTTATCCATTAGCGGGTTAGTGAAGGCGACTTATCAAGCGATTTAGATCGGATTGAATGGCGCCTGCGGTGACATCGCGTCCCGCCCCTGGCCCACGAATGACCAAAGGATTCTCGCGATACCATTGGCTTTCAATCGCAAACACATTGTCACACGGTAATAGATGCGCAAGTGGATGCTCGCTGGGTAAGGTTTCTAGGCTCACATGGGCGTGACCGTTAACCTCCAAGCGCGCCACATAACGTAGCACTGACCGATTTTTATGCGCTTTGTCTAATCGCTCTTGTAGCGGTTCATCCATTTGGTGTGCATTATCAAGAAAGGCATCCAAAGACAGATCAGCCAGTGACTTAGGCACCAAGGACTCAACCTTTACCTGCTCAGGTTCGAGGGACATGCCCGCTTCACGTGCCAAAATCACCAATTTACGCACCACGTCAGCCCCAGAAAGATCATCCCGTGGGTCAGGCTCGGTTAGGCCTTGCTGCCAAGCCTGCTCAAGCAGGACGCTAAAGGGGACCTCACCACTGAATTGCAAAAACAGCCATGACAAAGTGCCAGAAAAGATCCCAGACAGTGCAACAATCGTGTCACCACTTTCACGCAGATCTTGCACCGCGTAGTTAATCGGTAACCCGGCGCCCACGGTCGCATTGTAGAGCCAATGGCGCCCGGTTTTGCTAAACGCCTGCTGAATCGCGTGGTACTGCTCGGCGGGTGCGGCGCCCGCCTCTTTGTTGGCGGAGATTAAGTGAAAGCCATGCTCGGCAAGTCGCGGATACAAGTACGCTAATGACTCACTGGCGGTGACATCCAACACAATCACATCGTCATACGGGTGATTCAGTAGACGAGTGAGCCACTCATCATCAAAATAAGGCTCGCAACGCTCGTCAAACCCATCCAACACATGCGTGGCATCAATACCGGCAAAATCAAGCCATTGGTTGCGGCTGTCCATCACTGAAATCAGTGAGACTTCCTTACCATGACGCTTTTCCAAGTGTGCTTTTTGCTCGGCAAAAAGGCTTAGCCAACGGGTACCAATATTGCCTTTGCCCACCAACACCAAGCCGATACGGCGCTGAGCTTGAAACAAGGCATCATGCAAACTGGCAACCAGTGCCTGAGTGTGGACGTGGCGTAGGATAGCAACCAGGCTCAGCCCAGAGGCCGACTCACTGATAAATTCCACCGGCTGTGATTTGAGTTGCTGATAGAAGCCATGGCAGTGTACGGGGTTGTTCACCACGCCTGCCCCAACCGCCGCCACCATGGTAAAGCCTTCACGCAGTTTGAGTTCAGCTGGGAGGCCGGCGTCTTGAATTTGCGCCATTACCAATGCCACGACTTCCGTGGTAAACGCTAACAAAATACGGTACTGGTCGTCTTGGTAATCCGTTGCTAATGGCTGTACTTTTAGCTGTGACAAAATCCGGCTGAGCTCTTGTTTTATCGCTTGAAAATCTTGTCCTCGCGCAACATCAAACTGGAGCAAGCTCACCTCATCCAACGCCGTAATGATTTTTGCCCCGCGCCCGGTGGCTAACACGCGCTCAATACGTGTTGATCCGCTATCCGGCGCTTGGGTGCAGCGCAACGTCAGGTCGGTCGCACTTTGCGCCACCGGCTGTAAGGTTCGGCTATGCAGCACGGGAGCGGCGAGTCGCGCCAGCTCGCCCGCTTCGTCGAGACGAATTAAAGGCAGCAAACAGGCATTATCAACATGGCGTGGGTCCGCACTATAGACCCCGGCGACATCACTCCAAATGGTCACACGGCTCACGCCTGCAAGCGCCCCCAAGACAGTGGCCGAGTAATCGGAGCCATTGCGCCCTAACAGCACTGTTTCTCCCGCTTGATTTTGTGCCATAAAGCCGGTGATCACCACATGCGTATCGCCATGCTGAGAAAGCTGATTTTGCAATAAAGGCCAAGACGCCCCGCGATCTACTTCCGGCTGAGCGGCGCGCTCGGCGCGCAAACATTGGCGTGAATCTAACATCACCGCGGCACGTCGATGCTGTTTCAATAACTGGGCCAACAGACGCGCCGACCAGACCTCTCCAAAACCTTGCACGTACGCTTTGTCGCTCTCGTTCACGCCCTGATCGCCCAACGACGCAATGGTTGCGATATCGGCATAAAGCGCATCCACCAGCTGCTGCTTGGGTTCACCATCAATCAAGTTCTCAATCAAGTCTTGCTGAAAGGCGCGCACCGCTTGCAAGGTCTCATGCGCCACTCGTCCATCCTTGTCTAACTGTGCTAACCACATGATCAGCTGGTTAGTGGTTTTTCCTGCCGCGGACACCACGATTAAGTCTTGCTGGCTCGCATGCGCGGTCAATACATCGACCACACGGCGATAGCAATCAGGGCTCGCAAGGCTACTGCCACCAAACTTGTGCAATTGGCGTGGTGACTCGGGGGACGTTTCCGTCGGTTGCGCATGCATGGCAAGGTCTCTCTTAATGTCTATCGATCTCGGTAAAGCGGCGCGCACTGAAGCGCAGCCTCTATGGGGTGTCACCCTCTAAACGGGCAAAGGCGTTCGCCAAATCGGCAACCAAATCTTGCGCATCTTCTAATCCAATGGAAAAACGCAACAAGGTCGGTGCGATGCCCGCCTCCGCTTGCGCGGCGTCACTCATGGCTCTGTGTGTCATCGAACCAGGGTGCGTCACTAAGCTTTCTACCCCCCCGAGAGACTCGGCGAGGGCAAATAACGTGAGGCCATCAATAAATCGCGCCACACCGGCTTGGTCTGTATCCAATTCTAAGCTCAGCATGCTACCAAACCCCGCTTGCTGGCGCGCAGCAATTTGGTGGCCAGGGTGAGAGGCCAGCCCGGGGTAGTAGATTTTCCGCACTGCCGACACCGTTTGCAGGTAGCTGAGTACCGCTTCAGTGTTGTGTTGGTGTTGTTTAACGCGTGCACCCAATGTGCGCAACCCTCGCAGTGTCATATAACTGTCAAATGCATTGCCCGTCGCCCCTAAGCAATTTCCCCACCAAGCCAATGTCTCGGCAAGTTCACTGGTCGCGGCGATCACCGCGCCACCGACAATATCAGAATGGCCATTAATAAATTTGGTGGTCGAATGCACCACCATATCCGCGCCCAGCGCAAAAGGCGTTTGCAAAGCTGGCGATAAAAACGTGTTGTCGACCACTACCCAAGCCCCCACTTGATGGGCTTTTTGGCATATTTCTGCGATATCGACCACGCGTAAGAGTGGATTGGATGGGGTTTCCACCAGCACGAGCTTGGGCTGTTTGGCCAATGCCTGGTCCAACGCATCATGGTCCGATTGATCGACAAAACTTACCTGCCAGATCCCTTGTTTGGCACGCGATTCGAGCAAGCGATAGGTGCCGCCATAACAATCATGTGGGGCGACAATATGCTCGCCAGCCTCCAACAGAGATAGCACCAAGTTTATCGCCGACATCCCGCAGTTGGTCACCACCGCACCTGCGCCCCCTTCTAAGTCAGTCAGCGCTTGTTCGAGCTGCGCACGCGTTGGGTTGCCGCCTCGCGCGTAGTCGTAAGTAGGCACATCACCCAGTGCCGGGAAACGGTAATTGGTCGATAAGTACAGGGGAGGCACCACCGCATGGTGCTGGGTGTCAGTCCCAATCCCGGTCCGAACGGCGATAGTGTCGGTTTTTTTCTCAGTCATGATCTATCCTTGCTAGTCTGGTTTGCGCATGGTGGGCGTGATCCAGGTTTCATACTGCCACCTTACCCTGCGCTTTTTGGGACGTCAACACTTCTAGACGTCTATACTCCTTTGCATGTGGCGGTTAATATAGCTAAAATCTCCGCAGCATCATTCTGGGTATTCCATAATCAAGATAGGTGAGACATGGCGCAGTGGAACGGCGACTACATTAATCCGTATGCCGAACATGGTAAAAAGAAAGAGCAGGTAAAGAAGATCACCGTCTCTATCCCATTAAAAGTACTAAAAATTCTTACCGACGAGCGTACTCGTCGTCAGGTGCAAAACCTCCGTCATGCGACCAACAGTGAGTTGTTGTGTGAGGCATTTCTTCATGCCTACACCGGCCAACCACTACCAACCGATGACGATATCCGTAAGGATAAACCCGACAGCATTCCCGCTGAAGCACGTCGGATCATGGAAGAGCTTGGTATCGAGTTCGACGATAGCGAATACTAAAAAAACCCGCCGATTGGCGGGTTTTCTGTAATGATAGGTGCTCAGCACAACCTTCTCAGGCTCTATTCCACCGCGCTTTTCCTCACGCTCAAGCATTACGCCTTGTCGAGCATATAGTTTTCTGGCATCTCGATACGAGCCACGCCGGTTTCCACGGCGGCCAGCGCTACCGCGCGGGCAACCTTAGGTAATAAACGCGCGTCCATTGGCTTGGGAATAATGTAATCTGGGCCAAAGCTTAGCGAAGACAAACCGGCGGCGTCTAATACCGTTTGTGGGACAGGCTCTTTGGCTAGGCTGCGAATGGCCTCTACCGCTGCCAACTTCATCGCATCGTTAATTTCACTGGCACGTACATCCAATGCGCCACGGAAAATAAACGGGAAGCAGAGCACGTTATTGACCTGATTCGGGTAATCCGAACGCCCGGTTCCCATGATCAGATCATCGCGCACTTGATGCGCCACATCCGGATGAATTTCAGGATCTGGGTTCGAGCAGGCAAATACCACGGGTTTATCTGCCATCAGCTTCAAGGCGTCGGGTGAAAGCAAGTCTGGACCGGAGACGCCAACGAACATATCCGCGCCCTCAATCACATCTTCGAGGGTACGCTTATCCGTGTTATTGGCAAACAGCTGCTTGTATTTGTTGATGTCGTCACGACGCGTATGGATCACGCCTTTACGATCCAACATATAGATTTTTTCCCGCTGAGCGCCACATTTTATTAATAGCTCCATACAGGCAACAGCCGCTGCGCCTGCGCCCATGCACACCACCGTCGCCTCGCGGATATCTTTGCCTTGCAGCTCAAGCGCGTTAAGCATGCCGGCAGCGGTGACGATGGCAGTGCCGTGTTGATCATCATGAAATACAGGCACTTCGCAACGTGCAATTAATTGTTTTTCAATCTCAAAACAATCTGGGGCTTTGATATCTTCGAGATTGATACCGCCAAAGGTATCCGCGATGTTCGCCACGGTATCCACGAATTCATCGATAGTACGGTGTTTGACTTCAATGTCGATCGAGTCCAATCCAGCAAAACGCTTGAACAATAAAGCTTTACCTTCCATGACAGGCTTAGAAGCCATGGGGCCTAAATTTCCTAGCCCCAAAATCGCGGTGCCGTTTGAGACCACCGCCACCATGTTGCCTTTACCCGTATAGCGGTAAACCGCATCCGCATCTTGCGCTATCTCACGCACAGGCTCAGCAACGCCAGGACTGTACGCCAACGCGAGATCCGCGGCCGAGTCGGCAGGTTTGCTCAATTCAACAGAAATTTTTCCGGGAGTAGGGTATGCATGATAATCCAGCGCTTGCTGGCGTTTATCGTCCGACATCTAGTGTTCCTAATTATTATCGTGAAGGGGAAACTAATATCGACAGGGAAGCGTCACCGATATTAGTCAGACACTCTACAAACCACACAGGGAAGGTTTGTATAATAAAAAAGATGGTAACGCAGGGAGCAAACGTCCACCAGTACTAACAGCACATTCGCGATGATGCTCGGACCTGTTGTCCGATGACAGGGACGATACGATCAAAAAAGGGACGCTGATGCGTCCCTTCTCTGTATTCGGTCAATAGCGGCTTATTTTTTGCTGCTAAGGGCACCGAAACGCTTCTTAAAGCGGTCAACACGGCCACCGGTATCAAGGATACGCTGCTTACCAGTGTAGAATGGGTGACACTTGTCACACACGTCTAGGTAAATGTCTTTGCCTAGGGTTGTGCTGAACGCGAATTCGTTACCGCAAGAGCATTTTGCTGTGACGGCTTTGTACTCTGGATGGATACCAGCTTTCATAGGGATAACCTCATCTTAAAGGCCGTGTCGCTCTCCCGATCCTAAGCCGGGCACCACACGTCGTTAACAAACATTTTCTAAGGCGCGCAATTCTAATCAAGCGCCCTCTTTTTCGCAACTTTTTTGTGCAATCCGCGTGTCTCTTACGGTGCAACAAGGCTTTGCCAACGTGTGGCTAACCGTTACACTGACATTCCTTCTGGCCAATAAGATGTTGTGATGGAACAGTTTGCTCAGGTGGCTTTGCCTGTCCCTTTGCCGAAAACCTTTGATTACCGTATTGCAGACGATCAGCATCCGATCATCGGAGGGCGCGTCAAGGTGCCGTTTGGACGCCAGCATAAAGTTGGCATCGTTACCGGCTTGTCGCCAACGGCCAGTGTGGAAGCCAGCCAACTCAAAGCGATTGATACCGTACTCGACACGCAGCCGGTTTGGACCCCCGCGGTATACAATCTCCTGCAATGGGCGAGCCGTTTTTACCATCATCCGCTAGGAGATGCGATGGGGGCGGTGATGCCAACCTCGCTGCGTAAAGGACGCCCTGCGACATTGCAGCAACAAAAATGGTGGCAAATCACCGAGTCAGGACAAAACCAACCTCTATCAGGTCTGAGCCGCGCCCCCAAACAAGCCCGAGTGTTGCAGCTTCTCACGCACGGTCCAGCCACTCAAGCCGACTTAATCGAACAAGACATCGGCACGCCGGTGCTAAAAACGGTGGCAGAAAAAGGCTGGATCGCGCCCTACTCGCCCCCTTCTCAGGCCAATGCTTGGGTAAAAAACTTTGCGGTGACCGAAGAAAAACCGACGTTAAACCACGAGCAAGCGATGGCGGTTGCCACCCTCAATGCTGGCGATGGTTTTGCCTGCGCGCTATTAGAGGGGATCACTGGCTCAGGCAAAACCGAGGTGTATCTCAATGTGCTTGAGCCGGTGCTCGCACGTGGCCAGCAAGCGCTCATCCTGGTGCCAGAAATTGGCCTGACACCACAAACCATTCGCCGTTTTGAGCGCCGCTTTGCTGTTCCTGTGACCGTGATGCATTCAGGGCTCAGCGATACCGACCGTCTCAACGCCTGGCTGGCCGCACGGGAGAATCAAGCCGCGATAGTGATTGGCACACGCTCAGCGCTTTTTACCCCCATGGCAAAGCTTGGCATCATCATTATCGATGAGGAGCACGACCCTTCCTATAAGCAGCAAGATAGCTTTCGCTATCACGCCCGCGATCTGGCTGTCATGCGGGGGCATGAAGAACAAGTGCCGGTGATCTTGGGCTCGGCAACGCCATCACTGGAGAGCTTACACAACGCAAAAACCGGCAAATACCAGTACCTTAAGCTCACGCAACGCCCTGGTAACGCGGTCACCGCCCGGCAAGGGATACTCGATATCAAAGGCCATCACCTCGAAGCTGGCTTGTCGGCGCCGCTGATTGCTGAAATGCGTCAGCACCTGCAACAAGGTAACCAGGTGATGCTGTTTTTAAATCGCCGCGGTTATGCGCCCGCGATGATGTGTCACGAATGCGGCTGGCTAGCGAACTGCCAACGCTGTGATGCCTACTATACCCTTCATCAACAACACCAAGAGTTGCGTTGTCATCACTGTGGCCACCAAAAACGTGTGCCTCCCCAATGTGGCGACTGTGGTTCTACCCAGCTTATTAGCGTCGGTGTCGGTACCGAGCAACTCGAATCCCAGCTTGGCACCTTGTTTCCCGAATACAATACCGTTCGCATTGATCGCGATAATACCCGGCGAAAAGGGAGCCTTGAAGGTTACTTGGCCGACATTGAAAAGGGTGAGTATCAAATTCTATTGGGCACACAAATGCTCGCCAAAGGCCATCACTTTCCTAACGTCACCCTGGTCGCCTTAGTCGATGTTGACGGGGCTCTATTCAGTAATGACTTTCGTGCCCCTGAGCGTTTGGCCCAATTGATGGTGCAAGTCGCCGGGCGAGCGGGCCGCGCCAGTAAGCCGGGTACCGTGTTATTACAAACCCACCATCCAGAGCACACCCTGATCCAATCTTTAGTGCATAAAGGTTATCAAGCCTTTGCCGAATCTGCGTTAAATGAACGGCGTCAGGCGTGGCTGCCGCCTTACACGTTTCTTAGTCTCTTTCGCGCCGACGGGCATGAAGAAAACAGCGTCCAGCAGTTTTTACAACAGGTGCGTCAAACGCTGGCTACCTCACCGATTCAACAGGATGAATGCCATATTATGGGGCCTATGCCCGCCGCCATGGCGAAACGCGCGGGTCGCTATCGGTGGCAACTCCTCATTCAAGCGCCCAGCCGAAAAATCATGCAGCAATGGCTCCAAGTGGCGCTCCCGGCCATCCAACAGCTCCCTCTGTCGCGTAAAGTGAGGTGGTCATTAGATGTCGAGCCGCAAGACCTTTCTTAACATTCCCTTGCAGTAAAGCGACAGCAATCACACTTTCATTGCAATAAGTGTTAGCTTGTCCGTGTTTAAATCGGACAAGGCTAGGTAGAATAAGGCCGCAATTGGCTAAGAGAACAGGTCAGACGAGCTAATAACTGTCTGATCTCACAATACAGATAACAAGAGGACTGTCATTATGGCGACAATGAAGGACGTTGCCCACATTGCCGGTGTATCCACAGCAACCGTCTCTCGCGCGCTGATGAACCCTGAGAAGGTCTCGGCCACAACCCGTAAAAAGGTTGAGCAAGCGGTCGTAGAAGCTGGCTATTCCCCTAACTCACTTGCACGTAACCTACGCCGCAACGAGTCCAAAACCATCGTCGCGATTGTCCCAGACATCTGCGATCCTTACTTTAGTGAGATCATCCGCGGGATCGAAGAAGCGGCGATGGAGCACGGTTACCTGGTTTTGCTCGGAGATAGTGCCCAACAACACCACCGCGAAAACTCATTCGTCAACTTGGTTTTTACCAAACAGGCAGATGGCATGCTCCTACTGGGCTCCGATGTTCCCTTTGATGTCAGTAAGCCCGAGCAGAAAAATCTCCCTCCGCTTGTGATGGCATGTGAGTATGCCCCGGATCTTGAATTGCCGACGGTGCATATCGACAACCTGACTGCCGCTTTTGAGGCGGTCAATTACCTCACCCAAGTCGGCCACACCCGTATTGCCAATATTACTGGGGTGCCGGAAACCGCACTGACGCAATTCCGCTCACAAGGCTATCAGCAGGCCCTGCAGCGCGCGGGGATTACAGTCAACCCAGCCTACAGCGTGGTGGGAGATTTCAGTTTTGCCTCTGGAGCGCGGGCAATGACCAATCTATTGTCCCTCCCTGAGCCTCCCACCGCGGTATTCTGTCATTGTGATGTGATGGCCGTCGGTGCCATGCAACAAGCAAAGCGCCTAGGCATGCGCGTGCCGCAAGATATTTCGATTGTAGGGTTTGATGACATCCAATTCGCCGAATATTGCGATCCTCCCCTGACCACTGTCTCCCAACCTCGCTACGACATTGGTCGTCAGGCGATGTTAATGCTGCTCAACACCTTGCAAGGGCGTGAAGTGAATGCAGGATCACGACTTTTAGATGCCAAATTAGTGATCCGTGAGAGCGTTGCCCCACCGTCTCGGTAGTAAGACTGGTCAGCACGAGTCGAAGCCAGTAACATGAGCGCTTTACTGGCTTTTTGAAATTGAATATTTGCTGTGGCAACTCGTGACTACGTAAAACGTGGTAAAGCACCACGTAAAAAAAATACCCGCCGCCAACCACCCAAAGCGCGTGCTCGTTTCCCATTAAAATGGGCGTTGCTTGCCGTCTGCTTGGTTGGCGCGTTTGGTTATGGCCTGTACCTATTAAGTAATACCGACGCGCCCGCGCCTAAACCGGCAACAGACACACAGCCTCAGCCTTCCACGCAGAGCAAGAAGGCACATCTGCCTAAAAAGCCTGAAGAAAAATGGAGTTACATCGAAGAGCTGGAGAGTAAAGAGGTGGAAGTGAAGGCCAAAGCATTGCCGCAATCCACGCGTCCTTACCTGATGCAATGCGGTGCGTACCGCAGTCAAGAGCAGGCAAATGAACGTAAAGCGATCATCGCTTTTCAAGGGCTAGAAAGCCAAATCAAGATAAGCCAAGGAGAAAAAGGCACCTGGTACCGGGTGGTATTGGGTCCTTACCCACGCAAGCGTCAAGCAGAGCGTGACCGTAATATGCTCCGCCGCGCCGGGGTTGAGCCTTGTGCTATTTGGTACTGGGAATAACAGCGCCGCATTTTATCGGCTGGGTCAAGTCTATTCCTTGCCCAGCCTTGATTGAAATCCTTCCTTCTCCCCTTGAAAAGTGAGCGGCAAAGCCCAACCTCTTACATTAATCACCCACCTGGTGTACCAGACACAAAGAAAGAGGTTCCCGTGACTACAATCGTTTCCGTTCGTCGCGAAGGTAAAGTGGTTATTGCTGGCGATGGCCAAGTGTCACTCGGCAATACCGTGATGAAAGGCAATGCCCGAAAAGTCCGTCGTTTGTATAACGGCCAAGTTCTCGCCGGATTTGCTGGCGGCACTGCTGATGCCTTCACCTTATTTGAGCGCTTCGAGCGCAAGCTTGAATTACACCAAGGGCACCTAACCAAAGCGGCCGTTGAACTGGCTAAAGAATGGCGTACTGATCGCGCGCTACGTCGATTAGAGGCCCTACTGGCGGTCGCTGATGAAACCGCCTCATTGATCATTACCGGTAACGGCGATGTGGTTGAACCAGAGCGCGACTTGATCGCCATTGGCTCTGGCGGCAACTATGCCCAAGCCGCCGCCGTTGCTATGCTTGAAAACACGGCGTTAGATGCCCGCGAGATCGCAGAGAAAGCGCTAACCATCGCCGGTGATATATGTGTGTTTACTAACCAGCAGCACACCGTTGAAGAACTCGAGAGTAAGAAACAGGATTAGTGATGTCTGAAATGACTCCACGCGAAATCGTGCATGAGCTTGACCGTCACATTATCGGTCAAGACAATGCCAAACGTGCGGTGGCGATCGCACTGCGAAACCGCTGGCGCCGAATGCAGCTTGCCGAAGAGCTGCGTGCGGAAGTCACCCCGAAAAACATCTTGATGATTGGTCCAACCGGTGTGGGTAAAACGGAGATCGCTCGCCGGTTAGCACGCCTTGCCAACGCGCCTTTTATCAAGGTGGAAGCTACCAAGTTCACCGAAGTGGGTTATGTCGGGAAAGAGGTGGAAACCATTATTCGCGATCTGGCGGATGTGGCGATGAATATGACCCAGCAGCAAGCGATGGAAAAGGTAAAATTCCGCGCTGAAGAACAAGCTGAAGATCGTATCCTCGATATCTTGCTGCCACCCGCACGCGACGCATGGGGCCAAAATGAGGCCAGCCAAGAGGATTCTTCAACACGGCAAAGCTTCCGTAAAAAATTACGCGAAGGCCAGCTTGATGATAAAGAAGTGGAAGTCGATGTCGCCGCCCCACAAATGGGGGTGGAAATCATGTCGCCGCCAGGCATGGAAGAGATGACCAACCAGCTTCAAAGCATGTTCCAAAACCTCGGTGGCAACAGCACCAAAAAGCGTAAGATGAAAATCAAAGACGCCATGAAAGCGCTGACCGAGGAAGAAGCCGCCAAGCTGGTTAACCAAGAAGAAATTAAAGAGCAAGCCATCCACATGGTGGAGAACAACGGCATCGTGTTTGTGGATGAAATCGATAAGATCTGTAAGTCAGGCAACACCAGTGGTGGCGAGGTGTCTCGCGAAGGGGTGCAACGCGATCTCTTGCCATTGGTCGAAGGCAGCACAGTGTCTACCAAACACGGTATGATCAAAACCGATCATATTCTGTTTATCGCCTCAGGCGCTTTCCAAGTATCACGTCCGTCTGATCTGATCCCGGAATTGCAAGGGCGCTTGCCCATCCGTGTTGAGCTTGAAGCGCTATCCACCGATGACTTTAAGCGGATCCTCACCGAGCCAAATGCGTCGCTCACTCAGCAATATACCGCACTGCTAAAAACCGAAGAGATTGATCTGGCGTTTGAGGAAAGTGGTATTGATGAGCTGGCCTCTGCCGCGTGGCGGGTGAACGAGAAAACCGAAAACATCGGCGCCCGTCGCCTGCATACCTTGATGGAACGCTTGATGGAAGAGGTCTCATACGACGCCAGCGAACGCGCCGGTCAAAGTGTCACCGTTGATGCGGATTATGTCCGCCGCCACCTCGAAGAGTTGGTTGATGACGAAGACTTGAGTCGCTTCATCCTCTAAACGAGCTCGAGACCGCAATACTAGGGCAGCAAACGCTGCCCTTTTTTGCATCAAAATTTGAGCTAGCGCAACAGCAAGTCGGATTTCAGCCGACAATGGGTTACTCCTCCCCTGGCTTGCGCAATAATGGTGACATCGTTTTTTCGTCTTGAGGATCGCTATGCGGCCTTCTACTCTCGCGATATGGCTGGATGCGGCGCGACCTAAAACGCTACCGCTGGCCGTTACCTCGATTTTGTCCGGCAGTGCGGTCGCTGCCTCGCAAGGGAGCCTGTCATGGTCAATCAGCTTGATGGCGCTCGTCACTGCCTTATTGCTGCAGATCCTGTCTAACCTCGCGAACGACTATGGTGATGCGATAAAAGGCACGGATAACGTGACGCGTATCGGTCCCATGCGCGCGATCCAATCCGGCCACGTCAGCCTGACCACCATGCGCCGTGCGCTCATGCTTAATATTGGTTTAACCCTACTCAGTGGTGGGTCACTGATTGCGATTGCCTGCCAACAGCCGACTGACATTATTAGTTTCTTGCTGCTCGGTGTGATGGCGATTGTCGCGGCCATTACCTACACCGTGGGCAACAAGCCGTATGGCTATCGCGGTTTAGGAGATGTGTCGGTGCTGATCTTCTTTGGTTGGCTCGGGGTGGCAGGCACTTATTATTTGCAGGTCGGCCACATTGATTCCTTGGTCATTTTACCCGCGACGGCGTGTGGCTTATTAGCGGTCGGCGTACTCAATATCAATAATTTACGAGATATTGATAACGATCGCGCGTGTGGTAAGCATACCTTAGTGGTGCGTTTAGGGCCGGAGCGCGGACGTCAGTATCATGTGATTTTACTGGCCGGGGCGGTTGCGTGTTATTCCTTATTTGCCGCCCTCACCTTGCAAGCCTGGTTGGGTTGGTTGTTCCTTGCCAGTGTGCCCTTACTGGTGCGCCATGGGCGTGACGTTTACCAAGCCACCAATGCCAACGCCCTGCGTCCCATGATGGGAACCATGGTGCGTTGTGCACTGATCACCAATGGCCTGTTTATGACCGGTATGCTGTTAGTCTAATCAGGCCACAGATTGTCCGCTTTAACATTGCAAACCCTTATGGGCTCGTTATACTTGGACTTGCCATGTTGGCAACACTAGCTTGCCAGCCTTTTTCTGCCTCAACAAGAAGTTAGACTATGGAATATAATACCTCGGAACTATGCGACATGTACCCCGAACACGTGGATGTCGTGGAGCCAATGTTTAGCTCTTATGGGGGCCGCAGCTCGTTTGGTGGCCAAATTACCACAGTAAAATGCTTTGAGGACAATGGGTTAATTCGTGAAATGGCCGAACAAGACGGCGAGCAGCGAATTATGCTGATTGATGGCGGCGGTTCGTTACGTCGCGCCCTTATTGACGGCGAGATTGCGCAGCTTGCCGCTGACAACGACTGGGCTGGCATGATTGTTTATGGGTGTGTCCGTGATGTCGATACCATTGATGAAATCGATATCGGCATTCAAGCACTGGCTTCAATTCCAGTGGGGGCTGACGAGCAAGGTGTCGGTGAAACGGACGTGCCAGTGAACTTTGGCGGCGTTACCTTCTTGCCTGATGATCATGTCTATGCCGACACCACCGGCGTGATCCTTTCACCTGATGCGCTGACCATGGCAGACGCGGACATCGATGAGGCGGAAGACGACGACTGACTCGTCGCCTGACACCGAATAGCAAAACAGAGCCAATTGGCTCTGTTTTTGTTTATTCGACGTTCTCAATCTTACCTAACAAGCTCCGGATGCGATCTTGCCATGCTTGCTGCTCGTCGCGCAGTTTGGCGTTTTCCTGCTCAAGCTGCTCACGGCGCTCTTTTTCCGCGACGGCATCTTGCTCGAGTGACCCGTTCTTTTCTTTGAGCTCTTCGATTTCCATTTGTAGCAGCGAAATGGTATCCACCGCCATTTGTACTTTAGCTTCGAGTTGTTCTAATACTTCCAATGACATCAAGGCCACCTTATTTCTGACGATTGATCCCGTTACTGCCTAATGTGCAGCAACCCGTGCAACTGAATGTGCACCCCGGCTTTATTGTACTCAGGTGATACCAGACTGCCACTGTTCTCGCTACCTGCCCGCGTACAAGTGCGCAAAAATGCAGCGCCTTTTGTCATCACCGTTTCAGATTCGGCAAAAACACCCGACCTGACCCAACGCAAACGTTTTCTCTTTCTGGTAGACTTGCGCGCAAATTGGGCTAAGGCCTGTCTTAATGTGGCTGACATTTCCGGAGTACTGATGAAACGTGATCTCGCATTGGCTTTCTCGCGTGTGACCGAAGGCGCAGCATTGGCTGGGTACAAATGGCTGGGACGAGGAGACAAGAACGCGGCCGATGGCGCGGCTGTTGAAGTAATGCGCACCTTACTTAACCTCACCGATATCGACGGTGAAATCGTGATAGGGGAAGGTGAAATCGATGATGCCCCGATGCTCTACATTGGCGAACACGTCGGGTTGGGTGGCGATGCGGTCGATATTGCCGTTGACCCGATAGAAGGCACACGAATGACGGCCATGGGGCAAGCCAACGCGCTCGCGGTGCTCGCCGCCGGCGAGAAAGGCAGCTTTTTGAAAGCCCCTGATATGTACATGGAAAAACTGGTTGTCGGCCCCGACGCCAAAGGCGCGATTGACCTCAGTAAACCTTTAATCGATAACCTTGAGCGCATTGCGGTGGCGCTGGATAAAACACTCGATACCTTGGTGGTCGCCACCTTGGCTAAACCACGCCATGATGAGATCATCGCCACCATGCAGGCGAAAGGGATCCGCGTCTTTGCGTTTCCCGATGGGGATGTGGCGGCCTCCATTCTGACCTGTATGCCTGAAAGTGAAGTGGATGTGATGGTTGGCATTGGCGGTGCGCCAGAAGGCGTGGTGTCCGCGGCCGTAATCCGGGCGCTGGGCGGCGATATGCAAGGGCGATTGCTACCACGCCACGACGTGAAAGGGGATACCCCAGACAACCGCTTGCTCGGTGAACAAGAAATGACACGATGCACGCAAATGGGGATTGCCGCTCATCAGGTGTTAACGCTATCGGACATGGCCAGCAGTGATAATGTGGTATTTGCGGCGACCGGGATCACTAAAGGCGATCTGCTCGATGGCATTACCCGACACGGGGATTTAGCCACCACTGAAACCTTGGTGGTACGCGGACAGTGCCGCACCATTCGTCGGATCCGCTCGACCCATTATTTAAGCCGCAAAGATGCGGCGATCAAACCGCACATCCTGTAACCTCAGTGGCCGTGAATACGGCCCTTGACTGGTCAAGCCCGTCGATTTCGATTACCCTTTTATAAATAGTTTACTTTATTTATTTGCGACGACACGATTGGGGTAATCGAAATCGAATCATGAAGTCCACTGACCGCATTCTACACACCATCAAACGCGAAGGCAGCGTAAGTGCGAAAGCCTTGGCTGATGAGCTTGGCATGACCACCATGGGCGTACGTCAACATTTGCAAAGCTTAGAGCGCGATGGCTTGGTCGACTTTGAGGATATCCGCGCCAAAGTGGGCAGACCTTCTCGTCATTGGTCCCTAACCGCCCATGGTCACCGCCGCTTTGCCGACAGCCACCATGATTTATCGATTACCCTTATCGATTCCGTGCAAGACGTGTTTGGCGAGCAAGGTGTTGCAAAAGTCATTGCTCAACGTGAAGCCGCCACCTTTGCCCAATATCAAGACGCGCTCAAAGATTGCGATAATTTAGAGGCTAAATTGCGAACCTTGGCGTATCTTAGAGAGAGCGAGGGATATATGGCCGAGCTTCATCAAGACGGCACCGACTATATACTGATTGAACATCACTGCCCTATCTGTCATGCAGCGAAGTCCTGTCCGGCATTATGCCGCTCAGAAATCCAGTTATTCCGCCACCTACTCGGTGAGGCCTACCGGGTCGAACGCGAAGAGCATATCGTCTCTGGACAGCGCCGCTGCACATATCGTATTGGAGAGAAGACGTGAGGAGGTAATATGGCCACTTGGATCAAGGCTGAGGTAGTGGAGAACCAACATTGGACAAAGGATCTCTTCAGCCTGGTGTTATCCGCCCCTGTCGAGCCGTTTAAGGCAGGCCAATTCACAAAACTCGGCATGGAGATCGATGGTAAGTTGATCCAGCGTGCCTACTCGTTCGTGAATCCTCCACAAAGTAAATACTTAGAAGTCTATGCCACGCGTGTCGCCGACGGGATAATGTCACCCCGCCTCCATGCACTCGAGCCAGGCGACAGCGTGATGATCACGCAAGATCCGGCCGGCTACTTTACCCTCGATGAAGTGCCACAAGGCCAACACCTTTGGATGTTTGCCACTGGGACGGCAATCGGCCCTTACATCTCACTGATGGAACAAGGCGATCTGTGGTCACGTTTTCGTAAAGTGATACTGGTGCATGCGGTACGCTTCGCCGCCGATTTAACCTACCAAGCACGCATTAACGCGCTGCAAGAGCAATACCCTGACCAACTAGTGGTGCAGCCATTTGTCAGTCGTGAGCCGACCGCGGGTGCGCTCTCTGGGCGTGTGACCCACGCACTAGAGGATGGGCTACTCGAACGGGTGGTTGGTCTGCCCCTCACGCCTGAACACAGCCAAGTGATGCTGTGTGGCAACCCCGCCATGGTCAAAGAAGTGAAAACACTCTTGGAAGGCAAAGGACTCAGCAAAAACCTGCGCCGTAAACCCGGCAACGTCACCACCGAGCACTATTGGTAAACGCGAGCCCTGCTTTGCTGACACGCATACGGTAAAGCAGGGCATTTTTATCGACGAGAATTAACCACAAAAACCAATTCAGATTCAGTCGATTGCCCCCGCCTCCGTCTGCATCTCCATTCAGGCCGTCAACATAGCCAGACATCGCTTATTTGATCCCCTCCAGCCCCCGGCTCATAGTTAAATTAACGCTTTGGTAACACGATCAGCGGATCGGCGGCGTGTAAGGAGTACGCGATGAAAACCCTACCCTCTTTCGATGAGTTAGCGGCACTGGCTGAGTCTGACCCTCGTGCGTTAGAAGAGCTGAGGCTAACAATGAGTGAAGATGTCATCGCCAATGCATCTTACGCCACCCAACCTCAGCTCCACGCGATGTTGAGCCATATCAACCGAATGATTGACCATGGCAAGAACCCTTTACACGTCAACGTGATGTTGTTTCAGGCTCTCACCCGCCAATACTCGCGCTTTGCCACTGCCTTTACGGCGCCGGAAGAGTTGCGCAGTCATCAAGCGGACATTATGGACTTTCGCGTCGGCCAAGCCGCCAGAAAAGCGACCGCCAATGCGCCCGAGCGTCCAAGCTAGCCTTACATCGCTTGCTTGTCGCCCACCCACTTACGGTAGCTGTTGGTGTCCATGTCGCGTACTTCTACCGTTAAACTGCTCACGTGACCGGCGTGCTCGCGTAGCGGTGTGGTGAGTGCGTCACTAATCGCCGCTTTTTGCGTGTCACTGCGTCCGGCAAGCAAACGAAACTCCACGTGGACAAATTCACTGCGGTCTGACTGAGCACCAACCCGCCACACACCACAAGGAACAGCACGTGATTTTAACGCCTCGGGGTCGAAGCTGCCGGTAGCAATCGCGGCACGATGAAGATCATCCACCAGTTGATCAATATTGACTCGCTCGGCCAGTGCGTCTGTGTATTCCATCACCAGATGGGGCATAAAACGTCCCTCCATTAAAAACGCCAATTCGCATAGTGCCGAAAGTCTTGCCTTACCACGAGCGCGACTGTCACAATTTTGCCGATGTCAGCCTGTCATTATGATGAAAATTTACTACCTTAAGGTTCCCTTTTCGGCCTAAAACGGGTAAAAACAAAAGCATTCTCGCCATTCTATGATTTTAAACAGAGAAGGCCGCGCTACAATAGACTACCTTCTTTACATCTTTTGACTTCAAATCAACTAAACCGCGGAGGAATTCCTATGCGCCGTCCATTGGTAATGGGTAACTGGAAACTCAATGGCAGCAAAGCCATGGTCACTGAACTGCTTAACGGCCTAAACGCTGAACTTAAAGGTGTTGAAGGCGTGGACGTTGCCGTCGCGCCACCAGTGATGTATTTGGCTCAAGCCGAGCAACTGCTGGCTGATAGTGCCATCAAACTCGGTGCGCAAAACGTCGACACACACAACAGCGGCGCATTCACCGGTGATATCTCTGCAGAGATGCTGAAAGACTTTGGTGCGACCCATATCATTATCGGCCACTCAGAGCGTCGTGAATATCATCAAGAGTCTGACGAATTTGTCGCGCAGAAGTTTGCTTTCTTAAAAGAAAACGGCCTAACGCCTGTGCTGTGTATCGGTGAGTCTGAAGCACAAAACGAAGCCGGCGAAACCCTCGCGGTATGCGCACGTCAGCTTGACGCTGTGATCCAATCACAAGGGGTTGAAGCCTTGAACGATGCCGTGATCGCCTACGAGCCAATCTGGGCAATCGGCACCGGTAAAGCGGCTACCGCACAGCAAGCGCAAGATATCCATGCGGCGATTCGCAAGCACATTGCATCTTACAGTGAAGACGTGGCGAGCAAAGTGGTTATTCAATACGGCGGCTCGGTGAAAGCAGGCAACGCGGCTGAGCTGTTTGCAATGCCAGACATCGACGGCGCGCTCGTTGGTGGTGCCGCACTTGACGCCGCTGGCTTTGCGGCGATTGCTAAAGCAGCGGCTGACGCGAAAAAAGCGTAAGCGACTGACGCTAAACGCCTAAAAAAACGTCCCCAGACTGGGGACGTTTTTTATTGTGCGCCGGCAAACCCTAATTGCCGCCACGCTTCATAGCCAATAATGGCCACGGCATTAGACAGATTAAGGCTACGCGCCTCTGGCTGCATGGGAATGCGTAACCGCTGCACGTCTGGTAATGCTTGGATCAACGCATCAGGCAAGCCGCGCGTTTCTGGCCCAAACAACAACACATCACCGTCCGCAAACGTCGCCTCCGTATGAAACTGGGTGGCTTTGGTGGTACACGCAAAAATACGACGCCCCGCCATCGCTTTTGCAAAGGCTGCGTAATCTTTATGCCGTGTTACGCGAGCAAGGTCGTGATAATCCAATCCCGCGCGACGGACTTTCTTCTCGTCAAGATCAAAGCCTAGCGGCTCAATCAGATGTAAGTGCGCGCCGCAATTAGCACACAGACGAATAATATTGCCCGTATTCGGTGCAATTTCAGGCTCATAGAGCGCAATATCAAACATGGCAGTGACCCGCAAAATCCAGCAAAGGCGGTATTGTCGCAACCGCTTGTGGATTGCGCAATATTAACTACATGGCCAATATAAACACACCGCCAGCCCACCTTGTGGGCGATTGGCCGCGTTAACCTGCCCACCGTGCTGTTGAATCGCTTGTGCGGTAATCGCCAGTCCAAGCCCTGAGCCTCCACTTTGGCGATCACGCGCGGCCGATACTCGGTAAAACGGGCGGAAAATGTCTTTTAACATCGTCTCTGGTACCCCAGGCCCATCATCTTCGACCACAATGCACAGTTGTGCCCCTTTTCGCTCAACCGTGATGCTAACCTGTTGGTCTGCATAGTGAATGGCGTTGCGTAATACGTTATCTAAGGCACTACGTGCCAGGCGCACATTGGCGGTCAGCATGGCATCGGGGATCCCATTGCTGGTCACTTGCTTACCTTGTTGACTGGCTTCAAACTGGGCATCTTCTATCACTGTTTGCCACAAGGCATCAGCACTGATTCTTTCTCGCTCTAGGTGGCCTTGGGATTGTAAGCGTGACAAAGTGAGTAACTCGCTGATCAACGCCTCAAGTTGGCTCGCTTCGCGCTCAATTCTCGCTAACGCCTCGCTATCGCCCAGCTCACGCGCAGCGAGGGCCCGCGCCATTTGCAAACGCGTGAGCGGCGAGCGTAATTCATGAGAAATATCTGAGACCAGCTGTTGTTGCCCCGTCACCATCTGATTAAGCGCTGTGACCATTTGGTTAAAACCCCGCCCTGCATCACGAAACTCCCTTGGACCTCGCTCAAGCTGAGGATCGGTCACCAATTCACCGTGCGCCACTCGTCGGCTGGCCGCCTGAAAACGTCTGGCCGGTCGCGTTAAGGTATACGCTAGCCACAACAGCAAAGGGGTGCTCACCAACATGGTTACCACCAGCAAGTGCTCTGGCTTTTCCAGTATTTTGAGGACAAAGGGTAGCCGAGGCTGCCAACGTCTGGCGTGGTAAAAACGGCCTGCTCCTTCAGGTGTCACAACTGGAAACGGCCCAGCGAGCATGGTCCCTCGGTAAAGCCGCTGCATGGGGGTAGCGGAGTCTGAAGTGCGTGACATAAAGTGGCGTAACTCGCGAGGAAGAGCGTCGAGTGGTGCGCTGTCAGGCACCCAGTAGAGCTTATAGGGTGTGCGACGGTGTCCATGATGTTGATTTTGCCGTGCAACCAACACGGAAAGCGGTATCTCCCGACCTTGCGCGACGGCCATCAGTTTCTCAATCTGACCTTGTATACGCGCTTTTTCTGGGGATGGGATCGCATGCAGGCTACGCGGGTCACCACGCTGAGCCCACATCACCGCGGCTAATACCACCAGCAAAGTAAGCCAGAAAATAATAAAAACCCGACCGTATAAGCTGCCGAGAAAAGGCACCCGCGCCCAACGCGCCCCGGATCGTTGTCGCCACGTCGCTAATCGACCCATAGGTACCCCTTACCTCTTAAGGTCTTGATTCTTGGCTTACCATCAAGGCGCTCTGGCAACTTCTTGCGTAAGTTGGAGATATGTACATCTACCGCTCTATCAAACGGCATTAAGCGCTTGCCCAGCACTTGTTCGCTGAGCAGGGCTTTACTCACCACTTCGCCAGGGTGTTGCAGTAGGCATGCCAACATTTCTGTTTCCATCCCCGTTAGATCCACCGGTGCGTCCTGGCATAGCGTTTCCAGCCGGCGTGGGTAGACCCGCACGTCATGATGCGCGAGGACAGGTTCCTCGTCCGATTGCGTCTGTTCGGCGCCATCTCCCTGCGTCCGGCGTAAAATCGCTCGCATTCGGGCAAGCAGTTCACGATCACTAAAGGGTTTAGCCAAATAGTCGTCCGCACCTAATTCTAACCCCATCACACGATCCACTTCCTCACCTCGCGCGGTTAGCATCAAAATCGCCACGTTGGAGGTCGCGCGTAGCTGGCGCAAGGTTTCCATCCCGTTGAGCACAGGCATCATCACATCCAGTAAAATAATATCGGGCGGTGACGCATTGGCCATCTCCAAACCCACTTGGCCGTTATCCGCGCAGCGCACCGAAAATCCCTCCAAGGACAGCAGTTCGCTTAGAAGGTCCGTTAACGCTGTGTCATCATCGATGATTAAAACCTGATACATGCTTTTACACTCACTCCCAAGGTGGCGTGTTTGTGACACCCAACAGGGTGTATTTCTATCATAGCGGCTCATACACATGCGTGACTTTACCCATCTTTACATCCCATAACGTCACTTTACATCCCAGCACGTAGGCTAACAGGGTAAACAATCCACTAAAGGAGAAAGATGATGAAACGCTTGACCATTGGCTTGGCACTTGCAGCAGTGACCCTTCCCACCTTGGCTGCTCCGCACTTTGGCGGTGGCATGGACCGCGGTATGTGGCGTGACCTGGACTTGACCGCTGAGCAAAAGACGCAGCTTGAAGCATTGCGAGACGATTACCGAGCCCAGCGCCAACAAGTACGAGGCGACTTCCATACCAACATGCATACACTGCTCACCCAAGAGACGTTTGATGAAGCAGCGGTGCGCGATCTCTTGGCGTCTCAGTCACAACCTAAGCTTGAGCGTCGTTTGGCTCACGCTCGTCACCAACACGCCATGTTGCAAGTACTGACACCTGAGCAACAAAGCGCCTTTTTTGATGCGATGATGGAAAAACGGGATCACCGCGGTCACCGTGGCAAAGGGGGGCATCACCAGTCGGGTCAAAAAGGTGACTGTTGGCGCTAAACCTGCGCCGTGTCATACGTTTGCCGTCAATGGCATATATACTTGAGGGCAGTGTTGATTAACCGACTGCCCTCTGTATGACAAAAAAGTATGCGTTTTGGGTCGAAGCCGCGGCGTGGGCAGCCACCTGTGTGGCGACCCTTCTCCTATTAGCCAAACTCATCGCTTGGTGGCTCACCGGCTCGGTCAGTGTGCTGGCCTCCTTTGTTGACTCATTGCTCGATTTGCTCGCCTCGCTCACCAATTTAGTCGTGGTGCGCTACGCAGTTCAGCCCGCGGACAGTGAACACAGTTTTGGTCATGGTAAAGCGGAATCATTGGCCGCCTTGGCGCAATCTACCTTCATTATTGGCTCCGCCTCATTCTTGCTGCTCAGCGGGCTCGAACGTTTGTTCAAGCCCGTACCGATTGCCGCTCCTGAACTTGGCATTATGGTCAGTGTCGGTGCCACCTTGATCACCTTTGGCTTGGTGCTGTTTCAAAAATGGGTGATCCGTAAAACCGCCAGCCCCGCCATCGCCGCTGATGCGCTTCATTACCAATCTGATTTATTGATGAACATTGCGATTATTATTGCGCTTGGCCTCAGCTGGTACGGCTGGGCGCAAGCCGATGCTTGGTTTGCGATTGCCATCAGCCTGTTTATTTTATCGCAAGCACTTAAAATGGCTTACGAGGCCATCCAATCACTGCTCGACAGGCAGCTACCGCTTGAAGAACAAGAAAAAATAGCGGTGCTCTCGAGCTCAGTGGTAGGGGTGCACGGCATTCATCAATTGCGCACTCGGCAGGCGGGCATGACAAAGTTTATCCAATTACACATAGAGCTGGATGACGAGCTACCCTTAGTGGATGCACATACTATCGCCGATGAAGTGGAAGATAGATTGCTCGTCGCGTTTCCCGGGGCGGATGTGATCATCCATCAAGACCCGAAATCCGTGGTGCCAAAGGGGGCAAAAGCGTGAGGGACGGCATGAACAAAAGCTCATCGGGCTGACATGTATCAACTTTTTTTCTATAGCAATTGTAATACTATTACAGAAGTAGGAAAATTACAGTTTAAGCGATCGTCATTGCGGGTTCACTGGGGCAAGCAGGTTGCCATTACCGCAATCGGCACGAAATAAGTGACGAACAGTTAGAGGGTAACCATGGTTAGAAAAATTGGTGTTTTGACCAGTGGCGGTGATGCGCCAGGTATGAACGCAGCGATTCGCGGTGTGGTTCGCAGCGCGCTCAGCGAAGGCTTAGAAGTATATGGTATTTATGATGGTTTTCTCGGCCTGCATCAAAACCGCATTGAGCGCCTCAATCGCACAAGCGTTTCTGACGTGATTAACCGCGGCGGCACCTTCCTAGGCTCAGCGCGTTTTCCTGAATTTGCCGACGAAAAAGTGCGTGAGCAAGCGATTCAGAACCTGAAAATGCACGGCATCGACGCCTTGGTCGTGATCGGTGGTGATGGCTCCTTTATGGGAGCGAAAAAGCTCACCGAAATGGGCTACCCCTGCATCGGCTTACCTGGCACCATCGACAACGACGTCGCCGGTACGGATTATACCATCGGCTACATGACGGCGATGAACACAGTGATTGATGCGATTGACCGCCTGCGCGACACCTCATCTTCTCACCAGCGTATCTCAATTGTTGAGGTGATGGGACGCCATTGCGGCGATCTGACCCTGATGGCATCGATTGCCGGTGGCTGTGAATACATCATCACCCCAGAGATCGGCTTGGATAAAGACAAGCTCCTCGCCAAGGTTAAAGAAGGCATCTACAAAGGTAAGAAACACGCGATTATCGCAATTACTGAGCTGATGACCGACGCGAATGAACTCGCGAAGTTCATCGAGACCGAAACCGGCCGCGAAACACGCGCGACCATTCTTGGCCATATTCAACGTGGCGGCCAACCCGGTGCCTTTGACCGCATTCTTGCCTCGCGCATGGGCGCTTACGCCGTTGACCTTCTGCAACAAGGTGAAGGTGGCCGTTGTGTCGGTATTCAGAATGACAAAATGGTGCATCATGACATCGTTGACGCGATTGAAAACATGAAGCGCCCATTCCGCGACGACCTATATGAAGTCGCCGAAAAGCTGTTCTAAATAGCGACATCATGATTTATGCATAACAAAACGGAGCCTGACGGCTCCGTTTTTTATTCTGAGATGGCTTGGATGAGGCCCACCCTTATGCAAGCCGCGCTTATGCAAGCCGCGCTTATGCAAGCCGCGCTATATCCCATCTCCCGAGATAAACGTCTTGTGCGAGCCATTAAATTCTTGATCCATATCCAGCGACGGCATGTGCGAGCTGGGCCGACCCACAATCTTGGCCGGTACGCCAGCCACCGTGGTGTGAGGCGGTACGGGGTTAAGCACCACAGAGCAGGAGCCAATTTTCGCCCCCTCTCCAATATCAATATTACCCAGAATTTTCGCCCCGGCACCGATCATCACGCCCGTACGGATCTTCGGATGGCGGTCGCCGCCCTCTTTGCCGGTGCCGCCCAAGGTGACATCTTGGAGAATAGACACATTGTCTTCAATGACTGCGGTTTCACCGATAACAATACCCGTGGCGTGGTCAAACATAATGCCACGACCAATACAGGCCGCTGGGTGAACATCCACTTGGCTGGTCACCGAAATTTGGTTTTGTAAGTAGGTGGCCAACTCTTTTCGTCCTTGACGCCATAGCCAGTTAGCGACCCGAAAGCCTTGCAACGCATGAAAGCCTTTCAGGTATAAAAGTGGCGTTGAATACAATTCGACAGCCGGATCGCGCTCAACGGTGGCACAGATATCACACGCGGCGGATTCCGCCACGCAAGCATCGTTGGCATAGACTTCTTCTATCACTTCTCGCACCGCCATTGAGGGCATCGAGGGCGTGGAAAGCTTGTTGGCGAGGATATAACTCAATGCGCTGGCTAAATTGTCGTGCTTAATAATGGTGGCGTGGTAAAAACTCGCCAACATCGGCTCACGCTCTGAATGCTCGCGCGCTTCTTTTTTCACTGCTTGCCAGACACGATCTTGTTGGCATTGTTTTTTAGCCTGATTCACTGCCTTCATCCTTATCCCAAATGATCTACCACTCAGGCGACAACACCGCCCCACGCCAGTGTATAAAAAAAACGCGCGGTTCTCACCCCGCGCGTTACTCTGTTCGTCTTTGCTGTTATTCGGACTTTTTGTCTCGTGCCAGCAAATCTCGCGCAGCATGATGGGCCAGTTTGCCTTGATAGAGCACTTGATAAATCTGCTCCACAATAGGCATCTCGACGCCCGCGCGCTGGGCCAGTGCCCATACTTCTTTGGTGTTGCGATACCCCTCGACCACTTGGCCGATGTTATCTTGGGCACCTTGTACGTCCTCACCCTGGCCTAACGCTAGGCCAAAGCGACGGTTGCGCGACTGGTTATCGGTGCACGTGAGCACCAAATCGCCTAATCCCGCCATCCCCATAAAGGTATCTCGAGAGGCGCCCAGCGCTTCACCCAGCCGGGTCATTTCAGCAAGCCCTCGGGTAATCAATGCCGTTCGTGCGTTTGCGCCAAAGCCAATACCATCGGAAATCCCAGCACCAATCGCAATCACGTTTTTCACCGCGCCGCCAAGCTGCATACCAATGAAGTCATGGTTTCCATAGACGCGAAAGCTGTGTTGGCAATGAATGGTCTCTTGTAAATCACTCACGAACTCTGCGTCGGGCGAGGCCACCGAAATCGCGGTAGGCATGCCCGCGGCAAGCTCTTTAGCAAACGTAGGCCCCGATAACACCGCGAGCGGTATATCGTCGCTCAATTGTTCACGTGCCACGTCTTGCAATAGACGACCGGTTTCCGGCTCTAGGCCTTTAGTCGCCCAACACACACGAGAGTCGGCCCGTAAGTGAGGGCGCACTTGGCTCAGTACATCACCAAATACATGGCTGGGGACGACCACAAGCAAATCGCGACTGGCATTGACCGCAACAGATAGATCCGCACAGAGCACTAATGAGTCTGGAAACGCCACATCGGGAAGAAACGCTTGGTTGGCGCGATCAATTTCCAGCTGTGCGATATGACTCGGATCGTGCCCCCATAACACCACGTTGGCGCCATTTCTGGCCAACGAGATTGCTAGCGCCGTCCCGTAAGAGCCGGCGCCCAGTACCGTAATGGCCGCATCTTGAGTAGGAGCAAGATCTGTCATCATCACACCTTACGCTTGCGCGTCTTCTTCGCTAGCTGTTTCGCCCGCCTGCTGCTGCAGGTAGTTCATGAACAAGGCATCAAAGTTAACCGGTGCCAGGTTCAGTTGCGGGAAGGTTCCTTTAACGACCAAGCTCGAAATCGTTTCACGCGCATAAGGGAAAAGAATGTTAGGACAGAAAGCGCCCAGGCAATGTGCCAATTGTGGCGATTCCATGCCTGACACAGAGAAAATACCACCTTGCTGCACTTCACAAAGGAAGGCATTACTTTCTTGGTTTTTCACCGTCACGGTCAAACGCAAGATCACTTCATAGATGCCTTCACCCAACTCGCGGCTTTGCGTGTCCAAATCAAGGTTAACGTCTGGCGCCCAATCTTGTTGGAACACTTCTGGCGAGTTTGGCGCTTCAAAAGACACGTCCTTGAGAAAAACGCGTTGAATGGCAAAATTTTGCTCGGCTTGTTGGTTGTTTTCGGCTTCAGCCATGATGGTTCGTCCTTATTTTAAAAATTGCAAATGCGCCTGGCACATTAAAAAATGCGAGCCACCGCGTCATGCGGTCGCTCGAGAATTGAGTGAAGGATCACTTTTTCTTTTTGCTCTTGCCCTTACCGCTTTTGGCACGGACCAGCGGCATTTTGGCATCGTTCCAAGAGGTCAAACCGTCTTTAAGAATATAAACGGACTCGAAGCCTGCTTTTGCCAGTTGATTGGCACTGTCTGCCGCCGTTTGACCGGTTTTGCATACCACAATGATGGGGTCATTTTTGTGTTTTTCAAGCTCACCAAACGACTGTGATTTGATTTCACTCGGCAACACATTAATCGCCCCCGTGATATGGCCGGCGCGAAAATCATCATGGCCACGAATGTCGACGAATACCCCATTTTCTCGGTTGTTAAGGATCGCCGCGTCATTAGGGCCTACCACTTTATAGGCAGCCGTTTTTTGTTTAATCAGCGACATCAGTAAAGCGGCCGCCAAGCCTACCCAGACAAGGGTGAGAATCATGTTATTGGAGACAAAATCAATATATTCCTGCATAACCTTTGCTCTATACTGCTTGCTTGTCTCGCCGAGGGCGAGAGTCCATCAAGGGGTGAAAATGGTGTCGAGTATAACCTGCTCGCCATGGTTTTACAGCCTGCCGAGACGAAATCGCGCGTTTGCTCACTCATACGCACGTCCCCGCGTTTTCACCTTCCGCTCAATAACTTGAAAAGAAAGAAGGTTTCATCAATCGCAGAAATCGAGCCAAGCCATTCGCGCACAGCGGCGATCTTCGCCATAATGAGGGGAGTCAAGGTTCGAAGGCAAGTGAACCAAGGCTTGCTGGTTAACTTGTCAGCTGGGATAATTGATCTTAGCCTACATATCAGCCCGTAAAATGTTGTAAAATTACGCACACACTGAGCCCTGAAGCTAGCCATGCATCTGGCTCCATGCCTCAGTGGTTGCTCCATGACATCCAATGTCATTGGCATCCAATGTCAGTCTTTTGCTTGAATTAAGAGGACGTAACATGTCTGCGAAAAAACCACTTGCACTGGTGATTCTCGATGGCTGGGGTTATCGCGACCCACAAAGCGATAACGCGATTACCAACGCCAACACCCCTGTGATCGACAGCCTCATGGCCGAGAACAGCACACTGATTTCAGCGTCCGGTTTCGATGTGGGTCTGCCTGATGGGCAAATGGGTAACTCAGAAGTTGGCCATGTCAACATCGGCGCAGGTCGCGTGGTTTACCAAGACTTGACCCGTATTGGCAAATCCATTGCGGACGGTGAGTTTAACCAAACCCCAGCACTGACGGCCGCCGTTGATAAAGCCGTCGATAAAGGCAAAGCCGTGCATATTATGGGTCTGATGTCGCCTGGCGGTGTACACAGCCATGAAGATCATATTGCCGCCATGGTTGAACTGGCCGCAGAGCGCGGTGCCGATCAGATTTATCTACACTGCTTCCTGGATGGCCGTGATACGCCGCCACGCAGTGCAAAAGCATCGCTAGAGCGCTTCGATGCCCTGTTTGAAAAGCTGGGTAAAGGCCGTACCGCATCACTGGTTGGTCGCTACTACGCCATGGACCGTGACAACAACTGGGACCGTGTCGAGCGCGCTTATGATTTGCTCACCCAAGCGCAAGGCGAATTCACTGCGACCAGCGCTGTAGAAGGCTTGGAAGCGGCTTACGCACGTGAAGAAAATGATGAATTTGTCGCCCCAACAGAAATTTACCGTGACGGGGACAACAAAGCGACCATTAACGATGGCGATGCGGTTGTTTTCATGAATTTCCGTGCCGACCGTGCTCGTCAAATGACGCGCGCTTTTATGCCGGATTTTGATGGCTTTGCGCGTAAAAAATACGCGGAACTGTCTGACTTTGTGATGCTGACGGAATACGCCGCTGACATCGATACCACGGTGGCCTTCCCACCTGAAAGCCTCTCCAACACGCTTGGCGAATGGCTATCAAAAAATGGTAAAACTCAGCTGCGTATCTCTGAAACCGAGAAGTACGCACACGTAACTTTCTTCTTCAACGGCGGTATCGAGACCGTGTTTGAAGGCGAAGAGCGTGCCTTGGTCGCCTCACCAAAAGTGGCTACCTATGATCTACAACCAGAAATGAGTTCAGAAGAGCTGACCGACAAGCTCGTTGATGCGATTAAGTCTGGTAAGTTCGATATGATCATCTGTAACTATCCAAACGGCGACATGGTTGGCCACACTGGGGTGTATGACGCTGCAGTACAGGCCTGCGAAGCCGTCGATCACTGCATCGGCCGTGTCTTGGAAGCCATCAAAGAAGTGGATGGTCAGATGCTGATCACCGCCGACCACGGTAACGCTGAGATGATGGTCAACGAAGAGACCGGCGGTGCGTATACGGCACACACCAACCTGCCTGTCCCGCTGATGTATGTGGGCAGTCAGCCGGTAAGCTTGAAAGAAGGCGGTAAGCTCTCTGACCTGGCACCGACTATGCTGGCATTAACCGGTATGGAGATTCCTGAAGAGATGACTGGCAAGCCACTGTTCGATCTGAAATAATCCCCCTATGCGGGAGAAACGAACACGCTTAAGCCAAACCCTCCGCGCCAGTGCATTATGCACTGGCGTTTTTCTCTGCCTGTTGATTGGCTCAGCCAATGCCAACTCTGAGCTAGAGGGAGTGAGCGATGAAATTGCCCGCCAGCAATCGCAATTGGCGGCGCACAATAAAAAGCTCAATGCGTTACAAAGCGATCTAAAAGCACAGTCGAAACGCATTGATACCCTGTCTAAAAAAACGCGCCAAGCTCAGCAAACCCTGCAGCAGACTGATGCTCAAATCACGCGCCTAAGCAAAAAGCAAGCGCGACTCAAACAAGAGATGATTGCCCAGCAGGCACAGTTAGCCGAATTGATCGACGCCCAATATCGCCAAGGCGAGCATGATCAGCTAAAACGCCTACTTAGCCAAGAGTCACCCACCAAGCTCGACCGACTCACGAAGTATGCTGAAGTGCTTGCAAGCACCATGCAGGAGGCGATCGAATCATTAGCTGCGACTCGCACCGATTATCAACTCACGGCCCACCAGCTCAAACAACAACGTGATAAGCAGGCTAGCTTGGTGGCAGAGTTAACCGAGAAAAAACAAGCACTGGAGCGGGAGCAAGCCTCGCAAAGCCAGACCGCGAAAAAAATCCGGGCCAAAATTGCCAGCGACAATGCTTATTTAGCTGAGCTCAAGACAAACAAGCAACGGCTGCAAGAGCAAATTGCTGCGGCGGCGCGCCGTGCACAAGTAAAAATGGCGGGCATTGGAAAAGCCAAAGGCAAACTTCACTGGCCCACCCAAGGGAAGCTGCTCCACCGTTTTGGTGAGCGTCAGTCAGGTGAAGTCTCGTGGAATGGTATCGTAATTGGGGCCAAACGCGGTACCGAGGTCAAAGCGGCGCATGCGGGTAAAGTCGTGCTTTCTAGCTGGCTACGCGGCTATGGGTTATTGATTGCCGTTGACCATGGCAAAGGGGACATGACCTTATATGGCTACAACCAAGCTTTGCTAAAAGACGTAGGCGATACGGTCACTGCCGGGGAAGCTATCGCCTTGGTCGGCGACAGTGGTGGACAATCCACCCCTTCTCTGTATTTCGAAATTCGCCGTAAAGGCAACACCACCAACCCCGTGCCTTGGCTGGATTAAACACGCCCACCTCATCGGCGGGCGCGTTTGTCATCTAACAGAGCCCATCGCCATGGTTCAACATGGACGCGGCAATCGTGGTATTTAGCTCTGCCAATCGAGGATCACCTTGCCTGATTGGCCTGAGCACATCACATCAAAGCCTTGTTGAAAGTCATCCACGCTGTAGTGATGGGTGATGATCGGGGTTAAATCCAACCCTGATTGGATTAACGACGCCATCTTGTACCAGGTTTCGAACATCTCACGGCCATAGATACCTTTGATCACCAAGCCTTTAAAAATCACTTGGTTCCAATCAATCCCCATATCACTGGGTGGGATCCCAAGAAGCGCTATGTTGCCACCGTGATTCATGGCCGTCAGCATGCTATTAAACGCCGCCGGCACACCAGACATTTCGAGGCCAACATCAAAGCCTTCACTCATCCCCAGCTCTTCCATCACTGATTCCAGCGAGGTATTGGCGACATTGACCGCACGGGTCACCCCCATTTTGCGGGCAAGCTCGAGGCGATACTCGTTCACATCGGTGATCACCACATGACGCGCCCCGACATGGCGCGCCACCGCAGCGGCCATGATCCCAATCGGACCTGCACCGGTGATCAGCACATCCTCGCCCACCAAATCAAACGAGAGCGCGGTGTGGACGGCGTTGCCAAACGGGTCAAAAATCGAGGCTAAATCATCCGAAATCTCATCGGGGATTTTGAACGCATTATACGCAGGGATTACCAAATACTCGGCAAACGCCCCTTCGCGATTGACCCCCACCCCGACGGTATTACGACATAGATGGGTACGACCGCCACGGCAGTTCCGGCAGTGCCCACAGGTGATATGGCCCTCACCAGAGACACGGTCCCCCAGTGAAAAGCCACGCACTTCTTGACCAATGCCGACGACTTCACCGACATATTCATGGCCGACCACCATAGGAACAGGGATGGTATTTTGTGACCACTCGTCCCACTTATAAATATGCACATCGGTGCCACAGATGGCCGTTTTACGAATTTTGATCAGCAGATCGTTATGCCCCAGCTCAGGAAGCTCGGCCTCCGTCATCCAAATGCCGGGCTCCGCCTTGAGTTTGGCCAAGGCTTTCATGGTTGTTTGTGTCATGACATTACCCAATCAATTTCATCTCTTTGCCCACTTTGATGAAGGCATCAATGGCACGGTCCAGTTGCTCACGCGTATGCGCGGCTGACATCTGGGTACGAATACGTGCTTGCCCTTTGGGCACCACTGGGTAGGAGAAGCCCACCACATAGACACCCTCTTCCATCATCCGCTCGGCAAACTCACTGGCCACTTTGGCATCACCCAGCATCACGGGAATAATGGCATGATCAGCGCCCGCTAAGGTAAAGCCCGCTTCCGTCATGCGTGCACGGAAGTGTTGGCTGTTGTCCCAAAGCTGCTCACGCAAGTGATCACTTTCGGCCAGCATATCCAGTACGCGAATAGAGGCAGATACAATCGCCGGTGCCAGCGAGTTGGAGAAAAGGTAAGGGCGCGAACGTTGACGCAACCAATCAATCACCTCTTTTTTCCCTGAGGTGTAGCCTCCTGAAGCACCGCCCATTGCTTTGCCCAAGGTACCAGTGATGATGTCGACACGATCCATCACTTGATGATATTCGTGGGTGCCTCGACCGTTCTGGCCCATAAAGCCGACCGCGTGAGAGTCATCCACCATCACCAACGCACCATATTGCTCCGCCAGATCGCACACAGCCGGCAAATTCGCTACCACGCCGTCCATCGAGAAGACACCATCAGTCACAATCAAGATATTCGCCACACCGGCCGCTTTCGCCGCTTTTAGCTGGGCTTCCAACTCGTCCATATCGTTGTTGGCATAACGGAAACGCTTGGCTTTACATAAGCGCACGCCATCGATAATCGACGCATGGTTTAGCGCATCAGAAATAATGGCATCGTCTGGGCCGAGAATGGTTTCGAATAATCCCGCATTGGCGTCAAAGCATGAGGAATACAGGATGGTATCTTCCATCCCGAGAAAGTCAGATAACTTGGCTTCCAGGGTTTTGTGCGCATCTTGCGTCCCACAAATAAACCGTACCGACGCCATACCAAAGCCGTGCTCATCCATGCCTGCTTTGGCAGCGTCCACCAACTCAGGATGGTTAGCGAGCCCCAAATAGTTATTGGCGCAAAAGTTCAATACCTGCTGTTCATGATTGACGGCCACACTGGCCGCTTGTGGTGAGGTAATAAGGCGTTCACTTTTGTACAAGCCATCAGCTTTAACTTGCTCAAGCTGATGACGGATTTGCTGGTAGAAGGCAGCCGTCATCGCAATCTCCGTGCTGTGATGATTACTTTGGGAAGGCCGCCGCACACATTGTGTACGACGAATGAATGCTTGCTATCATGGCACGTTCGCGCGTTTTGTGCCAATAAGGGGCGCGAGACAGTGATTCATATCGTGTAATCACTGACAAGCTGGGCGAATATCGCGCAATGCCACCACCGCCTAGAGAGATAGCTCAGTTCAATGTGTCCAGCGAGCGTGAGTCTTGGCGAACTAACTGCTGCTCGTAGTGGTCTATCAACGCAGTGATAGCCATTTGTCCCTGTGCCGATGTCAGAGGATGTAACAATGCCAGCATCTGCAAAATACCTTTGTAGATCACCCCTGCATGAATTTGCGTTTGGGGAGCTTGTGCACTTTGATAAAAAATCCAGCTCGACGCCACTTGCTTAAGCGTTTCTCCGACCGCAGACAAAGCACTGTCATTGAGACTCAGCCAACCGGCTTGACGGTAATGATGCAAAATGGTCATCAAGTTGGTTTGTAGCTGTTGCTGCGCCCCAAGATATTTTTGTTGCAATGCTTCGTCACGACGCAAAATGTCCGGCAAATTGGCGTAAAAAAACCGATAACGCCACATCAAGCTAAAGGTCGCGTCCAAGTAATGCTGCAGCAAGGCTTGGGTATCATCACGAGGCTGACTAGGATCAAAGGCAAGGGCAAGATCTTGCGCGTATTGGTCGAATATACTGTGTATAATCGCTTCTTTATTACGGAAGTGATAGTAAAGGTTGCCCGGGCTAATCCCGAGTTCTGCTGCGATATGGTTGGTGGTGATATTCGGTTCACCATGTTGATTGAATAAAGCCAGTGCAGCATGGATAATTCGGTCTCGGGTTTTCATGTATGGTTCAGTCCTCTGCCCGGTTGATGCTTGACCATACTATCACAGTCAACAGTGATGGCGACGGGGTCTGTCGTCAGATAGAGATGAATTAGGTAACGATATGATTTTTGTGACTGGTGGTGCTGGCATGATTGGCAGCAACTTAGTAAAAGCACTGAACGAGCAAGGCTACCGTGACATCGTGGTGGTCGATAACCTCAAAGACGGCACCAAATTCGTTAACCTGGTTGACCTCGACATCGCGGACTATATGGATAAGGAAGATTTTCTTACCCAAATCATGGCCGGAGAGAACTTCGGCCCGATCGAAGCCATTTTCCACCAAGGCGCTTGCTCAGCGACCACAGAGTGGGACGGCAAATACATGATGCTCAACAACTACGAGTACTCGAAAGAACTGTTGCATTATTGTATTGACCGCGATATCCCCTTTCTCTACGCCTCGTCAGCAGCCACCTATGGCGGCCGCGACAGTAACTTCATTGAAGCGCCAGAGTATGAAGGCGCGCTGAATGTCTATGGGTATTCCAAGCAGCAGTTCGACAACTATGTCCGTCGTGTGCAAGAAGATGCCAAGGCCCATGGCGAGACTCTGCCACCGATTACTGGCTTCCGTTATTTTAATGTGTATGGTCCGCGCGAACAGCACAAAGGCAGCATGGCGTCAGTGGCTTATCACCTCAATCAACAAATTCTAAAAGGCGAGAACCCCAAACTTTTTGAGGGCAGTGATACCTTCAAGCGTGACTTTGTCTATGTCGGTGATGTCTGCGCAATGAATATTTGGTTCTGGCAGCAACAGATCAGCGGGATCTACAACTGTGGTACCGGCCGCGCCGAGCCTTTTAGTGCGGTTGCCAGTGCGGTGATTGATTTCCACGGTCAAGGAGAGATTGAAGAGATCCCCTTCCCCGACCACCTAAAAGGTCGCTACCAAGCGTACACACAAGCCGATCTGACCAAGGTACGTGAAGCGGGATACACCGCCTCCTTTAAGACCGTGGCTGAAGGTGTCGCCGCTTACCTAGCCGAAATCAACCGCTAATAAAAGCAATTCGTCCCCCTTGATAGTGGGACGCGAGAAAGAGCAATGACAAAACAGCGACACGACTACGACGCGCACGCGTATAACCCAGAGTTCTCGCGTGCTTACTTAGCGCCTAAATACTGGGGCACGTGGCTGATGCTACTCATCGCAATGCCTTTCAGCCTTCTGGTGCCGGCGCGCGGTAAGCATCGCTTCGCACAATGGGTGGCGCGCAAACTGGTTAAAAAGAAAAAAGGCACGATCCTTAACGCCTGGCTTAATTTGGAAGCCTGCTTTCCCGAGAAATCCGCGCAAGCACGCGAAGCCATATTAGTCGACACCTTGACCACCGCAGGGGCTTTTTTGCTGAGCTTTCCGCTGATCACCTTGCGCAGTCGCCAGTGGTTTCAACACCACTGTGATGTGACTGGCATGGAACATATCACTCGGCACACTGATAACGACGAAGCGGTGATCCTCTTTGTGCCCCATACTTGGGCCATCGATGCAGCCGCGATTTTATTTGCCTCGCAAGGGCTCCCCGTGGCGGCATTCTCAAAACGACAAAAAAACCCGCTACTAGACTGGCTGATGCATCGCCAACGCGTACAATATGGCGGTAACTGTTATGAGCGCGAAGCAGGGATTAAGCCCTTTATCCGTGCAGTTAAGCGCGGATTTTTGGGATATTACTTGCCCGACGAAGATATGCGAGATGAGAGCAGCGAGTTCGTGCCGTTTTTTGCCACCACCAAAGCGACCTTGCCGAGTCTAGGCAAATTAAGCAAAGTCACCCGCTCGCATATTGTCCCTGTGCTGTCAGGCTTTGATGCCCAGACGGGTCGGTTCGTCATCGAGGTTCACCCTGCGTTTAACGACTTCCCAACGGGAGACAGTCGCACCGACGCACGCATGATGAACCAACAAATAGAAACCATGCTCGACGGTCAGCTGGATCAATACATGTGGATCTTGCAGCTACTTCGTACCCGCGAGGACGGCCGTAATATCTACCAAGAAGCAAAGAGGAAACGGGCATCATGACCAGCGTATTAATCATTGGCCCATCATGGGTCGGCGATATGGTGATGTCGCAGTCTTTGTATAAAACCCTCAAGCAACAGCACCCGGATGCCAAGATTGATGTGATGGCGCCCGCTTGGTGCGCGCCGATTCTCGCGCGCATGCCTGAGGTTAATCGCAGCATTGAAATGCCACTCGGCCATGGCGAATTGGCACTTGGTAAGCGCTACCAACTGGGGAAACGCTTAGCAAAGTACGGTTATGATCGCGCCTACGTGTTGCCTAATTCTGCTAAATCCGCACTGATCCCGTGGTTTGCAGGGATCCCGACGCGTACGGGTTGGAAAGGTGAAATGCGTTATGGCTTGCTCAACGACCTGCGTCCCAACAAGAAAGCGTTTCAATACATGGTTGAGCGTTATGTTGCCCTCGCTCACCCGCGCACCGAGATGCAAAGCTCTGCCTCGCTGGGTGGGCTCGACAACCTCCCTAAGCCGGCGCTAGACATCGACCCAGACGCCCAAGCGGCCGTCATCGCCAAACTAGGATTAAACCAAGACAAACCTGTGATTGGTTTATGCCCGGGTGCCGAGTTCGGGCCTGCCAAAAAGTGGCCAGAACAGCACTATGCTGAGGTCGCACGCCAAGCGCATCAACAAGGCTACCAAATTTGGCTTTTTGGCTCGGCGAAAGATGTTGAAACCTGTGAAAAAATTGCCGCTCTCGCAGAGCATGCGCCTAATATTCATGTATTGGCAGGCAAAACCAACTTAATCGAAGCCGTCGACCTTTTAGGCGCGTGTCAAACCGTGGTCAGCAATGACTCGGGGTTGATGCACATCGCCGCGGCAGTCAACTGCCAAGTGATAGCCATCTACGGCTCAACATCCCCCGATTATACCCCGCCGCTGACCAGTAAGGTCGATATTGTGCACACGGATATCGAGTGCCGTCCTTGCTTCCAGCGCGAATGTCCCCTAGGGCACTTAAAATGTTTAAACGATCTCGCCCCGAGCCGAGTTGTAAAAAGGATTCTACCGTGAGCAGTATCAGCATGGCATCATCCAGTTCTCGTTACCTGAGTCATCAGTTGTATTACCAAATCACCCGCTTTTTCCTATTCGGTTATGCCTTGTGTGCGATCGCATTTCCTGACGTGGGTGAAGTCTTCCGTGCCGGCTTTTTGCTATTGAGTCTGCCTTTGCTTTATATCCACTGGCCCCAGCTTAAAAAAGATCCCATTGTCTGGGCGTTTTTTGGAGTAATTATCGTCCAGTGCCTGAGCTGGGCAAACAGCTTGATGCATATTCCTGACATTGCCAATGCCTACCCACATGTCGACCGGTTGGCAAAACTATTTTTGCTCGTCCCCATCGGCCTCGCGTTGCAAGGGCGAAAAGACACCGTGATCGGGCTCGCCGCCTGCTTTGTTCTGGGCGTGTTCATTGCTTGCTATACACAAAGCGACTTCTCAAACCAAATTCAGCAACTGCTCCACACGCACCGCGTCGACTTTGGTTTAAAGAATGCGCAGTACACCTCGATGCTGGGCGGTGTGATTGCGATTATTTCGGCGTTTAGCTTTTATCTCGTCGACAAAAGTCGCTGGACGCTTCGCGCGTTCTTTGCACTTTCAGCCATCCTAGGCCTCGTATTGACACTGGTCAGCCAGTCGCGACAAGTGTGGCTTGCCCTCGCGATCGTCATCGCATTAACGCCGATACTGCTGTTCTTTGTGGGCGTCATTGAGGGAAAGAAGAAGTTGCTCTTAGGCTACGCGTTTGTCGTCATCACCCTGTTTGCAGTCAGTCAATCTGACTATATTCAAAACCGAGCACTAAAAGAGAGTGCTGTCATCTCTAGTGTTATCCAGGGCAACCTAGACAATATTCCGATGACCAGTGTTGGCGTAAGACTGAATTCTTGGTTAGCGGCTTGGGATGTATTTCAAAATACCGCCTTTGTGGGTCTGGGTGAAAATGGAATTGGGTATGTTATCTCTTCTTCCGACAAGCTCTCAGAGCTAAAAAAAACAGTGCCTATGTATAGCAACCTATCGCATTTACATAGCAACCACGTAGAAACACTGGTCGCCTATGGATTGGCAGGTTTTGCACTGATTTTATTTACCTATTTCCAGCTTGCTACGCGTTGCTTTGTCGCTCGCGATACGTCGAAGAGCGGTAAGATAGTCGCATTCTTCTCTATCGCCTTTTTTATCTACTGGCTAACGGTCAATGCCTTTGAAACCTTTAACAGCCGAAGCCTTGGCGTATTTGCCTTTGTGATTGTGTCAGGCTGTTTTTACTCACTGGCAAACATAAAAAACAACACACAGGATGAGCGCTGATATGCGTGTCGCGATTGTCGTCAATTGTCTGAAACTCGGTGGTATGGAGAGAGTTGCGGTTAATTTATCCGATGCATTCGCCGCCAATGGTGACGATGCCACGTTAATCTATCTCAAAAATCGACCTCAAGATATAAAGCCAACGTCGGATGTTGACGTCCGCCTTTTTGATCTTAAACAATCAGTATTGAAAACGGGCATAGGTGCATTTTACTATCTGATTTGCAAACTATTTAATGCGTTCATCAGCAAGACCTTCCCGCTGCTATTTGCTTATCCCAGTGCTTTTTTCTTCAAGCGAAAACTCCGGCGGCTCGAAGCAGAAAAAGGACCGTTTGATTTGGTCATTTTTCGTGGCCAAGGCACCTTTGAACAGCTCTGGCCGTTGCATGATGACCGCTTTGTTTATGTCTGCGAAAACATTATCAAGCCACAGCAATATGGTATTTTCTCCGGCGTTATTTACCGAGCATTGTTCGATAAGAAACATATCGTCTGCGTCTCAGATGGTGCCTACAACACGTTCCAATCCCTGACTCAAACACATGCCATCACGCCGTCTCAAGCTAGAGTGATTAGCAACCCTAATAACGAGGTGTATATCCGTGAGCAGGCGGACAAGGTAGAGCCCGATATGCACCCTCGACCTTTTATTCTTGGCCTTGGGCGACTCACCCAAGTAAAGAACTTTACATTACTGGTCGAAGCATACGCGCACCTTGTTAAGACATATGATATCCATCACGATCTGGTTATCGTGGGTGAAGGTAAAGATAGAGACAATATCGAGGCGTCAGTAAAAGCACTCAATATTGAACATCGCGTGTTTTTCAAAGGTGCACGGAAAAACCCATTCCCATGGTTTCAACACGCCGATCTTTTTGTACTGAGCTCAAGATTTGAAGGGCTCGGCATGGTATTACTTGAAGCACTGGCCTGTGGCACGCGCATCGTCTGCACGGACTCCCCCGGCGGAGTGCACCAAATAATGGGTGGTGAACTCGAAAAGTACCTCAGCGCCCAAGAGCCTGAGCCGCTCGCCGATAAAATGCACAAGTCGCTCACTTCGTCATGGTCGGACGCAGAGCAAACCTACGTTAATGAAAAGTTGGCCCAGTTCAGCTGTGGAAAAATTGTGTCTGAGTATAAAAAGGCCTCTCATGCATAACCCAAAAGTGAGTATCATTATTCCTGTCTATAATGTTGAAGCTTTTATTGCTCAGTGTTTAGAGTCAGTGATTAACCAGACATATGACAACCTTGAGATTATTTGCATCAATGATGGCTCTACTGATAGTAGCCTTCATGTATGTAAATCCTTTGCGAAGAAAGATAGAAGGCTACATATTGTAGACAGAGAGAATCAAGGAGTCTCAGCGGCACGTAATACTGGGCTTGCTCTTGCAACTGGCGAATTCATCTTTTTCATCGATGCTGACGACTGGCTAGCTCAAGACGCAATATCCATTTTGGTCTCTAATTCAGCAAAGGCTGACGTTGTTGCTGGAAGTGCGACTGTCTATCACGAGAGCACCAATCACTACACGCCTTATAAGAAAAAAAGGCATAAAGAGGTAGATTTAAAGAGGAATTTTTTTCAACTCGAGCTTGTCGTCTGGAACAAACTCTATCGACATGATTTTATTAAAGGGCTCACCTTTAAAGAAGGTATCATCCACGAGGATGAAGAGTTCTACTGGCAAGTATTCTCTCTTGAACCTAGGATACAGATAGTAGATAACAGCATTATTTATTATCGAGTAAGAAGTCACTCTATTACCAATCAACTTTCGTATGACGCAGAGCATCAGCTTAACTATATAACAATTGTCGACTCTATATATAATATTTACTCTGGCAAGCGGTGCCTCTATTACCCGTTTCAAAAGTCTTGCTTTAAGTATATACAACACCTGAAAAGGAAAGGAGCGCCTTCAGACTTGTATAAAAGACATATTAAGGCCATGTATGGTGTAGAAGACTCTTATATGTTCAAACTCAAACTCAAAGTCCTAAAACTGTTGCATTGGTTCACGTCACGCGTGGCTCGTTCCCAGTATTAATTATTAGAGGTCATCATGATCACAGGCGTCGTCATTACGCTCAACGAAGAAAAAAACATCAAAGCTTGTATCGAGTCGCTCCAGCAGGTGTGTTCTGACATTGTGGTGGTTGACTCGCAAAGCTCAGATCGCACTATTGCCATTGCTGAGCAGCTTGATGCGACTGTTATCACGCAGCCTTACCTCGGTGATGGCCTGCAAAAAAACGTTGGCTTGGCGCACACTGACAATCAATGGATCCTCAGTATTGATGCTGACGAACGTCTTACCGAAGAGGCAGTGGAGCAAATCCAAGCGCTAGATTTGGCTAATACTGAGCATGACGCCTTTGCCTTTCGCCGTCGTAACCATATTGGTAGCCGCTGGGTGAAACAGTGCGGTTGGTATCCAGATTACTGCATTCGCTTGTATAACAAGTCAAAAACCCGTTTTGCCGAGGTTAAGCAACACGCGGCAGTACAGGCTAAAAATCCTAAACAGCTTGATTGCGATCTTATCCACTACTCCTTTGAGAACATCGGACAGCTCTTTGCCAAACCTGGGCGTAACTTTAGCGGCCGTGCCGCGAAAATAATGTATCAAAAGGGCAAGCGCGCCAACGCATTCTCACCGTTTATACACGGACTCAATGCCTTTATTCGCAAATATCTGTTTCAACGGGGCTTTTTAGGGGGTGTTGACGGTATGACAGTCGCACTGAGCTCAGCCGTTAATAGCTACCTTAAATATGCCAAGCTCTTGGAGTTTCAACGCGATCCGACAGTATTAGAAAACGAAGACTTCAATAAGGTGTGGTGACAATATGCACATTTGTCACGTCAATCTCGCATCAGGTTTTAGCGGTGGTGAACGTCAAACCCTCACCTTGATCCAGCAACAAGCCCAAATGGGCTATCAGCTCACCGCAGTGGTGAACCCCAAAAGCCCGCTGGTCAACGAACTCCGTGCGATACCTCAATGCCAGATCGTGCTTTGTCCGCACTATACTCGGCGACACGGGCGCTCAATCACCGCAACATGCGATCTGGTCCATGTCCACGAAGGCCGCGCCATTTATTGGGCGTTGCTTCAACACCTATTGCATCGTGTTCCCTACATAGTGACACGCCGTATTGATAACCCTTTAAAGAAAAAGTGGTTAAATCAATTTGCGTACCGCAAAGCCAGTGCGCTGGTCGGCTTGAGCTCGGAGATTCTCTGTCAGCTTGAAAAACATCATCCAGCCGCTCAACGGGTTAAGATCCCAAGCTCACCAGTTAGCTACCCGGTTTCACCCTCTCGGGTTGAGGAGATTAAATCACGATTCCCGGGGCAGTTTTTGGTGATTCATGCGGCGAACATGTATGCCCACAAAGGTTTTGACGTCACTATCGAATCGGCTCGCAAACTTGCGAAACAAGACACCAACATCCAGTTTTGTTTACTGGGTGATGGCAAAGAGCGCGCGTCACTCGAGGCGCAAGCTCAGGGGCTCACGAATGTGCATTTTATGGGTAAACAAACCAATATGGGAGATTGGTTCGCAGCGGCCGATTTGCTTGTCCATCCTTCCTACACAGAGGGCTTAGGCTCGGTTATTTTAGAAGCGATGGCAGCAGGGCTACCCGTGATAGGCGCTCGAGCCGGCGGGATACCTGATATCATTGAACATGGGGTCACCGGACATCTCATTGAGCCAGGCAACGCCAATCAGTTAGCACAACATATCGCGGACATTGCTCAACAAGACGCGCTGCGAGCTCACCTTATTAAAGGCAGCCACCAGCAAGCGGCTGCGTGTGATATCTCCCAAACCGCCATCACCTATCAAGATCTCTACCAACAAGTGATCACGCGCTAGCATCAGCCAATAATGCCTGTTTGACCTCAGGATAATGGTCAAGCAGCATGTTAAGTTGCTTATCATTGCCACCTTGGCGAATGTTCGCCTGCGCTAGACCAATCGCACGGTGCCGTTTTAAAGCAAGCGATGGATCGCTATATGGCACTTTCATGCACAGACTGCCTTGGCGGATTGCCATGATTTTTAGCCACAAGTCATCGGCGTTCGGCGCAAGCTGCATGAATAATGACTGATCGAGCACATCAGGATGAAGCGATTGCGGCGGATATAATATCCCCTCGCAGCCAGTGAGCATCAGATGATGACTGGGTGCAGAGAAGCTAGCGCAGTATTGCCAGCGTTTGTAGGGTCGCACTTCGCCACCACGGGTGGTGATTTTGTGTCCTCTATGCCCATAAATATGCCCCGGATGATAGCGGCAAGTGCGAATTAACCCTTCAATCATGCTGTGCGGATACATAACGTCGTCATCGACGGTTAAAATATAGGCCTCTGGTGCTAGTGTCAGTGTGGGAATGATCTTTTTATACGACTTGATATTGTCGCAATACCTCACCTCCAGCCCACGTTCACATTGTCTTTTTAGAGAATGAGGCAGGTTAACGTCACTGTATTCCTTCTCATCCAGCCAAAGAATGATGCGGTTTGGTGGGCACGTCTGCTGCGCCAAGGATTCGATAACCAAGTACACTTCGTGCACCTTCTCGGCGAACGAGGTTAAACTCACCACCAAGGGTGCATCAAAATAGGCTTTAGATGTCACCAGTGAGGCTGAATGAGAAAGCATCTGTTGGTGAAGTTGCTCTTGACGAAGACGCGTGGCAAAAATGCTTTCAATATCCCGTTGGTTCCGATGCCGCTGCTTCCGCTCTCTAATACTTTTCTTTATTTTTTTAAGCATTCCCATGTTATCGCTGTTGTTCTCCGCTAAATGGCGCCAACTTTAGCACAGTTTCATCATCGCTTAGCGCTCACAACATCCAAGGCGTGAGCTATTACCGACAATCAAACATCAACAAATACTCATCAAGACGCTATCATGGCGAGGAGCCATCAATAGGAGCTAACTTGTGCGCTGGATATATACACTCTTACTCACGCTTGCCGCCCCTTTTTTGCTTATTGGGCTGTACCGTAAACGGCCTGGTAAGCCTGCTGTTGGCGAGCGATGGCGTGAGCACTTTGGCGGTACGCCCAACGTAGACGGTCAGCCTATTTGGCTCCATGCGGTGTCGGTGGGGGAAGTTCTCGCGGCAAAGCCGGTGATCAGCGCGCTGCAACAAGCCTATCCAGACGTGCCGATCCTGGTCACCACCACCACCGCCACCGGCGCAGAGCAGGCCAGGCGTCTTAATGGGATCATACACCGCTATATGCCGGTTGATTTTCCTTTTTCGGTAAAACGTTTTCTCCGCGCGGTGTCACCACGGGTGTGCGTGATCATGGAAACTGAGCTTTGGCCAAATACCTTGCATCATGTGGGTCGAGCGGGCATTCCCATTACGGTTATCAACGCCCGGCTTTCTCAAAAAGCTTGCCAACGCTATCAGAAAATCGCACCGCTCTTTCAAGCCATGAGTAAACATATCGACTTAATCGTTTGTCAGCATCAAAACGACCAAGCGCGCTTTGCAAGCCTCGGTGTCGCTAACGACAAGCTTGCAGTGGCTGGCTCGGTGAAATTTGATATTAAAGCCGTGGATCCGGCGTTGGGTGCCACACTTCGCCAAGCGCGCGGTGATCGCCCTTGCTGGATAGGTGCCAGTACTCACGCGGGAGAAGACGCCACCTTGCTCGCCGCTCACAGTGTATTACTGCGCGATTACCCAGACGCGCTACTGATACTGGTCCCTCGCCACCCTGAACGTTTTGATGATGTTGCCCAGCAAGTGGCTAGCCAAGGCCTCAGTGTGCAACGACGCACCGAAGGTGAGCCGCTGGCACTCAGTACTCAAGTTTATCTTGGCGATACCATGGGAGAGATGATGACCTACCTTGCTGGCGCAGATGTGGTAGTGATGGCGGGCAGTTTTCTGGGTACCAAAGTGGGTGGGCATAACCTGCTTGAACCCGCGGCGTTAGGCAAGCCCCTTTTAACAGGCCCAAGCTATTATAATTTCCAAGTGATTGGTGATGCTCTGATTGACGCTGGCGCCCTACAGGTGTGTAACGACAGCCAAGATCTCGCTGCCAAAATCGGGGCTTTTTTCAGTGCACCCGCCCTTGCCGCACAAGCCGGCAACGCTGGGCTCTCTGTGGTAGAGCAAAATCGCGGCGCGGTCGAGCGCACTTTGCAGGCGATCGCGCCCTGGCTTAATCACCCACGCTAGTGCTACTTGCGGATATGGTTGTAGCCTTTTAATACGGCAGCCCAATCCTCGGGTTGCCAACGGATCTGACGCTTCTCTTTTTCTTTTTTAAACGAGCGATGAAGGCGGGCAAGGTTATCCTCTTTCCACTGTTCGCCATCGCGCTGTTGGCACTTATCGAAGTCAATCAGCCACAGCTTTCCTTTTCTATCACGCAAAATGTTGTGGATATTCAGATCGGTATGGCACACGCCAGCGTCATGTAGGCGGCGAACCAAACGACCAATGGCACGATAATCATGGGCAAGTAAGCTATTTTCACTCAAGATAGCGACCAGATCGCGTGCACCTGGAATTTTCTCCACCAAGATATCAGCACGATAGGTACGGCCGTTTTTTACCGCGCGTGCAGCGACAGGGCGAGGCACAGGCATTTTCTTCTCGCGAAGATAGGCCAGTAAGTTGAGCTCAGCGCCACAACGGGTCGCCTCCCACCCTTGAAACCAATACTGATCCTTCACGAATTTACCAAACAAACCACCGCGATAGTAATGACGTAACGCCATCTCCATTTTCGGCCCTCGGATAAAGAACGTGGTACCGCGCCCTTTGGCTGAACCGGTGACAGCGGCTTGCTGGTGCCAAAAATGAATATCAAAATACTGGCGAGGGTCGCCCTCCACTAAAGCCGGATCGTACCAAATACACTCGTTTTCGCGTTGCTCTACTTCTATACTCACGGTTTTTCCTGTTTGCGCACTCACGCTAGCGCACATTAGTGTACCTTGCTCGTCAATGGATTCACAGGCGATACCTCACGGGACCGTAAGAACAATGCGTGATGGACAAGGATTTGATAACCTCTTTCCAGATCAACGTTTTTAAGGAAAAGCTCGTGACACACAAACAGCATACACGCGTGATTTACCCAGGCACATTTGATCCCATCACGAATGGTCATTTGGACCTGATTGAGCGGGCAGCAAGGATGTTTGATGATGTGATTGTGGGGATTGCGGCTAGCCCAAGCAAAAAACCATTGTTCGATCTGGATGAGCGAGTGGCACTCACGCAAGCGGTCACCGCGCACCTTCCCAATGTCTCTGTGGTTGGGTTTTCAGGGTTGCTGGTCAATTTTGCCAAACAGTACCAAGCCAATATTCTGGTGCGCGGTTTGCGTGCGGTCTCCGACTTTGAGTATGAATTCCAACTCGCCAATATGAATCGTCGACTGATGCCCGCACTGGAAAGCGTCTTTCTGACTCCGTCAGAGGAGCATTCGTTTATTTCTTCTACCTTGGTCAAAGAGGTCGCGTTGCACGGCGGTGATACCAGTGAGTTTGTCGCGCCTAGCGTGCTAACGGCCTTACAAGAAAAGCTGCAAAGCAAGACGTCGTCATAAGGGCTGGCATTGTGGGCAAAAGACAGTTGCCCGCTGGCCGATGACTATGCGCTCAAGGGTCGTGTCACAGGCTGGACACGGCTCACCCGACTTTCCGTAAACGCGTAGCGCTTGAGCAAAGTAACCGGCCTTCCCGTCTACCTGCGTAAAGTCTTTTAGCGTCGTACCGCCTTGCGTGATCGCCGCGGCCAACACCGTTTTTATCTCATCCACCAGCGCCGTCGCTTCTGTTTGCGTCAGGCTACCGGCAGGACGTTTAGGGTGGATTCCAGCACAAAACAGCGATTCGTTGGCGTAAATATTCCCCACGCCCACCACGACTGCATTGTCCATAATAAAGCTTTTCATCGCCATTTTTTTGCCTGCCGCCTTGGCCAGCAAATAATCTGAATTGAACGCATCGGTGAGTGGTTCAGGGCCGAGCTTTCCCAACACGGGATGCGGCAAATCTCCCTCCTGCCACAACCAGGCGCCAAAACGCCTCGGATCGTGGTAACGAATTAAGCGACCATTGCTGAGTGTCACATCAACATGATCATGCTTTTCCGGTGCCAGTGACGTGGGCAGCACCCGCAAACTGCCTGACATCCCCAAATGCACAATCGCAGTACCGACATCCGTCTCCAATAAAAGATACTTGGCGCGACGCGTGACGCGACGTATCACCTGGCCTTTCAACTGTTGTAACGTTTCGGGAATGGGCCAGCGTAGCTTGGGCTGACGAATGGTAATCTCGGTGACCGTTTGCCCTTCGACATACGGCATGATACCTAAACGGCTTACTTCTACTTCAGGTAACTCGGGCATAACACAGCTCTTAATATTTACGACTTTGATAGCGGGAAAAGATACCGACTATCCACTGACACAGCTAACCATTGGCCGTGTTCGTTTTGCATCAACCAAAACTGGGGTTGTTGATAATAGGTAATGCGAATGGGCTCTTGGTCGGGGCTGCGAGTAAGCTCCAACGTACGGGGAGACGTTAATTGGGGTCGCAACGACTGCAAGGTGGTGTCATCGATTTGTGTCCCAGTCAGCCCCAACCAGCGCTGAGCGAGCTCTGTCGGACTAATTACCAGGGGTTTATCCGATTGCCACCCCTCTAACGTACGCGTCAGGGTTAAATGGGAGAACCGCAACGACAGCACTTCACTGCGCGATTCAACCAGCGCGATTACCCCCTCAGGCGTCGCCCGTGCTTGGCGCTGATGGCGCAAATAATCTGGCAGCAGCATTAAGCCAAAAAAAACCACCACTGAGAAAATCAGGATGTTATTCCATGTCTGCCGCTTTAGCTTCATGTCGGTTCACCTGAGGACGTTACGCGTGTCCTCCGCAGTATAACCGCAAATGCGGCCAGATTTTAGTTATAAAAAAACCCAGCCGAAGCTGGGTCTTTCTCAAAGCGTCGATCAATTTACTTGATTTTGGCTTCTTTATACATAACGTGCTTGCGAACTACAGGATCAAATTTTTTGATCTCGAATTTGCTAGGCATGTTACGTTTGTTCTTGTCTGTGGTGTAGAAGTGACCAGTACCTGCAGAGGATACTAGACGAATCTTCTCACGAACGCCGTTTTTAGCCATTCTCTAATTCCTCTTATACGTTCTCACCGCGGGCACGCATTTCTGTAAGTACAGAATCAATGCCTTTTTTGTCGATGATGCGCATACCTTTAGTAGATAGACGCAGTTTAACGAAGCGTTTTTCGCTTTCTACCCAGAAACGATGAGTTTGCAGGTTCGGCAGAAAACGACGCTTGGTGGCGTTATTAGCGTGAGAGCGGTTGTTACCAACTACAGGACGCTTGCCAGTTACTTGGCATACTCGTGACATGAAAGTCTCTCCAAAATCGTTTCGGCTCGATATCAACCTTGTCCGCCAGTCCTGCATCGTTAAGGTCAGGTCGAAGGTCAAGGCTATCAAAGGTGGCGCATTATACTAACTGAATTCACATTGCTCAAGTCCCGAGCAGATCCTTTTATGCGCTTTTTGATCGTTTTTTTCGCCAATGGCGATCCTTAAGGGGATAACAACCAACCTCGCTCGGCGAACGATACCACATCTCCGTCCCCAATCACTAGGTGATCAAGCACGCGAACATCCACTAATGACAAGGCATTGGCAATTCTATCGGTAATATGTCGGTCTGCCTGGCTCGGCTCTGCCACGCCCGATGGGTGGTTATGGGCCAAAATCAGTGCAGCGGCATGCAATTCGAGCGCGCGGCGAACAATTTCTCGTGGGTAAACACTCGCCGCATTGTGCGTGCCTTCAAAAAGTTGCTCATCGGCTATCACGCGATGCTGATTATCGAGAAATAAAACGTAGAAGGCCTCGCGAGGCCGGTCGCGCAGTAACGTCGAGAGATAACGGCGAGTATGGTCCGGGCTGGTCAGTGCGTCAGTTTTGCTTAAGGTTTCTTTTAAATAGCGCCGGCTCAGCTCAAGCACAGCTTGAAGTTGGGCATATTTGGCGCTACCCAGTCCTTTTCGCTGACAAAACGCCCCTTGGTCGGCGCCCATCAGCGCCCGGAGCGAGCCAAAATCCTGCAACAGGTGGTCAGCCAGCGCTACCGCACTCATCCCTGTGACGCCGGTGCGTAGAAAAATCGCCAACAGCTCGGCGTCCGATAAGCTTTCCGCCCCTCGCGCTAATAAACGCTCTCTGGGTCGACAGTCTTGTGGCAAGGTTTTTAGGCTCATGGTGCTCCCTCTTCAACGTTGCCGCCAGTTAAAGTAAGCCTCTTTCACGCCGCAATAGCTTTTCCATGTAACTGCGGCGCGCTCGTGGTTTTATCATGTGCCACCGTCAATGCTTTCAGCCACGCGCTAGCCATATCACATCCAACGCACGTCACACCCCATACGGATTCATGCGCTCAAACAAGCTTTTTGCGCTAAGGATTATGGTATGGTTTCGTCATTGTCGTTCAAACACACAGAGCATTATGGCCAATAGTTCACAGCAGCCAGCCCAGACGCTGGCCGGTAAACGTATTCTGCTTGGCATGGGTGGCGGGATTGCCGCATATAAGTGTGCCGATCTCACCCGCCGCCTCATCGAGCGTGGGGCCACCGTCAAGGTGGTGATGACCCATGCCGCAAAAGAGTTTATTACGCCATTGACCATGCAAGCCGTTTCTGGGCATCCCGTGTCTGATAGCTTGCTCGACCCAGCTGCCGAGGCCTCAATGGGACACATTGAACTGGCTAAATGGGCGGATCTCGTGCTGATTGCCCCGGCAACTGCCGATTTGATTGCCCGGATACACGCAGGCATGGGCAATGATTTGCTCACCACCGTATGCTTGGCCACCGATGCGCCTCTGGCGATTGCGCCAGCAATGAACCAGCAAATGTACCGCGCCCAAGCCACTCAGGCGAACTTACGTAGACTGCGTGCTCGCGGCTGCTTGATATGGGGCCCCGACAGTGGCGCGCAAGCTTGCGGCGATGTGGGCCTTGGGCGCATGCTCGAGCCGCTGGCCTTAGTGACTGAATGCGAACGCTGGGCCGGCCCCAAACCGCTTTCAGGCAAGCGCGTGATGATTACCGCCGGTCCTACCCGCGAAGCCTTGGACCCTGTTCGTTATCTCTCTAACCATAGTTCAGGGAAAATGGGCTATGCCCTCGCCGAGGCGGCAGCCAGTTTAGGGGCCGACGTCACCTTAGTCTCTGGCCCGGTTGCGCTGTCAGCGCCAGCAGGAATCACGCGTATTGATGTCACCAGCGCCCAACAGATGCATGATGCGGTGCATGAGCGCATCACCGACCAAGATATTTTTATCGGCTGTGCCGCGGTCGCGGACTACCGTCCACAACACATCGCCGAACAGAAGATGAAAAAGCAAGTGGATAAAGACGCGATGACCGTCACCATGGTAAAAAATCCCGATATTATTGCTTCGGTAGCGGGCTTAACGTCACATCGTCCATTTACGATCGGCTTTGCCGCCGAGACCCAAGATGTCGCGGCCTACGCGCGTGACAAGCTGGCGCGCAAAAAGCTTGATATGATTTGTGCTAACGATGTGTCTCAATCCGATCAAGGCTTTAACAGCGATCGCAATGCCTTACATCTGTTCTGGCCTGGCGGCGACCAGGCGCTGCCCGTCGAGGAAAAACGCTTATTAGCGCGCAATGTCATGGCACACATTCACGCGTGCTATTTACAACAAACCTGTCAGAAGCAACCCTGAACCACACAATACAAACAGCTTATATTGAGCAAAAATACAAGTTCAAAAGCGTGCGCCATGGCCACGCTTTTTGCTTTTAATACAGAGACCTCGTCGCTAAGATAGGAGGAAAGACTCACACTGGGCGACACCTCTCCATGATGCCTCCTTTACTGGTCGCCAGTGTGATAGATAAAAAGACAAAGGAATCGCACCCATGGCAGCCCCAAAAAAAAGTAATCGCCGCGAAGAGATCCTCCAAGCGCTCGCGCAGATGCTGGAGTCAACCCAAGGCAGCCAACGCATCACCACGGCCAAACTCGCCGAACAAGTCGGAGTGTCTGAGGCGGCACTCTATCGCCACTTCCCCAGTAAAGCGCGGATGTTTGAGGGATTAATCGAATTTATTGAAGATTCACTGTTATCCCGCATCAACCTGATCATTGAGGAAGAAAAGGATACCTTGGTGCGCCTCAAACTGATCTTGCAATTATTGCTGGCCTTTGGTGAGCGCAACCCGGGGCTCACGCGCATTATGACAGGTCATGCATTGATGTTTGAGCAAGATAGGTTACAAGCGCGTATCAACCAGCTGTTTGAGCGCGTCGAGGCACAGCTTAAGCAAGTACTGCGCGAGCGTCGTTTACGTGAGGGAAAAGGGTTTCCATTAGATGAGGCGGTGCTTGCCAGCCAATTGATTAGCCAAGTAGAAGGCGGCTTTTGTCGCTACGTACGCTCGTCATTTAAACAGCTGCCGACCGCCAATTTCGAGCAATACTGGCAACTGCTCACCAATCAACTGCAGTGAATAGCAGCGCAACGAGCGTAGTGCAGCTGGCGCACTCAAGCCAGCCAGCTGCACACCTGTAACTTAAATCCCGTAGCTCGCCTGGTACGCTTTCACCGCCGCTAGATGAGCCGGATCCGCTTGGCTTTGTTCCAAATAGGCGACCAAGTCCGACAAGCTGATAATGGAAACCACCTGACAATCGAAGTCACGCTCCACTTCTTGAATCGCCGACAATTCACCTTGACCGCGCTCTTGGCGGTCAATTGCCACCAACACCCCAGCAAGCTGCGCCCCTTGCGCTTGAATCAGTGTCATTGACTCGCGAATGGCAGTGCCTGCGGTTATCACATCATCCACTAACATCACACGGCCACTCAGCGCGCTGCCGACCAAGTTGCCGCCCTCACCATGGTCTTTGGCTTCTTTACGGTTGAAGCAATAAGGCGTATCCACATTATGGTGCGCAGCAAGTGCTACCGCGGTGGTGGTCGCAATCGGGATCCCTTTGTACGCAGGACCAAACAAAACATCGTAATCAATCCCTGCATCCATCAACGCGGCCGCATAAAATTCACCCAGTTTTGCCAAGTCACGCCCGGTGTTAAACAAGCCGGCGTTAAAAAAGTACGGACTTTTCCGCCCTGATTTAAGCGTAAACTCGCCAAACTTTAATACCTCTCGCTCAAGGGCAAACTCAATAAACTGGCGCTGATAGGCTTTCATTCGTTCCTCTCTTGGTTGTCTTGGTGACACGCCACATGTCACCCGGGTCGGATAGATAAAAAAATAGCCCCCGATGTGGGAGCTATTCAATCTGTTATGCGTCGGCGAGTGCCGATTTTTGCGCGACGACAATGTCATCAATGCCCTTACTGGCCAACGCGAGCATCGCGTTTAGCTCATCGGGGGTAAACGGCTCCGCTTCGGCGGTGCCCTGCACCTCAATCATGCGGCCATCTTCGAGCATCACCACGTTCATGTCGGTATCTGCCGCCGAGTCTTCCACGTATTCAAGGTCGCAAATCGGCGTTTGTTGATAAATACCCACTGACACAGCGGCCACATGCCCACGCATCGGGTTAGCTGCAAGCTTGCCATCACGTACCAGCGCGTTAAGCGCGTCTGCCAGGGCCACGCTCGCCCCCGAAATGGACGCCGTGCGCGTACCGCCGTCGGCTTGAATCACGTCACAGTCAACGGTAATGGTGCGCTCACCCAGTGCTTTTAAATCGACCGCGGCGCGCAAACTGCGACCAATCAAACGTTGAATTTCGACGGTACGGCCACCTTGTTTACCGCTTGACGCTTCACGACGGTTACGGGTGTGGGTTGCACGTGGCAACATGCCATACTCGGCAGTCACCCAACCTTGGCCCTTGCCTTTTAAAAAGCGCGGCACGCCCTCTTCAATCGTGGCGTTACAAATCACCTTGGTATCACCAAAGCACACCAACACAGAGCCTTCTGCGTGGGCCGTAAAACCGCGGGTAAAGCTAACGGGACGAATTTGGTCGAGTGCTCTTCCACTTGGGCGCATGCAAGTTACCTTATTGACTGACAGAATGTGGGCGCGATTATACGTGTTTCTCCGCCCGCTTGCGATCCCTGTCCGCCCGACAGACCAAGACAGCTGACGACAGGGGCGTGGATGCGTATAATCTTTGCCATTCACCTTCAGCACACAAGAGCAGGTACACATGATCCACAGTATGACCGCCTACGCCCGTCAAGAACTCAAGGGCGATTGGGGCAACGCGGTTTGGGAAATCCGCTCCGTTAACCAGCGCTATCTCGAAACCTACATTCGCATGCCTGAGCAGCTACGTAGCCTTGAGCCTGTGGTACGCGAGCGTTTTCGCAAGCGCCTAGCCCGCGGCAAAGTGGAATGCAACCTGCGCTTTGATACCTCACAAGCCAGCCAAGATAAGCTCACCATCAATGAAGCCTTGGCCAAGCAAGTGATTCACGCCGCCAAATGGGTGAAAGAGACCGCGGGTGAAGGCAACATCAATCCGTTTCAAGTCCTGAACTGGCCAGGCGTGATGGAAGCGCCGGAGCAAGACACCGACGAGCTACACCGCGCCTTATTAACTGGTCTTGATGAAGCACTCGATGCCTTTATCGCCGCACGTGCCAGTGAAGGCGAGAACATGAAAGCCCTGATTGAGCAACGACTCGATGCCATTAGCGCCGAAGTGATCAAAGTCCGTGAAAAGATGCCCACCGTGATTGAGTGGCAGCGTGAACGTTTAACCACGCGCTTAGAAGAAGCACAAGTGGAACTCGACCCAGCCCGCGTTGAGCAAGAAATGGTGATGCTGGCGCAAAAAGTCGACGTCGCAGAAGAGCTTGACCGCCTCGACTCACACGTTTCAGAAGCACATAAAATCCTCAAAAAAGGCGGCGCCTGCGGCCGACGCTTGGACTTTATGATGCAAGAGTTCAACCGCGAAGCCAACACCCTCGCCTCCAAATCAATCAACACCGAGATCACCGCCTCCGGCGTCGAACTTAAAGTGCTTATCGAACAAATGCGCGAGCAGATCCAGAATATTGAGTGAACAATAACGGTTCGCGGCGCTTAACTATCAGTCATATAAAGACAGCTCGGCTCTACATGTCGGGTTGTTTTGTATCGCCTATAGCGTTATGCGAGTAGGCCCCTTTTGCGGGAGCGGTAAAGCAAATCTGTATTAACCGCTTGTGTTATCCCGCTTTTCACTGTTTTGATTCATTTTTTGGATTTTTAGGCTGAGCCCGCACCACGCGAATACCACAGTAAAAAATAGCCAAAGCCCAATCAATGTCCACGTATTCTCAGTCATAGCTTGCTCTACCCTCCCACATTATTCATCCAACCAGTGTCTACAAAAGATTCGCCATCCCCTAGCCTACCGCCAACTTCGCCGCTTGCTGCCACATAAAGTTTGGCATCGGGGTGACCAGCTCCCACGTAATATCCATCGGCTGAGAGCCGGTGTGTGAGATATAATTCACTTCGCCAAAATTCACAAATCCCATGGTACGCCCGAATTCATCTTTAGTTTGCTCTCGTACAAACAAAAACAGGCGCTTCCCTATCTTTTGATGTTGAATGTAATCTTTGCCTCGGCCTTTATCAGGGCGCGAGCTGTTTTGCGACTGCCAGTGAAAGCGTGATGCGTTGATCGCATAATCGTGATACATGGTCGTCGGGGAAAATTGCTTTTCATTTTTATCCAAGGTGACAAATAACAACTCAATGTTTTGATCTTTCAGCGCATAAAGTCCCTCTCGTGCAGGTGGCTGCCGCTCCAAAGTGGTAGCACCAAACCCAACTAGAATTTGCTCACGCGCATATCGAGCATGAAGCCGTAATGGCACATCAGGCAAATCGTCCATCCTTAACTGCTCATGCTTGGTTTGTGACAGTTTCCAGTCCAACACGTCCATTAATTCTGCTTTGATGCCCAGCCGCCTTAACGCGGCAAAGCTTTGCGCAATGGATGAAAAGCCAAGAGCTGGCCCTGTTTGTTGCCAAACATCATAATGGCACATAAGTCGATGCCGTTCGCTACCCGTATCAGGCGCAAAATCTGTTTGGCAAAGCTGCTTTAAAAACTCTAGATACGCATGATCATCAGTAGTTAAAATCCGCTGAAAAATCGCCTTCTTGATTGCTTTAAGTGCACTTTCATCAACAGGAGCATCATTGACCTGCAGATCTGCTTTGAACACCAATTCTGACCAGCAGCCTCGCTTGTATAGTTCGTTCAAATCAATATGCGGATACAAGGTTAGAAAGTTCGCTAGCGTCATCGGCAGATGGGTGTGCTGAGGATATTGCCGAACCATTGCCACTAAGCGCCTTAGCGTTAGAGACGCTTTGCTAATGTTATCCAAGACCATTTCTTGGGTGCGCTTAGTAAGCTCAATACGACAGCCCAAAGGCGCATGGGGGAAGCCTTGTTCAATCTCGCGATTGATCGCTCGAGCGCTCTTGCCCACCAGCGCCCGAAACTTGTTTGCAAAGTCATACTCTGGACGCGAATGACCGACAAAGTCCAGGACGGTACAGCACTCTTTGCCCTCGGCTAACCGTAAACCGCGGCCTAGCTGCTGAAGGAAAATGGTTAAACTCTCGGTGGGACGCAGAAACAATAAGGTATCCATTTCAGGGATATCGACCCCCTCGTTGAAAATATCAACCACACAAAGCACATTGATCTCACCGACGCGCAGCGATTGCTGCTTTCGCTGGCGTTCATGCCGATTGTCGCTGGTCAACACATCCGCCTTAAGCCCTTGCAGTGAAAACTGTTGAGCCATGTATTGAGCGTGTTCTTTACTCACACAAAAAGCGAGTGCTTTCATACGGCTAAGATCCGTGATGATCTCGTTCATGCTGAGTAATATCTTATCCACCCGTGCTTGGTTGGAGGTATAGAGGTTAGTCAGCTGTGCAATATCATAGCGGCCACGCTGCCAAGGAATGGTCCTCAGATCGGTATCATCATCAATACCAAAATATTGGAATGGGCAAAGATGACGACGGTTAATCGCCTCTGGCAACCGAATCTCAGCCGCAATAACACCACCAAAATCCGCGAGAATATCGCCGCCATCGTGACGCTCGGGTGTCGCCGTCAGACCCAGTAGTACTGACGGCGAAAAGTAGTGCAAAACCGCGCGATAACTGCTCGCAGCAATATGATGCACTTCATCAATCACAATGTAGTCATAGTAATCGGCCGTCAAGTTGAGCGTATCGAGCTGGTTGTTCAATGTTTGAATCGAGACAAACAGCTGACGGTAATGATCTGGCGTGTGACCACCGACCCACAGCTCGCCAAAGGTACTGTTACGTAATGCGCCTCGATAGGCCGCACGCGCCTGCTTAAGGATTTCTTCACGATGAGCCACAAATAAAAAGTTGGCATCAGGGTGTTTTTTCAAAAAACGGGCGAAATCAAACGCAGAGATCAGTGTCTTACCAGTGCCTGTTGCCGCCACCACTAAGTTGCGAAAACGTTGATGCGTCTGACGCTCAACCGTCAGCTGCTCCAAAATCTCCTTCTGGTGAGGGAAAGGAGAGAGGTCGAAGAAAAACGTAGCACCATCTTCTTCGCCACCGCGCTGCTGCCGAAGGGCTTGATTCAGTTTTTCGGTGCTTTTTACATCTCCGTCAAATCGTTCAAATTCATTCGAGGCCCAATACGTTTCAAAGGTGCTGAGTGATTTATTGATAATATGGGGAATTTCTTGCGAGGTAATTTTGAGGTTCCACTCCAAGCCATTCGTCAGTGCAGAATGAGAGAGGTTTGACGATCCGATATAACCGGTGTGATAGCCGGTCTCGCGCAGAAACAAATAGCTTTTTGCGTGAAGACGCTCGCGCTCAGTGTTGTAGCTTAACTTCACCTCGGTATTAGGTAGGCTGGCTAAATACTCCACCGCTTTCGCGTCTGTCGCGCCCATGTATGATGTGGTGATGACCTTTAACTCGCGACCACTACGGGTAAAGGCTTCCAGCTCTTTTCGAAAAATTCTTATCCCCGCCCATTTGATGAATGACACCAACCAATAAATTCTGTCTGCGGATAAAATCTCTCTTTTCAGCTCTGACTCCAATGAAAGACCCGCATTACTGCCACAAAAAAGCTCACTTTGCGTTAAGCCGGTGAGTGGGAAAACATCTTGCACATAACGCGCTAAATCAGATGCTATCGGGTTTTCAAACTCATAAAGGGCCGTCAGGATTTTCCCCTGACTCGCGAGCAAATTATCGTCGATAATGTCTTTATCGTGGATCTTGGTTTTCAGCCACAGCAAGAATTGGTTGGATAGTGTGATTTGCTGCTCTAGGCGATCATCACTGGCAGGCACGGCGTCGAGCACATGGTGCAAAACATGCGATAAAAAGCGAGACAACCAAACTGACGCCTCGTTGCTGGTAAGCGTCCGCTCGCCAACATAAAATCTTTCTCGATCAATACGGCTCTCAATAAGCTGCGTTACCAGCTGCTCATAAATTCCGACCTGCTGCATTTTTCCTTCCACGTGATGAGTCAGTTTCACCTTACAAACCACGGGTTGTAGGCGCTATGAAAGGGTCACTTTTCTATATTTTTCAAACAATAGCAACTAAGAGTTAAGTCAGACTCTCATCTGAGGTCTACACAAAGTGACTTAATAGGTAACAATGTGTAGACCTAGAGGCGGGCACAAAGGCTTTCAGCCAATTAAAACTGAACGATAATTTTGCTAATAACACTTCACGACGGCTATTGGCTGCGACAGAGCGCTTAAATAACTGAACAAAGGAAGCAGCATTATCGTGAGGCTGATGCAAATAGCGTGATGCCGGATCGCAGCCACTGGGGCAAGTACGATCCGCTTGCTCGTGCGCTTGCTGGCAACCAGGCTCACGCTGGCGATAAATAGCGGTTAACGCTTTCACAGACAACGCCCCACCGCTGTGCCATGGCTCCTACCTCAAATACTCTCCCCGTGTTCGATGCGGTAGCCAAGATCGATGTGGCTCGGCCAGGTGTCGGCACCGCGGAGTCGGGCGATAAGCTCGGTGGCGGCGACGCGGCCGATTTCTTCTCGGGGGGTGATCACTGTCGCCAGTTTGGGGAGCATGGCTTGGCTGATGTCGTGACCGTGAAAACCGGCAATCGCAATGTGTTCCGGCACCTTGATTCCGCGTCGTTGGCACTCATATAAAGCGCCAATCGCCAGGTCATCGTTGGTGCAAACAATGCCATCCACCTCGGGATGTAATTCAAGCAGTTGGCCGAGTAACTTGGCCCCTAAGGTAAATGACGAGGCGTCTTCAGTTTGCAGGCTGATCGGCATTTGCTGGGTTTGAGCAATCGCTTGATGATAACCCTCAAGCTTTAAGCGCGTGCGCTCATCCATACGAGCGGCAAAATATGCAATGCATCGACGCCCTTTTTCAATCAGGGCGTTGGTCATATCCCGCGAGGCTTTGGTGTTGTCAAAACCGACCGCTTGCTCGAGGCGTGGCGACACGCTATCCATGATTTCAATCACCGGAATCGAGGCGGTTTGCAGCATTTTACGCGCTCTATCGGTATGGACATTTTCGGACAAAATAATCGCATCGACGTTATACGAGAGCAAAGACTCAATGCTCTGCTCCTCGAGCGCGGCGCTGTAGCTGTAGTGGGCAATCATGGTTTGATAGCCCTCTGGTGAGGTAACCGATTCAATCCCGCGGATCACTTCGGCAAAGACTTGGTTGGTCAGGGAAGGCACCAGTACGCCAATCGCGTGGGATTTCGCATTAGAAAGAATATCGGGGGCGCGGTTGGGAATATAACCCAGCTCCTCTACTGCTAATTGGATTTTTTCACGGGCGGCGTCCGAGACCATCGCCGGATCGCGCAAACAGCGGCTTACTGTCATTTTGGTGACGCCGACTCGGTCGGCAATGTCTTGTAATGTCGGTCGCTTTTTCTTATTCGCCATCTGGGTCTGTCGTTGATGCAGTCTTGTTTTGGCTCCATCATACCCACTCTTTGGCCCTTTTTGTTGTTACGTGTAACAAAAAGGCGCGCCCATCACAGCGCGCCTTCTATTATCGTGTTTGTTGTCGCTTTGGCTGCTCACTCCAGGTCAAATGGTACTGGCGTGACTCATCGTCATCCACGCGTGCATAGCCATGGGCGCCAAAATAGTCGCGCTGAGCCTGAAGCAAGTTAGCGGGTAACACCTCGCTGTACAGGGCATCAAAATAACTCAATGACGCCGCCATCGCGGGAATAGGCACCGCCGCTTGCGCGGCACTGGCGACGGTCGCACGCCAGCCGGAAGCTTGCCGACTCACCGCCTCGGCAAAGGGCGCGACAAGAAGTAAGTTATCGACATCTGGCGTCTGTTGATACGCGCTGGCAATCTCGCTTAAACACTGTGCGCGGATAATGCACCCTGCGCGCCAAATCTTGGCAATTTGCGCAAAATCCAGTGTCCAGCCTTGTTGCTGCGCGGTGGTGTTGATCAGGTCAAACCCTTGGGCATACACCGATAATTTGGCGCAATACAGGGCGTCGTGCAGGTTTCCAAGCTGTGTATCAATATCATCATATGCAACAGACTCTGGGTTAGTGCGGGTTTTCGCAGCCGCCACTCGCACCGCTTTTAAGCCACTTTGGGCGCGTGCAAACACCGCCTGGGCAATGGTCGGTGCCGCAACACCAGTTTGCAGCGCATTCACTGCCGTCCACATGCCTGTCCCCTTTTGGCCGGCTTTATCCAGCACCACCTCGACGAACGGCTTACCTGTGATAGGGTCTGGGGTTTGCAAGATTTCGGCGCTGATTGCCATCAAGTAGCTATTGAGTGGCCCTTGATTCCAACGGGCAAAACATTGGCCAATTTCCACCGCCGACAGTCCTAGTGCTTGCGACATAAAATGATACGCTTCGGCAATTAACTGCATGTCCGCATATTCAATGCCGTTATGTACCATCTTGACATAATGGCCCACGCCCGCCCCGCCTAGATAAGCGGCACACGGCTCCCCCTGCTCAAACTGGCCCACAGGCTGACCGGCGTGATCCACTTTTGCCGCAATCGCCAACCACATGGGTTTAACCTGCGCCCACGCTGACGCATCGCCACTGGCCATCAGCGAAGGGCCGGTACGCGCGCCCACTTCCCCACCGGAGATGGCGGTGTTAAAAAAGCGCAACTGCCCTTGGTAGTCGTGGGCGCGCCGCTCACTATCTGTCCACAGGCTGTTGCCGGTATCGATAACAATATCGTCAGGTGCCAGGCCCGCCGCCAACAACTCATCGATCACCTGATCAACAACTTCGCCGGCGGGCACCGACAAGGCGATAACACGCGGCGTTTGCAAACTGACCAGCAGCTGAGATAGCGAATCGACCACCGTTAGCTGGCCTTTTCCCGAGACCTGATTGAGGGGCAGCGCGGCCTCGCGCGCCGCTTGCCGGTGATGCGGATCAATATCAAAGCCTGCGACGTTAAAGCCATGATCGACAAGGTTTAAAGCCAGGCTTTTCCCCATCACACCTAATCCAACCAGACTTATCTGTGATGGCATCATGACTCCACCTCCTTTATTTGTTGCAACGCGTGCGCGACCACGGTGTCGACGGGGTAAGAAATATCGACAAACAAGGCCTCTTCGGCGCTGGGCTCAACCAAGGCGTCAAATTGGCTACGCAGCATGGCTTCACCATGAAAATAGTGGTTAGCCCGTTTTTGTAGCCGTGACCAAATCGTGGCGTAATCCCCTTGCAGGTAGACAATCACTAACTCTGGGTTGTTTTGTCGCAGAACGTCGCGGTACTCCGGTTTTAATGCTGAGCAGGCAATCACCGCCGCTTCATTGTCGGTGTACAGACGGTTCAAGGTGCGCAACCAGCCACTACGGTCAGCATCAGTCAGTGGGATCCCTTGCCGCATTTTTTCTACATTGTCAGCGGGATGATAATCGTCACCGTCATAAAAAGGCAGGTCGAGTGCACAGGCAATTTCACTGCCAATCAGGCTTTTGCCGCACCCTGAAACCCCCATGATTAATAGTTTTTTTACTTTCATTGCACACCACAACCCTTAGCCGGGCTACACGCCAGCGATAACACCTTGAGAACTCGATATTGCTGTTTTAATACCATGATCATTGCCACCACATTGCCAACTCAGGGAAGATAATCACTAATGACAGCACGAACACTTGCAGAGCGATAAAAGGCAGGAGTGAGGTAAAAATCTCACCAAGACTAATGTCTTTCGGGGCGACCGATTTAAGGTAAAAGGCAGCGGGTCCAAATGGTGGCGAAAGGAACGACACCTGCATGTTGAGGCAGAACACCACCCCGAACCAAATGGGGTCAAAACCAAGCCCGGTGATGATGGGCACAAAGATCGGCATGGTTAACAGCGCCACCCCGACCCAGTCTAGAAACATCCCTAAGACGAGTAAGATCACCATCATGATAAGCAAGGTACCTATCGCACTGCCGCCACTTAGGCTCAGGATCACTTGTTCAACAAAATCAATCCCGCCCATCAGGTTGTAGATTCCCACCAGGGCGCTGGCACCAATGCCAATCCACATGATCATCCCGCAAGTGCGCATGGTGGCAATCGCGCTCTCTTTGAGCATCGAAAGATTCATCTCACCACGGACAATCGCAGACAGCATGATCCCCACCACGCCAAGCGCCGAGGCTTCAGTGACCGAGGCCACCCCGGTGTAAATACTGCCAAGCACCACCGCTACCGAGAAAAGCGGGAAAAATAGCGCTTTAAAGTAGCTCACTTGCGGCTCCTCTTCTTCGCCGCTGTCGCTTGGGATCGGTGCCAGAGATGGGTTTAACTTACAGCGAATCAACACATAAGCGATGTAACAGGCGGCAAGAATAAAGGCGGGGAGAAAGGATGCCTTGAACAAATCTCCAATCGATACACTGGCGGTCATGCCGTAAATAATCAGTACGATACTGGGCGGCAGCATGGTCCCGAGCGCGCCCCCGGCACAGGTGGTCCCGATCGCCAGTTTGCGATCATAACCAAGGCGGAGCATTTGCGGTAACGCCAAGATCCCCAATAGCACGGTTTCACCGCCAATCACGCCAGACATAGAAGCCAGCAACACCGCGACTAAAATGGTTTGTACCGCGACCCCGCCTCTCACCTTGCGCCCTAGGGACTTCATGGCATCGAAAAGATCTTTGGCAATGCCTGAACGGTCAAGCAGTGCAGCCATTAATACGAACATCGGCACGGCTAAAAAGACGTAACCAGAGGCAAAACTGTAGGTACGGCTGGCAATTAATGGCATCGCCTCGGGGCCAAACCAAAAGAGGGTAAAAAAGATCGCCACAAACCCAGACACAAACGCCAATTGCATTCCAGTGAGCAGCAGTCCAATCAGCATCACCAGCATGAGCAGGCTTCCCCATGCCAGTCCAATCGAAGATAAATCAAACATCGTCTTTGTTCCTCAGTCCCATCAGCTCTTGGATGAGATGCAATACAAACTGGATCACGAGAATACACAGCGCGATAAAAATCAGCCCTTTAAGCAGCGCCGGATAGGGCGCATTAAGCACAGACCCCGAGGTCTCAAGCCGTAATTCGCCCCAAGGTGCAAACCAAGCTTCCTTGGCAAGCGAGTAGGATGAATAAGCCAGCATACTGGCAAACGCGAGCCCCACGAGGTGATGAACCAGGTTGAGGTATTTGCGCGTTTGTGACGACACCGCGTCGTAAACCAGGACGACACGCACATGGCGATTGGCCGCGAAGGCATAAATCCCACCGATAATGAACAAAGAGCCGCCGATAAATGAGGCCGTTTCATGCACCCAGGTGGTGGGCGAATCAAACAGGTAGCGCATCACCACTTCATAAAAAGAGATAAAGACGGTGGCGATAAACAACCAACTTAATAGGTGGCTCACCTTAATGATCGCTCTATCGAGTACGTTTCTTGGGTGCTCGTCGGGCTCGGGCGGGGTATGAGGTGTTTGTTCAGTCATAAAATAGGTCCACAATCAGGAGGGCGATGCCCTCCTATCACTGACAAGACAAGGATGAATGCTTACAACAAGCCATTGGTTTCTAAGAACTCGGTCACTGAGTCATACACTTTTTGTGCATTCGGTGAGCGCTCGGCAAACACTTTCCATTGGGTTTTGGCAATTTCACGAAACTTCTTGCGCTCTTCGTCAGACCAATCGTGGATAGTGATCTCTGGGTTGGCTTTGGCCTCTTTCACAGCTGCCATATCTGCCATTTTCAGTTGGGTGGTCATGTCGTAAGAAAAGTCACGAACAGAGGTTTTCAAAATGGTCTGCAAGTCTTCCGGCATCTTGTCCCATTTTTTCTGCGCAATAGAGATATCAATCAGTGGCAGCGAGTGGAAGCCTGGTTGCACTGGGTGCGGTGCAATATCATTCATGCCCGCTTTTTGGTTGGTGGAAAACACGGTGTAATCGGCCGCATCAATCACCCCTTTACTCAGACCGGTAAAGACTTCCGAGCCCGGCAAGTTAACCGGTGTGGCGCCAGCAGCGGCAAACACTTGCTGCACCAAGCCTTCCGGGGCACGCAATTTGAGCCCTTTCAGATCAGCCACGCCATCAATCGGTTTTTTGGAAATAAACGACTCAACGCCTGTGGTCGATGCGCCTACAAACTGCACGCCGTACGGAGCGTAAAGCTCAGTCATCAGCTCATTCCCGCCACCGTAATTCATGTATTGCAGCAGCTGGGTGGTATCGGACCAGGCACCGACCATATTACCAATCAAGCCAAAGGCCGGATCTTTGCCCGAAAAGTAGCCCGTGGCGGTGACATGGCCGTCCAGGATCCCCATTTTTATCGCCCCAAGGGTCTCGGTGTGTTTCACCACAGAGCCGACAGGCAATAAATCGATATTGATTTGGCCATCAGACATGGTCTCAACACGATCCGCCCAGCGCTGCTGAACCTTAAAGTTGAGATCACCTGAGGGATCAGAGGATTGGATTTTCAGATTAAAATCCGCCGCCATCGCTGACACAGAGAACAAGCCAGAGATAGAGGCAGCGAGCAGGGTTTTCGTTATTGCTTTCATAGTAGGATGTCCTTGTTTTATTTCCACTTATTCCAAAGTCCTGGAATGCGATTGGTCGAAACACTGGATGTAATAGTTATGTTACCAACGTTCTACGTCGTAAAGTTACCGGTAACACTGATGCATGAACAGAGATCGCACTCACAGTTATTGATTAATCTGTCACAAGGATAAAGCAAAGAGGAAGAAGTGTGAGGCACACCACATTGGCGGTTGTCGGGCTAGCGTCCTCGGTAAAAAGCGTAAGCATGAGCCGATGCCCACCCTGAAACAGGGTGGGAAACGGTACTAGCGGGTGGTTTCAGGCTTTTTTTCGCCCACCGACTCGTGCTGAATGTCCGCGTCAGCGGCCGGCTGCTCAGCACGGCGTTTGTGTTTGCGGTATTTGGGATGGGTGATCGGGATCGCGGAGAGTAGCGTTTGCGTGTACTCGTGCTGCGGCTGATGGTAGACGGTTTCGGTCGGACCCTCTTCCACCACATGACCAAAGTACATCACCGCCACTTTATCGGAGATATGACGAACCACCGATAAGTCGTGGGAGATAAAAATCATCGCCAAGTTCATCTCTTGCTGGAGTTTCAACAGCAAGTTAAGAATCTGTGCCTGCACCGACACATCCAAGGCGGAGACGGATTCGTCACAAATAAGCAGCTTCGGTTTAAGGGCAATTGCCCGTGCAATACCAATCCGCTGGCGCTGACCGCCCGAGAATTCATGCGGATAACGGTTAACCGCATCGTGGGGCAAGCCGACTTTATCTAATAGCTCAAGTACCCACTGGCGACGCTCTTTCGCGGTGCCAATATTGTGAATAATAAAGGGCTCTTCTAAGATCCCGCCGATGGTATGGCGCTGGTTGAGCGACTCGAGCGGGTCTTGAAAGACAATCTGCATGTCTTTACGCAGTGGCCGCATCTGACGTGGCGATAAATGCGTGATGTCTTTACCTTCAAAGAAAATTTTCCCTTCGGTCGGCTCAAACAGCTTAAGCATGGTACGGCCAAGGGTGCTTTTGCCACACCCCGACTCGCCCACTAGCCCGAGCGTTTCGCCTTGGGATACCGAGAGCGATACGCCATCGACGGCTTTAATGGTGTAGCCTTGACGAAGCAGGCCCTTGCCCGAGACAAAATACTGCTTCAGATTTTCTACTCTGAGGACTTCCTTGCTCATCGCGTTCTCCTGCAACTACGTGGATGATGGCGCGGCATCAAACTCTTCCAACGGCCGAATATCAATCATCTGTTTGGACTGATGGTGACGCCCCGGCATTAATCCCAACAACCGCTTGGTATACGGATGGGCTGGATGATCAAACAAGGTAAAGATATCAGCGCGTTCGCGAATTTGGCCGTCGTACATCACCGCCACATCGTCACACACCTCGGCGACCACCCCCAGATCGTGGGTGATAAAAATCACCGCCATGCCGGTTTCTTCTTGCAGCTCGTTGATCAAGTCCAAAATCGAGGCCTGCACCGTCACATCTAGGGCAGTGGTTGGCTCATCACAAATCAAGATGTCAGGCTTGCAGGCCAGTGCCATCGCGATCATTACCCGCTGACGCATCCCGCCGGATAGGTTATGCGGATACTCGTTCAGTCGCTTTTCTGGCATCGGGATTTTCACCTTAGCCAGCATGTCGAGCGCACACGCCGCACGGGCTTTTTTGTCGAGCTCTGGGCGGTGTAGCGTCAAGACTTCATTGATTTGCCGGCCAATGGTGTGCACAGGGTTCAGCGCCGTCATCGGGTCTTGAAAGATAATCGAGATCCGATTGCCGCGCATCGCATAGCGCTCTTTGGCTGGCAGAGTGACCAAGTCGGTCCCGCGGTACAAGATTTCACCACCCGTCACCTGCCCGTAAGGCTTAGGCAGTAAGCCCATGATCGACATCGCTGTAACACTTTTGCCGCTGCCCGACTCGCCCACTAAGCCGAGCGTGCGCCCGGCTTTGACTTCAAAGCTCACCCCGTGAAGTACCTCACGGGGGCCATCGTCAGTGGTAAAATTAACGGTCAAATCCTTAACCGAAAGAATGACATCCTGGGTCATAACCGCCTCTACAGCTTGTATCTGTCATCAATGATGGTCACCGGCTCAAAGGCTTTGTCCTCGTCCATGGCCTCTTCGGTGGCGTCTTTCATCTCTTCATCAATCCAGAAGGTGCCAAAGCCCATCACGCGGCCGCTGGTCACCATCTTCTCGGTGCGCTTGGTCATCGCGTTATCTGGGATTTGCACATAACGCCAAAAACCTTGACGCACATAGGGCACCATGTACCCGGGCACAATCACACTGGCTTCTGAGATCTTAGCGCGGATCTGGTGCGACAGCTGGTATTTCTTCGCCATGTCGAACTCGGTCTTGTACGCCATGATCAGCTTATCCAGCACCGGGGAGCTGTAATTGGTGTGGTTATTGGTTTGCTTTTTATTGGCGTTATCCGAGTGGAAGTACTCCCAATAGGCCGGGATTTCTGAGGTGCCCATATTAAGAAACGCTAGCTGATGCTTTTTCTCCAGTATGTATTTAAACGCCGATGAGCCATCAACCAGGTGAATGGTAAAATCCAACCCCGCTTTCTTCGCTTGTTCTTTTAAGTAAGCAATACGTGGGGTGTGGTGCTGATACCCATAAGTAATCGCAAAGCTTAAACGCTCGCCTTTGTCGTTAACACGAATGCCATCAGGGCCCACTTGGTCAAAGCCGGCTTTTTCGAAATAGCTGATCGCTTTTTCAGGATCAAATGGTGGTGGCGTCGCACCATCATTGTCGTACTCACCATGACCATGTCCCATTGCATGTGGCTTGCGTGAGTAGTCACCACGGGTAATGTTTTCAATCATGCCATCAAAGTCCGTGGCATAGATGATGCCTTTGCGCACATTGATATCATCGAGTAGCGGCATGGCGGTATTCATCCATAAACCACCCGCGCCAACCGGCACCTCGTTGTGGCCCCAGAATTTGGTGATATAGCCTTTTCTATAAGGTTCAGATTGGGTTTTGTCGTGCCACACATCCGGTAAGAGCAAGTCGAACACATCCAAGTTGCCTTTCTCAAAGTGCTTCATGGCGATATCGTTATCCCGGATCACACGCAGGCGAATTTTGTCGACGTTATAGCGGTGCTGATAATAGGGGTTGGTGTAGCCCCACCAGTCATCGACATGCTCAAAGGTGACGCTGCGGCCTTTTTGCACCCGCGCTAATTCGTACGGACCCAGGGTGGGGGTCGCTTTGAAGTTATAACGGCGCACAAAGTCGTCGGCAATGCCGTCTTGGTTTTCATCTTTACGCGGATTGGCGTAAAAATGCGCGGGACGTGGGACCAAACTACCCAAGGTATACATCAGATCTTCGTCACTTTTCTCTATCGCGGTCGAGATCGCAATGGTGTGTTGGTCAATTTTCTCTACCCCACCAATGGTGTTGGTGTAGTAGTCGTTGTACCAAGGGGCAACAATGTCTTTCGAGCGGTAGAACTGCATCATAAAGACAAAATCATCAGCGGTGACGGGCTCGCCATCCGACCAGGTCGCCTCTGGGTTCAGTTTAAAGTAGATGGTTTTATGGTCGTCGCCATAGGCCCACTCGTTGGCCAAATCCGGGATCCATTCCAGCGTGTCAGGGTGGCGCTTTACCAATGAGGGCATTTCATCGAGAAAATAGCTGCGCAGGCCTGCGTTGGAGTCTGGGCCTACCGTGCGCAGCGTCTGGGGAAAGGAGCTTAAGTGTGAGCGCAGAACGCCGCCGCGCTTGGCGTCGGGAGAGCCGATTTTAGGCGCATCCCAGTTGGTTTGCCAATTGAGGTTTTCAGGCAAATCCGCCGCCCAGCCAGTCAGGCTAAACATTGAGATTGAGGTCGCAAGGATCAGTTTTTTCATCGTGATTTCCTTATCGTGATTCAAACATTGCACATTGTGTTTAACGTTAGTCGTAACGGGTGAATTTTTTCGGGTCGAACGCGGCGCGCACCGCTTCACCAATGAAGGTCACCATCACCAATACCACCACCAGTGAGGTCACCACGGACGCAACAATCCATGGCGCGTCCAAATTTGATTTGCCTTGCTGCAACAGCTCCCCCCAACTTGGCGTCGGCGGCATCAGTCCTAGGCCGAGATAATCCAGCGCCGTTAGCGCGGTAATATTGAGGGCGATGGTAAAGGGCGCCAAAGTCACAATCATCACCATGGTATTGGGCAAAATATGACGGAATAAGATCCGGCTGGTCGAGGCACCGAGTGCACGCGCGGCCATCACATAATCACGCGCTGACTCTTTATAGGTCATGGTGCGCATATACCAAGTAATCGCCATCCAGCCAAACAACACGTTAATCCCCACAAACAGAGCAAACGTGGGCTGGAGAATCGAGACCAAAATCATGATCACGTACAAAAACGGCACCATCGACCAGATTTCGATAAAGCGTTGGAAGAAAAGGTCAAACTTGCCGCCCCAAAAGCCCATCGCACAGCCGACAGCCGTGCCAATCGCATAGGAAGCGGCCATGGTGAGCAACGCAAAGCCCATGGCGATACGAAAGCCGTACACCAAGCGGGCGAGGATGTCGCGACCAATCTCATCAGTGCCAAGGTAATGCTGATGCTCAGCGCTGGGCGCTGTCGGCGGGAAGTCACCGCTAAAGTCTTGCTCAAGCGGGTTCCACGGCACTAGGGGCATCACCACATAATTGTCACCGCCTTGCGCGGCAAAGGCTTTCGCGAGCTGACGATAGTTGGCCTCACTGGTTCCTACCTGCCCAAAATCGCTCGCCAAGTACACATCACTCAGTACGGGGAAATAATACTCGCCGTCGTATTTGACCATTAACGCTTTACTGTTGATAAAAAGCTCGGCAAACAGCGACAACACCAGCATGGTGGTCAAGATGATAAACGACCAGTAACCACGTTTAATTTGCTTAAAACTGCGGATTTTCTTTTGAGTTAAAGGGCTAAACGTCAACATATCAAGATCCAAACTTCACGCGAGGGTCAACCAAGGCAACACAGATATCGGAGATAATATTGCCGGCCAGCAGTAAAAGCGCATTGATGGCGACAATGCCCATTACCACCGGATAATCGCGCTCCATAATCGACTCATAGCCAAGTAAGCCAATGCCGTTGATGTTGAAAATCACTTCAATCAAAAACGCACCAGTCATAAAGAACAACAAGGAGTTGCCAAAATGGCTGGCAATCGGAATTAAGCTGTTGCGCAGCGCGTGTTTGCGCACCGCCGAACGAAACGGTAACCCTTTGGCGATAGCCGTACGGATATAGTCCGCCGACAAGTTTTCCATCAGGTTGTTTTTCATCGTCATGGTCAGAGTGGCAAAGTCACCAATCAGATAACAAATCAGCGGCAGCACCGCATGCCACATCACATCTTTGGCGCGTTCCCAAAAACTGGTGGCATCGTAGTAAGCGTCCCCCACAAAGCCCCCCATCGGAAACCATTCGAGGTGATAGCTAAATAAGGTGATCAGCAATACCCCCACCACATAGCCGGGTAAGGCAAAACCAATAAAGATCAGCACAGAGGAGGACGAATCAAACACCGAGCCGTGTTTGAGGGCTTTGTAATAACCAAGCGGAAGAGAAATGAAATAACTGATGAAGAAGGTCATCCCGCCATAAAACAAAGAGACGGGCAGACGCTCGGCAATCATGTCGGTGACCGGCTCGTAGTAGCGGGTCGACTCGCCCAAGTCCAAATTGGCCAGTTTGCCGAGCCAATCCACGTAGGCCTCGAGCACGGGTTTATCGAGGCCGTAAAATGCCTTGAGTTCGGCAATCTGATCGTCTGATAACGCTGAGCTATCGCCAGCACGCTGCAAGCTCGAGCCACCATCGGCTTGAGCCTGCATTTGCGTCATCATCCGTTCGACCGGCCCACCTGGTACTAGGCGGGTGATACCGAAAATCAAAATGGTAATGCCGAGAAACGTCGGGATCACCAACAGTAACCGGCGTAAAAAGTACGACAGCATAGTCCACTACTCCCTGTCCACTGTCTGATATTTTTGCAGAGCACTGCGCCTGCCGTTGCGTTCTCTTGGCCATCCTAAGCACTGAAAGCAACAATACGTATTACACACTTATATAAAGTGGTCTATATTTATCTTGAATTTTGGTCACGATCAACGATAACACGCTGTCAAAAGTCATTTTTTTTCGACAAAACAATGACGTTATTCCGGCACTAATTACTGTGTTGTGCTAGCTTGCTTATCGCTAAAAGCAATAAATATTTCAATCAATAGTTAAAAAGGTTTGGTTTAAAATGCAATAAAAATGACATTTCACCGAAACCTTGTATCTTCTCGTGATTGCACGCACCGATAACCCACCACAGTGCCTGCCTTGATAAACAGACAACCATCCTCCCGCTCCACCCTCAATCTCATATTCATTCATCAGGATCAGTGCAACAGTGATAGTGACTTGTTTCACTATAAACTAGGGCTACCAGCATGAATCACTAACCCCAATGATTGTGTGCAGTCGCTCCCTGAACGTCCATCGCATCGCTAGGGTCAGGCTCTCTGACACTGAATAACCGTATTTATTAGGGGTTGGTAATTTTTAGCAATCCTCTACAATTGGTTGAGTGATGCCGAGCCTCTTCCTGCTCGGCTTTTTTTCATCCAATTAAGCAAAGAGTGCCTGATGGAGTCTGCTTCTCGCGCAAAGCGCTTGTTCTCGACCACCCTACCCATGCTGTTTGGCGTACTGTCACTGATGAGTTTTCAGCTCGTTGACAGTGCTTTCATTGGTCAGCTGGGCGTGTTGCCCCTCGCCGCGCAAGGCTTCACCTTGCCGATTCAGATGATCATTATCGGCATTCAAGTCGGACTCGGGATTGCGACCACGGCGGTGATCTCGCGCGCGCTCGGTGCCGATCAGTGCCGTTACGCCAAACAACTCGGCGGTTTAATTTTATTTATCGGCACCACAGGGGTCGCCTTGTTCGCCGGTTTACTTTATGCATTACGCCACCCCATCTTGCAGCTGCTGGATGCACCGGATAATGTGTTTCCGGTAATTGATAGCTATTGGCAAATTTGGTTAGTCAGTGCCTGGACAGGCGCGGTACTCTACTTCTTTTATAGCCTAGCACGCGCCAATGGAAACACCATGTTGCCCGGCTCCATGATGGTGGTGACCAGCTTATTAAACCTCGCGCTCGATCCGGTGTTTATCTTTTGGCTCGATTGGGGCATTAATGGCGCGGCCGTCGCCACCTTAATTGCGTTTGGCTCAGGCATCGCCATTGTCGCGCCCCGCGTGTTTGGTAAAGGTTGGGTTTCGTTTGACTGGCAAGACTTAGACATCAAACACAGTGTGGGTTCGATTGGGCATATTATGGGACCAGCGATGATAAGCCAGCTGCTGCCGCCGGTGTCATCTATGCTGGCCACCAAGCTGCTCGCCAGCTTTGGCTCAGCGGCAGTGGCCGCCTGGGCGCTGGGTTCACGCTTTGAGTTTTTCGCCATTGTCTCGGTGCTGGCGCTGACCATGTCGATGCCCCCCATGGTGGGTCGTTTGCTGGGTAAAGGCGATCTGACCGAAGTGCGGCATCTGGTCAAGTTAGCCTGTCAGTTTATTCTCGGCTTTCAATTGCTGATAGCACTGGTCACCTGGCTTGCCGCCGCTCCCTTGGCGGACTTGATGACCAGCGATCAACAAGTCACCGATATCTTGTATACCCACCTCACGCTAGTGCCATTTAGTCTTGGCGCTCTGGGGGTGTGTATGTTGATGGTGTCGATTACCAATGCATTAGGTCGCTCGTACACCGCGCTAACCATTTCTGCGCTCCGCCTATTTGCGTTTTTCCTGCCCTGCCTCTGGTTAGGCGCACAAATTGGCGAGCTATTTGGCCTGTTTGCCGGTGCCTTAATCGGTAACCTACTCGCAGGCGCCGTGGCTTATGCCATGTACCGACGTACGCTAGCCAAACTGATGGCGAGCGAATAGAGAGCCAAAACGTCAACCTTGGGGCATCGGCTCAGTTCGCACACAGACACGCCGTCAATCCTTCCCTGGAGGCTCCGCCGCGCCATCCATGGCGCGGAGGGTCTGCTTAGCGAACTAAGCCGATCATCAAACCCTCCAGCGTTCGCCCCCAACTAAAAAGCCCACCAAATATAAGGCGGGCTCAAAGGATAAAAACGGTTAACGCGCGGGGTTAATAACCCAGTTGCGTTAAGGTCGCTTCAATGTCTTTACCGTCACTGTCGGTTAAGGCTTTAACCGCCACGTTAGGACGGTTGGTAAAGAAGCCATCCACGCCACGCTCACGGTAACGAATCAAATCTTCGCGATCGTCCAAGGTGTACATGTGCATCAATAAGCCTTTTTCATGGCTCATGTCCACCATCCAGGTCTTCGCCAGGTCCATATAGCTAAATTGGCTTGACCAGGCATCATCGAAGTTGGCTTGCGTGCCCGACGGGCCTACACCGATGGCACCGTGCTCCTTGGCATAATCCAACCACTCTGCGTAGCCGGCTTTCGAGGCCACTTCTTGGCGCGCATAGTACTGAGCGTAGGACTCATCATCCGCTTTCGGCGCGCTGTCTTTGGTCGGAATGTAGCCATCGCCTGCCCATAGCAGCAAGATTTTTGGCACGTTTGGCATCACATCTTGCAATGCTTCAAGGCTCGATTTATTAAAAGTCTGCAGGATCACTTTGCCTTTGGCGTCGTCATCTAACCAACCATGCTCGGTCAAGTCTTGCTTCAAATCCTGCTCAATCCCTGGGAAGAACTCCGGCACCTTGGTTTCGATATAAAGTCCTGGCTGATGGGCACAGTCTTCAGCGATTTCACGTACCTGATCCAGCGTCACTAGCTTCAAGCCGCGGAAGCTCTCACGCGCACGCTCTGGGTATGACTGATTAAACCAGCTGCCCGCATCCAGCTTTTCCAGCTCTGCCCAAGTAAAGGTATTGACCGGGTCGTCGGCACGCTCTGGATAAACTGTCTCAATATTAGTGTTGCGCTTAAGGTTGTCGTCATGCACCGCAATCAGTTTGCCGTCTTGAGTGCGTTGCAGATCAAGCTCGAGATAATCGGCCCCCACTTCACACGCAAGTTGGTAGGCCGGCAAGGTTGATTCTGGTGCATTGTAAGAATCACCACGGTGGGCAATCACGGCGTGATCAGCAATGCCAAGTTGTTCGCTAAGCGCACTGTCACTGGCTTGGGCAAAAGAAGGGTAAGATAAGGCACTGGCTACACTCAGGGCAGTAGCCGTCACGCTCAAGGTCGCTTTTAATGATGTGTTCAACGGAAACTCCTTAATGTCGTTGAAATTGGCGAGATAATTAAACGCTTGTTCAATTATCGAGACAGCATAGCAAAACCCTGATTTAAAGAGAAAAAATAAAAACGCCCACAACAACGTGGGCGTTAGTCGGGCTAAGAAGCTAGCGGCCAGAGTGACTCAACCGCCTGCAGGGGGCGTTGGTCGGGATTGGATAAATAGTGGGGGCGCGGTGACAACCCACTAAAGGGCGTCACCGGTTTATTCTCCACACTGTTATAGACAAACATTAAAATTGAGCGTGGGTCGTTGGCGATATTATCGGGTGAACCATGCATCAAGTTACAATCATGGAACACCAAGGTACCGGCTTGTCCCGTTACCGAGGCAATGCCATTGTCTTCTAACAATGCCTCCATGGTCTCTGGCTTGGGCACACCCAGCATTTGTTTTTTCAGCGATTGCTGATAGTTTTTTTCGCCGGTGTTGCCTTCACAAGACGCATAGTGATGGTGTGAGCCGGGGATCACATACAAAGGCCCATTGTGCTCGGTGTTGTCGGTTAGCATCAGCCATACGGTCACGGCTCGCATCCGTGGCATTCCATCCTCAACGTGCCAAGTCTCGAAGTCAGAATGCCAAGGAAACGACTTGCCTTTAAACGCAGGCTTAATATTGACGCGCGATTGCATCAAATATGCGTCCGAGCCCAAAATTTGCCGCACTTTATTGAGAATGCGCGGATCGCGTGAGAAGCGATCAATCAAATCACTGTAGGCAAAAGGTTTGAAAATGGTGCGCAGCTCGTCACTATCCGGCTCAGTATATAGCTCTTCATAGCCGGCCATATCATCGCGTAAACGGGTTATTTCACGTTTAAGCGGTGCCACCATTTCCGGCATGTAATTATCCATCACCAGAAAGCCTTGGCGCTCGAACGTATCCAGCTCGTGCGAGCTTAAGCTATGCGGTACCTCTGGCTGCACACTGCCGTACACAACAGGGTCTAGACGTGGGGAAAGCGTTTCTTGTCCATTGACGCGTGAGGGATACAAATCGGGAGTACCTTCCATTATTGACACCTCCTTCATGTCGTTCGTTTTTTGGTGATATCTTCTCGCTGTTTGAGGCCCTAAAGGGCGTGAATTGAACACAACACAGGTATGGGCGGCCAATCGAAAATCAACCCCCATACGCGTGCGATGCATCTTCTCGGATAACTGCGAGCTACCCTATCAGCTCAGCATCGAACAGTGAACCTTTGTCACCACAACGTCATTATGCCTCGTGAGCGATCCAGCGGATCGCTTTCACACCGATCCCGTTCAAATCCTCATTGGTTCGTGCTACCCTGCGCGCCTCCCACGGGGAACAACTATCTATTCGTCGATCGACGCCTGTACGTGTACGCTATACTGCGGATGGGCATCAGCCAGTGAAAGTGATCAATCCATGAGCCAAGGTACGCTTTACATTGTTTCCGCCCCAAGTGGTGCGGGTAAATCCAGTCTGATTTCAGCGTTGCTGAATGATAATCCTCGCTATGACATGAAAGTGTCAGTCTCTCACACAACGCGCGCCATGCGTCCGGGTGAAGAAAATGGCGTACACTATCATTTTGTCTCGGTGGAAGAATTTCAGTCACTGATTGCACAGGAAGCGTTCTTAGAGCACGCGCAAGTGTTTGGCAATTATTACGGCACCTCGCGCGTATGGATTGAAAAAATGCTTAATAATGGTGTCGATATTTTTCTCGATATCGATTGGCAAGGCGCTGAGCAAATTCGTCAGCAAATGCCGAACAGCAAGAGTATTTTCATTTTGCCACCAAGCCGTGAAGAGTTAGAAAGACGCCTCACGACACGTGGCCAAGACAGTGAGGAAGTGATTGCGCAACGCATGCAGGAAGCACGCTCCGAGATCTCTCACTATGCTGATTATGATTACCTGATTATTAATGATGACTTTGATGTCGCATTGATGGATATTAAGGCCATCATCCGTGCCGAGCGGATGGCACAAGCCAAACAAGCCAGCAAGTATCATGCAATGATCGACGAACTGTTGGCTGACTAACCACCACATTGAGACGTGGCCATTGCCCCAGCCAACGCTGGCAATAGGTCGCGGCCTTTTGTATACTTTTCGGTCATTTTGAATGACCTATTGATGACATAGCTGGAGTCCTTCATGGCACGCGTAACTGTTCAAGACGCCGTTGAAAAAATTGGTAACCGCTTCGATCTCGTTCTGGTTGCGGCTCGCCGCGCCCGTCAAATGCAAACGGGTGGCAAAGATGCCCTCGTCGCAGAAGAAAACGACAAGTACACAGTGATCTCTTTGCGTGAAGTTGAAGAAGGACTGATCAACAAAGAAGTCCTCGACGCGCGTGAGCGTCAGGAAAAGCAAGAGCAAGAAGCCGCTGAAATGGCCGCGGTAAGCACCATTTCGGGTCAACGTTAAACGCTGCATTTATCAGGGACAGGCCGTTTGTATCTATTTGATAGCCTGAAAGAAGTTGCTAGCCAGTATTTGCCGGAGTCACAGCTTGAAGCGCTTCGGCAAGCCTACCTAGTAGCCAGGGATGCCCACGACGGGCAAACTCGCTCAACCGGCGAACCTTATATCATTCACCCCATCGCGGTGGCACGGATCTTGGCGGAAATGCGCTTGGACTGTGAAACCCTGATGGCGGCATTGCTGCATGATGTCATTGAGGACACTGAGGTGACCAAAGACGATCTGCAGCAACGCTTTGGTGATGTGGTGGCTGACTTGGTCGACGGCGTCTCTAAGCTTGATAAGCTTAAATTTCGCGACCGTAAAGAAGCCCAAGCCGAGAACTTTCGCAAAATGGTCATGGCGATGGCCCATGACATTCGCGTGATCCTGATAAAACTGAGTGACCGCACCCACAATATGCGTACCTTGGGCGCCCTCCGCCCAGACAAAAAACGCCGTATTGCCCGTGAAACGCTAGAAATCTTCGCCCCTCTCGCCCACCGCTTGGGTATCCATAATATAAAGGTGGAGCTTGAAGAGCTCGGCTTTGAGGCCTTGTACCCCAATCGCTACCGCGTCCTTAAAAAGGTGATCGCGCAAGCGCGGGGGAACCGCAAAGAGATGATCCAAAAAATCCATGCGGAAATTGAAGGTCGTTTGGAAGATGCCGGGATTAACGCCCGTGTGCTGGGCCGAGAGAAAAACCTCTACTCCATCTATAACAAGATGAAGAATAAAGAGCAGCGTTTCCATACCATCATGGATTTATACGCGTTTCGAGTGATTGTGGGTGATCTTGATACCTGCTATCGCGTGCTAGGGCAAATGCATAACTTGTATAAGCCACGCCCAGGCCGGCTCAAAGACTATATCGCGGTGCCTAAAGCCAACGGGTATCAATCACTGCACACCTCTATGATTGGTCCACATGGTGTCCCGGTGGAAGTACAAATTCGTACCGAAGACATGGATCAAATGGCCGACAAAGGGGTCGCGGCACACTGGGCGTATAAAAGCGGTGCCGACAGGCCCTCTGGCACCACCGCACAGAAACGGGCGCAGCGCTGGATGCAAAACATTATTGAGCTCCAACAAAGTGCCGGTAGCTCGTTTGAATTTATTGAGAGCGTCAAATCGGATCTCTTCCCCGATGAGCTGTACGTCTTTACCCCCAAAGGGCGGATTGTCGAGCTCCCTGTCGATGCCACCGCGGTCGACTTTGCCTATGCCGTCCATACCGATGTGGGCAATACCTGTGTCGGGGCGCGGGTTAATCGTCAACCTTACCCGCTAAGTCAACCGCTCAAAAATGGTCAAACAGTAGAGATTATCACCGCACCCGGCGCGCGCCCCAACGCGGCTTGGCTTAACTATGTAGTGACCGCGCGGGCCCGGACGAAAATTCGTCAAGTGCTGAAAACCATGCGCCGTGAAGAGTCGGTGACCTTAGGGCGTCGTCTGCTCAATCATGCGCTTGGAGAGCAAAACCTGCCGGATATCAACCCTGAGCGGGTTGAGGCAGTACTGAGTGACTTAAAGCTGAAAACCAGCGACGACTTACTGGCGTCGATTGGCCTTGGCGAACTCATGAGCGTAGTGATCGCACGTCGCTTGCTAGATCAAGACCCGGCGGCCCCCACCGAGGGCAAAATGCCTATCCGTGGTGCCGATGGTATCTTGGTCACCTATGCCAATTGCTGTCGCCCAATCCCAGGTGACCCGATCATTGCCCATGTCAGCCCAGGTAAAGGCTTGGTTATCCACCGTGAAACCTGTGCTAACATCCGCGGCCACCGCCAAGAGCCGGATAAATATATGCCGGTCGAGTGGGCGGACGATTTTGAACAAGAGTTCAGCACACGGGTGCGTGTGGATATGCAAAACCATCAAGGGGCGCTGGCAGATTTAACCAATACCATTGCATCAACCGGCTCCAATATCCAAGGGCTAACCACCGAAGAGCGCGATGGCCGCTTGTACACTATCTTTGTTCGCCTAACGACCAAAGACAGAGTGCACCTAGCCAATATCATGCGCCGCCTGCGGGTGATGCCTAACGTGGTGAAGGTTAGCCGCCAGAAAAACTGATCGCCTCAATACACTATTGCCCGTCGCCCGTCCTTTTTGGCGGGCGCATTTGTTTTTCGTCTGCCATTTACGGAATTGAATCATGACCCCTGAACGCTTTGAACGCATTCATCAGGTCTTGGCCCAACGCCAGCCTGATCTCACTGTCTGCATGGAGCAAGTTCATAAACCCAATAATATTTCCGCTATCATTCGCACTGCCGACGCCGTGGGGATTCATCGCATGCATGCCGTGTGGCCAGAAGGCACGAAGATGCGCACCCTCGGGGGCACATCGGCCGGTTCACGCAACTGGATAGATGTGGTGACTCACAACACCACGGAAGAAGCGTTTAATACCATGCAAGCCCAAGGGATGCAGGTGTTAGTCACCAACTTATCGGATACCGCGGTTGATTTTCGCGAGATTGACTACACCCGTCCGACTGCCATCGTGCTGGGGCAAGAAAAACAAGGCATCAGTCGCGAAGCACTGGATAAAGCAGACCAAGACATCCTCATTCCTATGGTGGGTATGGTACAGTCACTTAATGTGTCAGTCGCCAGTGCCTTGATTTTGTACGAAGCACAGCGCCAGCGCCAAGCGGCTGGCATGTATCAACAGGATAAAACCCGCTTACCCGAACACGAAGTCCACCACATTTTGTTCGAGCGCGGCCATCCGGTACTTGCCCGGGTGGCAAAACAAAAAGGTTTGCCTTATCCGCCTTTAAATGAACATGGTCAAATCGTGGCGGACGAGGCATGGTGGGCACAGATGCAAGCGGCTAAACACGCACGTTAGTCATGTACAATAGCCAGCGCTAACCAAATAGAGAAACGGATGCGATCTTCCATGCTGAGTGCCGTTACTGTCGATACCTTAAGCGGTGTTGGCAATAAGATGGCAGAAAAACTGGCAAAAGTTGGCCTGCATACAGTGCAGGACGTGTTGTTTCACCTGCCTTATCGCTATGAAGATCGTACCCGTGTCTGGCCGGTCGCTAGCCTCTTACCTGGCCAACATGCAACTATCGAAGGTGAGATCACCCACAACGATACCGTATTTGGTCGCCGCCGGATGCTCACCGTCCGGGTGCAAGATGGCAGCGGCGCGTTAACGCTACGGTTTTTCAATTTTAATGCCGCGATGAAAAACAGTTTAGCGGTCGGCAAGCAAGTGAAAGCCTACGGCGAACTCAAACGCGGAAAGCACGGGCTGGAGATCATTCACCCCGAGTATCAGGTGTTTTCTGAGCCCACCGAATTGGTGATGGAAGAAACCCTGACCCCCGTGTATCCCACCACGGAGGGGCTGCGCCAAGCGACCCTGCGCAGCCTGACCGATCAAGCGCTGGCGTTGCTGGATAAAAGTGGCGTCGACGAGCTGCTGCCCGAGGGCTTGTACGATCGACAACTCTCATTGCGCGAGGCGTTGCACCTATTACATCGCCCGCCGCCAGATACCGCGCTAGAGGATCTATTAACCGGTCAACATCCCGCTCAGCGGCGCTTAATCATTGAAGAGCTCCTTGCCCAGCATCTGTCGATGCTGTCTGTGCGCCACCAGGCACAACAAGTGAAAGGCTTTGCCCTCGCGCCCAGTCAGTCACTGGGGCAGCGTCTTTTAGACAACCTGCCTTTTTCACCCACGGGAGCACAAACCCGAGTGGTGAGCGAGATCAGCACCGATTTGGCCAAGCCGTTTCCAATGATGCGCCTCGTGCAAGGGGATGTCGGCGCGGGCAAGACCTTGGTGGCCGTCCTCGCCGCCTTGCAAGCGATTGAGCAAGGCCATCAAGTGGCATTGATGGCACCGACCGAGCTCTTGGCCGAGCAACACGCCACCAACTTTTCCCAGTGGCTTGAGCCTTTGGGGATTCAGGTTGGTTGGCTGGCTGGCAAGTTAAAAGGAAAAGCACGCGAGGACACCCTGGCACAAGTTGCCGGTGGCAAAACACAAATGGTGGTCGGTACTCATGCGTTATTTCAAGCCAGTGTCCGGTTCCACCGCTTAGCACTGGTGATTATTGATGAGCAACACCGCTTTGGCGTTCATCAGCGTCTTGCGCTGCGTGAAAAAGGCGAGCAACAAGGTGCGCATCCACACCAGTTGATCATGACCGCGACCCCCATTCCTCGTACCTTGGCGATGACCGCCTATGCCGATTTAGAAACCTCAGTGATTGATGAGTTACCCCCAGGTCGTACCCCCATTCAAACCGTTGCCGTCCCCGACACCCGCCGTGACGATATCATCGCCCGCGTCAGTGCCGCCTGTGCCGCCGGTCGACAAGCGTATTGGGTATGCACCTTGATTGAAGAGTCCGACGCCTTAGAAGCGCAAGCCGCCGAAGACACGGCCACCGCACTCAAAGACGCCCTACCCAACCTGGAAATTGGTTTGGTTCACGGGCGAATGAAAGCGACGGACAAGCAAGCGGTGATGGACGCTTTTAAGCAAGGCGAACTGCAGTTATTGGTAGCGACCACTGTGATTGAAGTGGGGGTCGATGTGCCCAATGCCAGTTTAATGATTATTGAAAACCCAGAACGGCTGGGGCTCGCACAGTTGCACCAGTTACGTGGCCGTGTCGGCCGAGGCGCAGTCGCCAGTCATTGTGTGCTGCTGTACCATGCACCCTTATCTAAAACCGCGAGTCAGCGGCTGGGGGTACTGCGCGACAGTAATGATGGCTTTGTTATCGCCCAGCGCGATCTCGAAATCCGCGGGCCGGGTGAACTATTGGGGACTCGGCAAACGGGCTTGGCCGAATTTAAAATCGCCGACTTGGTGAGAGACCAAGCGCTGATCCCTGAAGTACAAAAACTGGCGACCCATATCCATCAACATTACCCACAACATGCGGATGCGATTATTCGCCGCTGGCTGGGGCATAAAACCCATTACTCCAACGCCTGATCACCGCTATAACGCTCCCAATGGGTCATGATCAGCGCCATGGCTTCTGACTTACTGTAGCCTGCTTCGCTGGTCGCATGAATAAATTGCGCCAGCGTTGCTTCAACATATTGCAGACGTTGCTCTGGCTCAGCAGGACGCATGGCATCACTGACCTGCATACCCACGCCGGGCAAGCGCTCTAGCCAACCATCTTCAACCAATTGCTGATAGCTGCGCGATACCGTCATTGGGTTCATCGCCAGTGTTTTGGCCAATTGCCGCACCGAGGGGAGGCGCGCCCCCGGATAAAGTGTACCACTGGCAATTTGCCGTTGAATTTGGTCAATAAGCTGCTGAAATTTAGGCGTCGGATCCTGACTGTCTAGCGATAAACGCATAGCCTTTTCCCAGTGTATTGAATCTCTATGACAGTATGGCCTAACGCCCGCATTCCGCGACTTCCGCCGCTAAAAACGTGGTCACACGCACACGAGGGGTTATTTTTTATTGCCCACGGGAAACGTCATTTGAATTCTCAGCCCGCCTTCAGTACGTGAAGAAAGACGAATATCACCATGGAGCTGTTCCACAATGCGTTTGACGATAGCCAGCCCTAAGCCTGTCCCTTCACTACCGCGTGCGGTGTCGCCGCGTGTAAAGGGTTGAAATAGCGAGTTTTCTAAGTTGGCATCGATCCCCGGGCCATTGTCTTCCACTTCCACCCACTGATAGGTGTGATCGGCATTGCTGCCACAGCCGAGACGGACCCAACCGTGTCCATAACGCACCGCATTGACCACTAGGTTGGTCACCGCACGCTTTAAGGCCACCGAGTTGGCAAATAACTCTCCGTGCAACGCCCCTAAATCGAGTTCAATATCGACACCGACTTGCTGCTGATTACTCGCCACATCGCGGCAAATACTGGCTAAATCAACCGGATCAGGATCTTGTTGCTGCACCGCGCGCAAGTAGTCCATAAATTGGTTGATGATTTCATTACACTCTTCGGTATCTTCGGTAATGCTATCGGCCAAGTAGGCATCATCTGATGACATCATTTCAGTCGCAAGGCGAATGCGCGTCAGTGGCGTGCGCAAATCATGGCTCACCCCGGCCATCAGCAAAGCGCGGTCTTCTTCGAGTTTGCGTATGCCGGCCGACATCTTATTAAACGCCACCGTCACCGCCTGAATTTCCGACGCCCCTCGCGGGGGGACAGGATCGGGAAAACGGCCATCCGCCACATCTAACGCCGCCCGCTCAAGAGCCACGAGTGGACGGTTTTGCATCTTGATAAATAGCCACCCGCCCGCAATCACCAACAGGGCAATCACTAAGCTGTATTGAAACAAAGGGGCAAAGTCGTCTTGATGCAGTTCCGACAGCGGGATCCGCATTAAAAAATCGTCAATCTGGTCAAACTTCAGCCATAGCACATAACTGTCTTCGCCACTGACCAAGCGTACTTCGGTTTGCGTGCCCAGTTCTTTGCTGATGTGCTCGCTTAAGTAATCAATCTCCATCGCGTCTTTAAACGCCGCCGCTTGGTCACTGTTGGGCGCATGCAAGGTGACACCAATCTGCTCCAATAGCTGCCGCCGCACAGGTTCACCAAGATGAAGGACTTCACCATCCTTAAGATACCAGTCTTCCTCCAGCATCAGGCGTACTTCGAACGCCAAGATTTTGTTGAACTGCTGCAAGCTGGGCAGTAAGGCATAATTGACGATGGTCAGATAAGAAAAAACTTGGCTGGCAATTAATAAGCCAGCCAAGATAAACAAGGTACGCGCAAAGTTAGTCCGCGGTGACATCCGCATCGCTACACCTCTCCATCCGGAACGAACACGTAGCCGAGCCCCCATACGGTTTGAATGTAACGCGGTTTGCTCGGGTCTTCCTCTATCATGCGGCGCAACCGCGAAATTTGCACATCAATAGAGCGCTCCATTGCCGAATACTCACGGCCACGCGCCATGTTCATCAGCTTATCACGTGACAAAGGCTCTCGCGCATTGGTCACCAAGGCTTTAAGCACCGCGAACTCGCCAGATGTAAGCGTCATGGGCTCATCATTGCGAAACATTTCTCGCGTGCCCAAGTTGAGGCGAAACTCGCCAAAGGTCACCGTGGTTGAGTCTGCACTCGGCGCGCCTGGCGCTTCAATGGTCTGCCGGCGCAATACCGCCCGTACCCGCGCCAATAGTTCACGCGGGTTAAAAGGCTTGGGCAAGTAATCATCGGCACCCACCTCTAAGCCAACAATGCGGTCAATCTCATCGCCCTTGGCGGTCAGCATCAAAATCGGCAACTGGTTATTCGCTTGACGCAAACGGCGACACACAGACAGGCCATCTTCACCCGGCAACATCAGATCCAGTACCATCAGGTGAAAGGCTTCACGCGCGAGTAAGCGATCCATTTGCTCGGCATTGGCCACACTGCGTACCTGAAAACCTTGCTCGGTCAGGTAGCGTTCCAGTAGCGAGCGCAGACGCATATCATCATCCACCACTAGAATTTTATAGTTCTCTTGCATGCTAAGCCCTCAATGCTGATCGTTGCCCGGCCATGGATTGACCGTCACTTATATCATACTGAATTTTGCCACAATTGAATGTCAGACCGCGTGTTTGTCTGTCACCACATGCGGAGTAAATTGTTACCGAGTGTTGCCTCGACAAGCTTGTCCGCTTCTTGTAGTTTCCTGAACAAGGTTATATCGCGCGACGCCGAATGGCTAGCGAAAGGAGAGGTAACGTGAAAACCAAATTGGTGACCCGAGAGGGGTTTAACGCGCTCAAAGCCGAGCACGATTACCTGTGGCACGAACGACGCCCAGAAGTGACCAAAATTGTCAGCTGGGCCGCCAGTTTAGGTGATCGCTCAGAAAACGCTGACTACACCTACAATAAGCGGCTGTTACGTCAAATTGACCGTCGCGTCCGTTATCTGCGCAAACGCCTCAATGACTTAACCATTGTTGATTACGCGCCAGAACAAGAAGGACGGGTCTTTTTTGGCGCCTGGGTGGAAATAGAAAACGAGGCCGGCGACACCAAGCAATTTCGAATCGTTGGCCCTGATGAGATTTATGAACGTAAAGATTACATTTCTATCGATGCCCCTATGGCGCGGGCGCTATTAAAAAAAGCCGTTGATGACGAAGTGGTGGTCTCAACCCCTGAAGGTGAAAAGCAGTGGTTTGTGAATACCATTACCTACCCAAAGCCCAATGACACCGACGCTCAGTAATCACGGAGGGAACCTTCGCCTCCATCGCGGTCAAAAATGCTATCCCTTGGCAGGGTATCCCCTGCCGTGCTTGTAGAGAAAAGGAAACACATGCACACATCCATTACACAAACCCTGGCGCACGAACTCAATGTCGCACCAGGTCAAGTTAAGACAGCGGTTGAGCTGCTTGACGATGGTAACACTGTCCCTTTTATCGCTCGCTATCGTAAAGAAGCGACCCAGGGCCTGGATGACTCGCAGTTGCGTACCCTAGAAACGCGATTGGTCTATCTTCGCGAATTGGATGCCCGGCGCGACACCATCCTCAAATCGATTGACGAACAAGGCAAACTCACCGAGAGCCTGCGCCGCGATATTCTCGCCGCGGAGAGTAAAAACCGCCTAGAAGATCTCTATCTGCCTTACAAACCCAAGCGCCGAACCAAAGGACAGATCGCGATTGAAGCCGGCCTCGCCCCCTTGGCCGACACCTTATGGCAAGATGCCTCGCACGACCCTGACACGCTTGCCGAGCAATACATCAATGCTGAAAAGGGCGTCGCCGATACCAAAGCGGCACTCGAGGGGGCCCGCGCCATCATGATGGAACGCCTCGCTGAGGATGCGAGCTTACTTGAGGCGCTGCGCCAATACCTTAAGCAATATGCGGTGCTACGCGCCACTGTGATTGCGGGTCAGGAAGAGAAAGGGGCAAAGTTCAAAGACTACTTTGCCCACCAAGAGCCGATTGCCAAAGTGCCCTCTCACCGCGCGCTGGCGATGCTACGTGGTCGCAATGAAGGCGTACTGCAGCTGGCGCTGGTTGCCGACCCCGACCAAGCACCAGACAGCAAGCAAAGCGTATGCGAAACCATGATTGCTCAGCATTACCAGCTGTCTTTAGGCACCGCACCGGCTGACCGTTGGCGCAAGCAGGTGATTGCCTTTGCGTGGCGGGTAAAAATCTTGATGCACCTCGAGACAGAGTTCATGGCCAATCTGAAAGAGCGCGCGGAAAATGATGCCATTGATGTGTTTGCGGCGAACTTAAAAGATGTATTGATGGCTGCACCGGCTGGCCCTCGCTGCACCATGGGGATAGACCCAGGCCTACGTACCGGCTGTAAAGTGGCGGTGGTGGATGGCACGGGCAAACTGCTCGACACCGCCACGATTTATCCCACCGCGCCTAAACACGATATTGAAGGGGCAAGCAAAACCCTGCGCCGTTTTATTGATCGCCATGGCGTGAACTTGATTGCCGTCGGCAATGGCACCGCCTCGCGTGAAACGGAACACTTTGTCACCAACATGCTCAAGCAAGCCGACTTAAGCATTCAAACCGTGATGGTCAGTGAAGCCGGTGCCTCGGTTTATTCGGCGTCAGAGCTGGCAGCCAATGAGTTTCCCGATCTCGATGTCTCGCTACGTGGCGCGGTTTCCATTGCCCGTCGCTTGCAAGACCCCCTCGCCGAGCTGGTTAAAATTGATCCTAAATCGATTGGCGTCGGTCAGTATCAGCACGATGTCTCTCAAAGTCAGCTTGCCAAAAAGCTCGATGCCGTGGTGGAAGACTGTGTGAACGCCGTAGGGGTTGATCTAAATATCGCGTCCGCACCACTTCTCACCCGGGTGGCAGGCCTTAGCCAAACCATGGCACAAAACATTGTTGCCTTTCGCGATGAAAATGGCCGATTTGGCGATCGTAAAACACTGCTGAAAGTGCCGCGCCTTGGCCCGAAAGCCTATGAGCAATGCGCTGGCTTTTTAAGGGTGATGGATGGCGCTAACCCGCTGGATCGCTCAGGTGTCCACCCAGAAACCTACCCTTTGGTTAAACAAATCGCCCAAAAGACCGGCAAGGCCATCGATGCCTTGGTGGGCAATTCGGGTATGCTACAAAGCTTAAACGCAAGCGATTATGCCACCGAGGCCTTTGGACAGATCACGGTCACCGACGTACTGAACGAGCTGGCCAAGCCGGGCCGCGATCCGCGTCCTGAGTTTAAAACCGCCACCTTTGCCGAGGGCGTGAATCAGATCAGTGACTTAAAACCAGGTATGCAACTCGAAGGCGTGGTCACTAACGTCACGCACTTTGGCGCATTCGTCGATATCGGCGTCCACCAAGATGGCCTCGTGCACATCTCCGCCCTATCAAACCGCTTTATTAGCGATCCCCGCGACGTGGTGAAAGCCGGTGATGTGGTGAAAGTGAAAGTCATGGAGGTGGATGCGCCGCGCAAACGCATTGGGTTATCGATGCGCCTCGACGATACCCCAGCCGCGAGCGAAACCACAGTTGCCGCCCCTAAGCAGCGTGAGAAAAGTCCGAAAAAGCGCCAGGAAAAACCCGCCACAATGGGCAGCATGGCGGATGCCTTTGCCCGCGCCAAGCGCTCTTAGCCAAGCAAAAAGCCCCGCGATAATACGCGGGGCTTTGACGTCAATCGGCTCAACGGAAAGCGCTTAAATCACGATCAGCACTTCTGAGGGCATATTCGCCACGGTCGCTTGCTGATAGCGCATGGCGACGACTGCACGCGTTTGCTCGAACCTTTTCAGCTCTTCCACTTTTTCAAGCACTTCTTCCGGCATTTTCAACCCCAGCGGGTAGCCGTTGTCTTTACGTGCTTGCTCTCCAGGCTCGGTACGTGCCATGGCGTCGACACGACCGGCAATGTTCGCCCCATCGTAATCAGCGTCAGACAAAGACTCGCGACTGTAGTCGAGCGAATAGTTAGGGTGCTGTGACGGATCCCAAGATGAGCGGCCGAGCTGCTTGCCTTGATCGGTGGCCGCTTTGCCGTGTTCTGGCTCTGGGGCTTGCTTGGTGGGGACGATTTTTTCGCGCATGCGATTGTCCCGCGCAACTTGCTCGGTTGGCGGGTTCACCGATGGCGCGACAGTTGGGATACTGACGCTTGCTGGCGATATATTCATCTGATGCTACCTCCCAACATCAGCTGAAGGCCTAATTGTCAGTGCGGCCTCGTCTCCTTATAGTTTAGACGACAACCGCGAGTATGGTGCCTATTGTGCCCAACGCAGACAAAAATTGTCCCGCACTATAGGCCGTATCATCGTTTTCTTTCACTTTTTCCGGGTGGTCCATGCCCAACGCACCATAGGTAAAGGATTCAACCGATGATTTCTCTTCTGGCTTTTTAACACCTTCAGCGTTTTTCGCTGCTTTCACATCTTTGCTTTCTTTTGCTGCCTCAGCAGCAGAAAGCTTTTCAACAGGCTTCGCTTCTTTCGTATCTTTGGCCGCGTTGTCCGCATTTTGTTGCGGCTGTGTCGGCGCTTTTGGCTTCATCGTTTGTTGATGATACGCCTGAGACTGCCCAACGTTACCTACGTTCATTATGGTCTCTCCTAATGTCAGAGCAAGTGACATAGTTAACTTATCGGCAGAACCATGACAGGATTTAGTCAATTCTACCAAAAAACGATCCGCGCACACTATTTGGGCGGCAAGTTTTTGCCTAAAAAGGCAAGTAGCTTGTCCACCACTTCGTCAGGCTCCGTCACAAAGGGGGCATGAGCACTGTGTGCTAATACCTCGCATTGTGAGTGAGGCGCCAACGCAGACACCGCTTCCGCCACCGACGCAGGCACCAAACCGTCTAGCCGCCCGTATAACCGTAACCAAGGCACAGTGATCGCCTCACAATGTTGGCGAAGATCTGTGGTTGCCAGCATCGACAATCCATCTGCCAAAGCACGAGGGTCGGGCGCCGGCCGCGAAAACACCGCTTGTTTGAGCGCTTTCACATCTTTTCTCGCCGTGGGTGACCCCATGGCTTGCAGCGCCATGAAGCGCTCCACCGTTTGCGAAAAATCACGCTCAAGTTGGTCGGCAAAGTCGGTCAATACTGCCGGCTTGATTCCGCGCCATCCTGGCTCTGCAACAAACTTGGGTGAACTGGCCACGGTGACTAAACCACTCATACGCTGTGGCGATAAGTATGCCGCCTGTGTGGCGACTAACCCGCCCAGCGACCAACCGATCCAAGTTGCATGCGCTGGTGATTCTTTAAGCAACAGTTGTGCCAGTTTCTCTATATTAAGATCCGGTTGGTGGGCGCTGTGGCCGAAACCTGGTAGGTCAACACAGTGAACACGGTAATGCGCGGTCAGGTAAGGCAGTAACAGCGACCAAACAGCACTGTTCATCCCCCAGCCGTGAATGAGAACCAGATCGGGGCCTTGACCATAAGATTGCCAATCACATAACGCCATGCTTTACACTGCCTTGGTTGCTTTTCAATCAAGGTGCCTATGATACCAGCAATCAACCCACGGCGCTTGACGCGTTGGCTGACCCATTGGAGAGGCAAGATCTTGCCCTTGCAATGCCCTGTTTGCCACTTATCACTGGCGACCACGTCGGTGGGGGCCACACAGGCTTTGTGTTGCGACGCATGCTGGGACGCCCACTATCAATATCATCTTTGCCAGTGTTGCGGTTTGCCGGTGACCGACTCCCAAGCGCGATGCGGTGCCTGCCTGAGCCACCCACCGGCGTGGGATCACCTGTTTGCCATCAGCGCTTACCATGATCCCTTGCCGCAACTTGTCCATGCATTCAAATACCAGCAGGCCTTCGAGTTGGCCTTGCCATTTGCACGCCAGTTAAGCGAGCGTATCCTTCATCCCGCTCCCGTGCTGCTTCCTGTCCCTCTGCATTGGCGGCGTCGCTGGCAACGCGGCTTTAATCAAAGTGTGCATTTAGCTTGGGCGCTGGCCGACCACCTTGATACTCAAGTTGTCGATAACGTTTTAGTCCGACATCGCCATACTGCGCCACAACAAGGTTTAAGCCGACAGGCGCGGCTCTCTAATCTGAAATATGCGTTTGCGATCAGGGGCGAGCTGCCAAGTTCGCATGTGGCGATTGTTGATGATGTGGTCACGACTGGACAAACGGTGTCACAACTGTGCCGGTTATTACGCCGTGCGGGAGCAGAAACGATCGATATTTACTGTTTGGCACGTACCGATCTACCCTAACGGAAAGCGTGCTATCCATGCTCATAAAGTAGCCACATGCTTCAAGGGGTGATAGCCAACGCAAACCGGAGTACACTGTATAAAACACACTGGATTAGTCAGGTATTTGTCGTGTCAGAAGTCAATATTTCAGAAAATGCACAAAGCCACTTTGTGAAGCTGCTTGAGCAGCAGCCCGAGGGCACCAATATTCGCGTGTTTGTGGTTAACCCAGGCACGCCAAACGCCGAGTGCGGTGTTTCTTATTGCCCACCCGAAGCGATAGAAAGCAGCGATACCGAACTTAAGTTCAACGGCTTTTCTGCCTTTATCGATGAAATGAGCCTGCCATTTCTAGACGAAGCGGAAATCGACTTTGTCACCGATAAAATGGGTTCACAGCTGACGCTGAAAGCACCAAATGCGAAAATGCGTAAAGTCGCCTCCGATGCCCCCTTGATGGAGCGGGTTGATTACGTGATTCAAAGCCAAGTTAACCCACAGCTTGCCAGCCATGGCGGCCATGTGAACTTGATAGAAATCACCGATGATGCGGTTGCGATTTTGCAATTCGGTGGCGGCTGTAATGGCTGCTCGATGGTGGACGTTACCCTAAAAGAAGGGATCGAAAAGCAGTTGCTGGCTGAGTTTAGCGGCGAGTTAAACGGCGTGCGTGATGTGACTGAGCATGCCCGTGGCGATCATTCTTACTACTAATAAACGCCGTCTCCTATCGCAAAAACAGGCCAAATGGCCTGTTTTTTTTTCATTAGCCTCAGTGCGTGACGTGAAAAAAGCTATCCCGTCGCCAATGGTAAACAAAGCACACCGCAAGACTGAGCCCTCTTAGCGCCATAAAAGTAAGCATCGCTAACCACAGTGCATGATTGCCCCACCCTTGCGCTAACCACCATGCCGCAAAAAAACCTGCGGTGGCGACAAACATCCCATTGCGCATGTCTTTACCCCGCGTGGCACCAATAAAAATACCATCCAGCAAAAAGCACCACATCGATACCAAAGGCATGGCCACCAGCCAAGGTAAATAACGTGCCGCTTGGTCACGCACCGCCTCGATATCGGAAATCAGCGCAATAATGTGATGGCCTGCCACACCAAACGCCAGCGTGATCGCCAAGCAAATCACCAACGACCAAAAAGTGCTGCCTATGAGTGACACTAACAGCTCAGACTTACTCTGCGCGCCAATCGCTTTACCGACCATTGCCTCCATTGCATAAGCAAAACCGTCCATTGCAAAGGAAATCAGCATCAGAAAGCTCATCAACACCGCATTGGCGGCCACAATCTCGTCACCAAGCGTAGCCCCTTGGAAGGTCATGAAGGTAAACGCCAACTGCAAGCTAAGGCTACGTAAAAAGATGTCTCGATTAAGCTTTAGCAAGCGGCTCATCCCAGTCAGCCCGCGCTCAAACACCGACCGAACGGTCGGTAACTGACGCGACTGCCAGATACCTTTGACAAAATAGAGCCCCAGGATGAGGCCGAGATAATCGGCAACCACACTGGCCGCTGCGGCCCCTTCGACTTTCATATCGAGGCCCACCACAAACAGCAGATCAAGGATAATATTGGCACTGTTAACCACAATCAGTAGCCACATCGGCTGGCGCGCATTTTGGGCCCCCAGTAGCCAGCCCATGATCACCAAGTTCATCAAGGTCGCCGGTGCACTAAAGATCCGAATGGAGAAATACTGGCTCGCATAGTGTTTCACCTCAGCGCTGGCATCACTAAAGTGCATCACCCCCTCTAAAATAGGCACATGCAGTGCGATTAACAGTACAGCCAGCAAGCACGCTAAGGTCGCCCCACGCACAAAGGTCGCCGCCAGCTCACGGTTATCACTCGCGCCATAGGCTTGCGCGGTAAACCCGGTGGTCGCCATACGCAAAAAGCCCAACAGCCAAAAGGTGACATTTATCATGGTGCTGCCAACCGCCACACCACCTAAATACCATGCATGGTCTAAATGGCCGATCACCGCGGCATCCACTAACCCTAATAACGGAACGGTGATATTGGAGATCACCATAGGTAAAGCCAGCGATAAGACCCGCCAGTGAAGCTCACGCTGGGTTAAAGACTGCCACATACTTCCTCGATTTGAATTTTAAGTGATCTGCACTGCGTTTGAGAGATCGTCTATTTTTGATAAAGAACACGATTGCATCGACAAGCGATAACATCCTTGGGTAGCCCTTATGGGTGCAGCAGTGTACCATTGCGACAATCTCATCGACGAGCGGCCATTGTATTGCGCCAGTGACACGACGTCAGTTGCACTGCGCCAGTTGCACTGCGCTAACTAGCGCTCATCACCTCTGTGAATAAGGAAAGGTTATGCGTGTATTTTTTGCCTGTGTGTTGGTGGTATTGCTAGCGGGTTGCTCGAAAGTGACCAAGCAAAACTACGATCAGCTCGAAGTGGGCATGAGTTATGACGTGGTTGTGAGCCACATTGGCGAGCCTAGCCAATGCGACGACACCATGGGCTTAACCCACTGTGTGTGGGGCGGCGATGGTAAGCACATCAAAGTGTCTTTTGTCGCCGACAAAGCCACCGTGCTGTCGGCGCAAGGGCTAAAGTAGCCTCTTAATAGCGCAACGCGTGGTCGGCAAGCAGCACCACAAAGGTCGCGAAGATATGCCATATCGAGAACTTAAAGGTCTGCCACGCGATGCCTTTTTGCGACTGGGTTTTCAGTCGCCAAGCGTAGCCGACAAAGACCAGATTTAAGGTGGTCGCCCCCACCAGATACAGCCAACCACTCATCCCGGTCAGCCAAGGTAAAATGCCCACGATGACCAGCAGTAGGGTGTAAAGCAAGACCATGGTTTGGGTAAACCCTACCCCGTGAGTGACAGGCAGCATCGGCACATCGGCTTTGGCATAGTCATGGCGGCGATGTATTGCTAACGCCCAAAAGTGAGGCGGCGTCCAAGTAAATATGATCATCACCAGCAGTAGCGCATGGGCGTGAAGCTCTCCGGTCACCGCGGTCCAGCCTAACAAAGGCGGCATCGCACCGGCCAAACCGCCAATCACGATATTTTGCGGGGTCGCAGGTTTAAGCCACTGGGTATACACCAAGGCATACCCGACTAGGCTGGCAAACGTTAACCAGGCGGTGAGCGGGTTCAGCCACCAGCAAGCAATAAAACCGCTCACCATCAGCACCACGGCAAAGGCCAACGCGGCACCTTGACTCACTCGCCCCTCAGCAACGGGACGATGGCGGGTGCGCTGCATTTTCGTATCAATTTTCCAATCGATAACGTGATTAAACACCGCCGCCGCACTGGCTTGCGCACCAATGCCAAATAATCCCACCAGCACCGCCGACCAAGGTGGCCAACCTGGGGTTGCCAAACACATGCCCACCAACGCGGTGAGAAGCAACATGGCAACCACACGCGGTTTGGTCAGCTCGTAATAATCACGCCAATTGGCGCCAGCAGGTGTCGAAACACTAGCGGTACGTTGAAACTGTGCCATCACGGGCTCCTTGTCGGGTCGACGGTGAAAGACATAAAAATCGGGTGAGGAGTAATGTGGCCAACAGCGACAATCCACCGAGATTATGCGCCACCGCCACACTCAGCGGCAGTAGCGCGACCACATTGGTCACCCCCAGCGTAATTTGAATCGCCAACACACCACTCACCGTCATTGCCAGCGCGCGCGCCCCAACACGCCACAGCATCCATGCCCAAGCGAGCACTAATGCGGTAACCACCATGGCGCCAAGACGGTGGGTGGCATGGATGGTCACCCGCTCGGCATGGTTCAGCACGCCAAACTGATAGGTGTCGCTAAGCGGACTGACAGGATGAAAGGCGGAAGGGGTGAAAAGCTGCCACCAAGGGCTTTCGCAGATAGGTAGCTGGGTGCACACAGTGGCGGCATAGTTGGCGGAGGTCCAACCGCCGAGCCCGATTTGCACAATCACCGCCACCAAGGCCACACTGCCCACGCGGCGCGCGGATGACGACATTGCAATCACCGGAAACCGGCATGCGCCTGTCACCGCCGCCAGCCAAACCAGCAGGCATACGGTGGTGAAACCGCCGAGTAAGTGCGCCATCACCACCACCGGCATTAAACTTAAGGTCACCGTCCACATCCCTAGGGCGGCTTGCGCGATGACTACCACACTGAGCAAGGTGGTCAGAGCGCGGAACGCCTGATAGTCAGGACGTCGCCAGCTGATCCAGGCCAACGCAAAAATCGCCAGCCCGAGGGTGCCGGCCACGTAGCGGTGCAGCATTTCATTCCACGCTTTGTTGATATCAATGGGCGCATCTGGGAAACGCGACATGGCGACCGATTGCGCGCTTTCACTGGCGGGCACTGCCAAATGGCCATAGCATCCGGGCCAATCTGGGCAGCCAAGCCCCGCTTCAGTAAGACGGGTAAACGCGCCGAGGCCGACCACCAGCACAGCCAGTATCAGTGTCGATAAAACGGCGAGTTGGTAGCGACGCGTTGCCATAATCAGCCTACCTTCGACAATTTAAGGAGCCGTTTGAGGTCGCGTAACAAGCCTTTGCCTTGCGCGACCCACTTGGTTTTATCATCACTGACCGGATAGGCCAGCACCACATTATTCATCGGATCGCTAAGATAGATGGTATTTTTATCAAACGCTTGCTGCTGCCATGCCCGCGCTTGCTCTGTGGTCAGGGTTTGCCATGTCAGTACCTCCGGCGCTTTCGGGGCGGAGCTCGTCAGTGCCACGCTACTGACCCGATCGCGCTCTTTGCCGACCGCAATCGGAATTTGTGTTAACTGAAACAGCGCTTGCTTACACACCGAATCACATTGCTCTGGCACCCGATAAATCAACCGCCACTGGCCTTGCTCAGGTAACCAATTCAAGGTCGCCGGCTCAGTGAGAAACTCTCCGTAATTGGTGACCCCTTTTTCATACCAGCTTTGCTCCAACACCAATTTCGCCACCACCACGGGCAGGACAAAGATGCCAATCAAAGCCACGAGCGTCATGCGTCCCTTCACACCGCTTCCCTCTGTTTAGTTTTGTACCACCAGATGCCCGCGCCAATACTGACCGCGAGCGCCATTAACGCCCACTGCAAGGCATAGCCATAATGTTTCACTGGCGGCATCACCACCGGCTGCCACACCGGCGTCACCCCCGCTTGCGCCAAGGTATCTGTGCTCGGCTTGGTCACATCCACCAGTTTTTCTGCCCGTATCAACCACTGCGCCTCCAGCGCGGACATTTGAGCCTTAAGTGCTTGTAAGTCAATGCGCTGCACCCGAGCGGGCCACTTATGCGATGCCGTTTCTTTCTTGAGTACCACCCGCTTGGACGGTGTATCAATAAAGCCAGACAGCTGATAGCGCGATGCCAACGCGGGTACCGCCGGCAAGGCACGCACAGCAGGCGCGGCCACCCACCCCAATTCCACCAGCCACCATCGCGATGGCTGCTGGTTTGGAATGAAGGGAAGAAAAAGGCGATAGCCTACGCGACCTTGGTGGGTCTGATTATCAAGCCACACGGCAAACTCGGGGCGAAACTGGCCATCGATCGCCAGAAATTGCCCTTTTTGCACCGCGCTTGCGAGTGAACCTAGTGCTTGATTGGCCTCAAACTGTGCCAGATGTTGGGCTTTTTGCTCGCCACGCGTCCATTGCCAATGGCTTAACTTGACGAGCAGCAAGACCACAACCACAGTCAATATCAGAAACCCCATTCGCCGTCCTTGTTTCATGATTACCTATTGCGCTAAGGAGCGCTTATGTTGGTCAAAGCCATTCTGATTTGTTTACTGATTTTTATTCTGTTTAATCTCTTCCGTGCCTTGCCCGTGCTACTAAAAGGCGATAGCGCTGTGCCTTTGTCGCGTTATCTCGGTCGGCGTGTGCTGTTTTCCGTGGTTGTCTTCGTGTTATTGCTGATTGCGCTATCCATGGGCTGGATTGCCCCCAACCCGCGCCCTTACTGAGCTACAAGATATACACAAAGACAAACAGGCATAGCCAGACCACATCGACAAAGTGCCAATACCACGCACTGGCTTGAAAGCCAAAGTGATGTTCAGGGCTAAAATGCCCACGCATCACACGCAGCCACACCACCAACAGCATAATGGTACCCAAGGTCACGTGTAGGCCATGAAAGCCGGTTAATAAATAGAAGGTATTGCCATACACCCCGGAGTCGAGACGCAGATTCATTTCTTGATAGGCGTGCACATACTCTTCGCCTTGAAAGAACATAAACAGCGCCCCAAGGAGCACCGTTACCAGTAAAAAGCCTTTCAATCGCTCACGTTGATTTTTTTCAATAGCGGTATGGGCAATATGGAGCGTGACCGATGAGGTGAGTAGGATCAGCGTGTTAAGTAAGGGCAGTCCCATTGCCGGCATCGCAGTGGTTTCAATCCCTCCAGGCGTGAGGGTCAACGGCCACTGGGCGACAAAATCTGGCCACAGCACCGCCGCGGTCATCGCGTTATTGCTCGCACCGCCCAGCCAAGGGACGGCGATAAAGCGGGCATAAAAGAGCGCGCCGAAGAAGGCACCAAAAAACATCACCTCAGAGAAAATAAACCAGCTCATTCCTTGGCGAAAAGAACGGTCCATTTGCGCCGAGTAAAGCCCTTGCATGGATTCGCGGATCACGTCGCGAAACCAGCCGGTGAGCATAATCAAAATAAGCACAGTGCCTGCCAGCAACAACCAAGGGCCGTTGCCACCAAACAAGCCACCCACGGTGGCACCCGCACCAGCGGCAATCAAAAACAGCGCCACCGCACCCACGATCGGCCAAATACTCGCGGCAGGGACATAATAACGTTCAGGCGTCGCCATGATCGCCTCCTTATTCCTTGGCGCTGGCAGTCACATCAAACAAGGTGTAAGCCAGCGTTAAGTGGTTAATGTCATCCGGCAGCTCAGGATCCACGTAAAAGATCAGCGGTAAAGAGGCATCCTCGCCACGCGGCAATGGCTGACGGTTAAAACAAAAGCATTCAATTTTGTTTAAGTACTGTGCGGCTAAACCCGGCGAGACCGAAGGCACGGCTTGGCCAATGGTGTCATAGCGTGCGTTGTTCGTTGCGAGATAATTAATCGTGTGGGTCTCACCCGGGTGCACTTTCATCTGGTTGACTTGGGGCTCGAACGTCCAGCGCATCCCCGGGTTGATATAGGCGATAAACTCAATGGTCACCAAGCGGTCTTGGTCAATGCCCGCGCTGGATGCGGCCGCCTCGTTATCGGTTTTACCATTGATCCCTGTCACCTCACAGAACACGTCGTACAAAGGCACTAAGGCAAACGCAAAGCCAAACATGGCCACCGCTAACAACAATAATCGACGAGCGGAGCGGGTTGATTTAGTGGCCATCTCGCACCTCCTTGAGATCAGGCGGTGTCTCAAAGGTGTGATACGGTGCGGGCGATGGCACTGTCCATTCTAGCCCTTCAGCGCCATCCCATGGCTTGGCAGCCGCTGGGGCGCCACCACGCGCGCACTTAACCACGACGACCAAGAAGATGAGTTGCGATAAACCAAAGGCAAAGCCACCGATGCTGACAATGGCGTTTACGTCCGCAAACTGTAGGGCATAATCGGGGATCCGGCGCGGCATCCCCGCCAGCCCAAGAAAGTGCATGGGGAAGAAAAGCACATTGACCGAAATCACTGAGCACCAAAAGTGCCACTTGGCCAAGGTTTCATTAAACATATGGCCCGTCCACTTAGGGAGCCAGTAGTAAGCCGCGGCCATAATCGAGAACACAGCGCCCGAAACCAGCACATAGTGGAAATGTGCGACCACAAAATAGGTGTCGTGATACTGAAAATCGACCGGGGTGATCGCCAGCATCAAGCCAGAAAAACCGCCGATGGTGAACAGCACAATAAAGGCAATCGCAAACAACATAGGCACTTCAAAGGTCAAGGAGCCCCGCCACATGGTGGCGACCCAGTTAAAGACCTTCACCCCAGTGGGCACAGAGATCAGCATGGTACAGAACATGAAAAATAATTCGGCAAACACCGGCATCCCGGTGGTGAACATATGGTGCGCCCATACTAAAAAGCTTAACCCCGCAATCGAGGCGGTGGCGTATACCATCGAGCTATAGCCGAACAGGCGCTTGCGCGAGAACGCAGGGACGATTGCCGAGATAATGCCAAAGCTTGGCAAAATCATGATGTAGACCTCGGGGTGACCAAAGAACCAGAAAATATGCTGGAACAAAACCGGGTCGCCGCCCCCCGCGGCATCAAAAAAGCTGGTACCAAAGTACTTATCGGTCAGCACCATGGTGGCGGCCCCTGCCAATACCGGCATCACCGCAATCAACAAAAAGGCCGTGATTAGCCAAGTCCAAACAAACAGCGGCATTTTCATGTAGGTCATGCCCGGCGCGCGCATATTGGTGATGGTAACAATCACATTGATAGCGCCCATGATCGAGCTTATCCCCATAATATGCAGGGCAAACACAAACAGGCCGGTACTGTCTGGGCTATAAGTGGTTGACAGCGGCGCGTAAAACGTCCAGCCAAAGTTAGGGCCGCCACCTTCCATAAACAACGAGCCAATCAGCAGTAAGAACGCGAACGGCAGGATCCAAAAGCTCCAGTTATTCATCCGTGGCAGCGCCATGTCCGGCGCTCCTATCATCATTGGCACCATCCAGTTAGCCAAACCGGTAAACGCGGGCATCACCGCGCCAAACACCATGATCAGGCCGTGTACTGTGGTCATTTGGTTGAAAAAGTTAGGCTCAACCAGTTGCAGGCCGGGCTGAAAAAGCTCAGCGCGGATCACCATCGCCATCGCCCCACCCAGTAAAAACATGGTGAAGCTGAAAATCAGATACATGGAGCCAATATCTTTGTGGTTGGTGGTCAACACCCAACGCATGATCCCACGCGGTTTATGGTGATGATCGTCATGCAAGGTATCTGGGGTAGTATCTGTCATCACGCGCTCCTAAAGATCTTCACCTGACTTCACCGCGTTGATTTGCGCAGCTTGTACGGTATCACCGGTGTCATTGCCCCACGCATTGCGCTCGTAGGTCACCACCGCCGCCAATTCTTTGAGCGACAGTTGCGGACCAAACGCTTGCATGGCGGTGCCTGCCTTGCCGTTGACGACGATATCGATATGGTCGACCAATCTATCTGGCTGAGTGGCAATCTCAGCGCCGGCCAACGCAGGGAACACGCCCGGCATCCCTTGTCCTTCGCTTTGGTGACACATACCACAGCGGCTGTCGTACACCTGCTTGCCTAGCGCCATCAGTTCATCCATCGGCATTTCCATGTCCAGCAAGCGTTGCTCCTCTTCGCGCGCTTTTTGCTGTGCTAGCGCCGTTTCTTGCACCCAAGCATCAAATTCCTCTTGAGGCTTGGCGATCACCACAATCGGCATAAAGCCGTGGTCTTTACCGCACAGCTCTGCACATTGGCCGCGATAAATGCCGGGCTTATCAATTTTGGTCCACGCCTCATTGATAAAGCCGGGGTTAGCATCTTTTTTCACCGCAAAGGCAGGCACCCACCACGAATGAATCACATCTTGCGAAGTAATCAAAAAGCGCACCTTACGCCCGACTGGCAACACCAGCGGCTGGTCGACCTCGAGCAAATAAGTGTCCCGCTTTTGTCTCTCATTGCGGATTTGTTCAGGACTTGAGGCAAGCAGTGAAAAGAAGGCAACGTCATGGTCAAAATAGCGGTAATGCCACTTCCATTGTGATCCCGTTACCTGCACCGTGAGTTCCGGCTCGGTAGTGTCTTCCATATCGAGTAACACCTGGGTGGCCGGAATCGCCATGCCCACCAAAATTAAAAACGGCACGAGCGTCCACGCAATTTCTACCTTGGTACTTTCATGAAATGAGGCAGGCTTCGCGCCTTTGGATTTACGGTGACGGATGATGGCCCAAAACATCACCCCAAACACCAGTACGCCAATCGCGACACAGATGTAGAAAATGGTCATATGCAGGTCATACACCTGCTGGCTGATGGCCGTCACCCCTTGGGTGAGATTCCAGCCTTCGCGCTCTGTGGCTACTGCACCGCCACTGAACATTGTTAAACTCAGCGCTAGGATTCGTCTTTGGTGCCTCAGCACGGCTCCCTCCTGCCTCACGGCATCAATGCAAAGCCTTACTGCTTGTCGCCACATATCAACGTCGCACGCTGTTATAGCGGTCAGAGTAGCGATATCAGCAAGCCGTCGTTAAGGAAAAACCTCGATACAGCTGGTCACAACCATTAACGTTTTATTTACATTCAATTTAGGAGAGGTTTGCCCAAAGGACAAAAAAACAGAGGGAAAAAGATTGTGATGCCAAGCACATACTGATGCTCAACACAGTAAGCAGGGGGCCGCCATGGCATCAGATTTCGATATGTAGCACCACCGGCGTAAAGCGGAGGCGATAGCGAGGCATCGCGGCCAGTGCACGCTGCCATAGACGCCACCGTGGGCACGGCTTATCGAGCGGAGATTTTTCTTCCACGCGACACGCCCAAGGTAACGCATTAATAATCGCCATTCTGGGGTCGGTGAACCCATGTTGATAGTGCTCACAGCCGAGTTTTTGACCCATTCGGGTATGACATTTATCCCCCGCTAAGACCAAGCAAGCCTCCAGTTGAGGAAAATAACGGCTAATGTGGTGGCAAAAGGCAGAAATTTCTTGGTTAGTGCACTCTAACAAGGCTTGATCGCAAATCAGCATGGTGGGATGACCTGCCGGCACCGCCAACTGCGCCAGCCAATCAAGCTGCTTGACCGAGCCTTGCACCATGCGAAAACGCTCACTGGTATGAAACAAGCGCTCTCGCCAGAGCAGGGTTTCGTCTACGTCCACTTCCAACCAGCGACAGCGGCCGTTATCTAGTCGATAAAAGCGGGTATCGAGTCCGCCACCCACGTTAATAATCCACGCAGTGGGATGCTGGGCTAAGAATTGTTTTACAATCGCGTCACATTGACTGGTAAGCGTGGCATAAAGCAGCTGGGTTTGATCTAGGTTGTGCCAATCGCATTCAGGCTGCAACACGCACCCCTGGCAGGCAGCCGCCGCCATGGGATCATAGATCACGCCGTCGTCAGTCAGGCTCTCACGACTGCGCAGCCACATTGGCTTAAATAGCTTACTGGGAACAGAATGCTGTTGTGTACGCACGGACACCTCCACACACGATAATCACTGATGATAATAATTATCGTTTAACTGAGCAAGAATGCAAAGGTGTTTTTTTAACCGCGTTCCAATGGCGGACGCTGTCGTCCGCCAAGGTCAAGATCACATCCAGTCGGTATTGCGGATCACCCCCACAGCAACGCCTTCAATCGTCAGCGATTGTGCGGTCAAATCCACCGAAATTGGCATAAACTCATCGTTTTCAGCATGAAGTACCACTTGTGCGCCTTTCTTCTCAAGCCGTTTAACCGTCACATCATCATCGACACGGGCAACCACCACCTGGCCGTTATGCACATCTTGCGTTTTGTGGACGGCGAGCAAATCACCGTCGAGAATACCAATGTCTTTCATGCTCATGCCATTGACACGAAGTAGGAAGTCAGCATTGGGCTTGAACAGAGCAGGATCGACCTGATAGTGGCTTTCGACGTGCTCTTGCGCCAGTATCGGCTCACCGGCAGCAACACGCCCAATTAAAGGCAGCCCTTGCTCTTCCGGCGTCACCACCTCTTCTTCACTGATCAAACGAATACCACGTGATGCCCCTGGAATGATTTCCAACACACCTTTACGGGCCAAGGCTTTTAAATGCTCCTCTGCGGCATTCGCCGAACGAAAACCCAATTGACGGGCGATTTCGGCACGGGTCGGGGGCATTCCTGTTTCTTCAATGTGGGCTTTAATCAAATCGAAGATTTGTTGCTGTCTCGCGGTTAACGGCTTCATGCTCTTACCTGTCTTTTTATACAGTTAACTGTGAGTATATCCAGTAAAATGCAGCTTGAAAAGCACTAATTAACGCCACGAGAAGCCGATCTCATTATCGCGAATATCGTCGATTACGCGCAGGCTAATGGCAAATCTCGACCTTTGTTTGCAAGTTCGCGGCACTTTTCTGCTATCCTTGGCGCGCATTTTGAATTTGAGGCACTGACAATCATGGCTCTCTGGCAAAAGATTTATTACAAGCTATTGAATTTGCCGCTTTCTGCCTGGGTAAACACCCAATGTATTCCCTCTGAACCGGTCGAACAGCTTAATCTGTCACTCGCACGCCCTATTGTGTATGTGTTGCCGTTTCAGTCTCACACCGATTTATTAACCTTACGGCGCACCTGCTTACGCCAGGGGTTGCCCGATCCGTTAACGCCCTTGACCATTGGCGATGTCACTTTGCCGCGCTACGTGTTTATTAGCCACGGACGCAAGGTGTTTTCTGGGGATGACGATCTGCCTGCGCGCTCGCTCGCGCATTTTAAAGACTTACTTCACTTACACCGCCAAGATAGCGAATTAGATATCCAGCTCGTCCCAGCCTCCGTGCTATGGCAGCGCGATCCGGGCAATGAGACCCAGCGCCACCAAGCGATTCTGCGGGCGATGAATGGACCAGAAAAACTGTGGACCATCCTCACCCGTGGCCGCGATGGCATGGTGCGACTTAGCCAAGCGGTATCGCTACGCTATATGGCCGATAAGCACGGCACCGACCAGGCTATCGCCCATAAACTGGCGCGCGTGGCGATGATCCATTTCTCACGCCAAAAGCTCGCCGCTTCAGGGCCGCGCTTGCCCAACCGTGGCTTACTGTTTAAGCGGCTGCTTGCGTCGAAAGCCATCGACAAGGTGGTGCACGATGAAGCGCAAACGCGCGATGTGTCAGTAGACAAAGTGCGCAAAGAAGCGGTCGATATGATGGAGGAGATCGCCGCCAACTTTTCCTATCGCTTGATCCGTTACAGTGACCGCATTCTTACTTGGCTGTGGAACAAGCTCTATCAAGGCATTCATGTCAACAACGCCGAGCGTGTGCGTCAACTCGCGCAAGATGGCCACGAGATTGTCTACGTGCCCTGCCATCGCTCGCACATGGATTACCTGCTACTTTCATACGTGTTATACAAAGAGGGCTTGGTGCCACCGCATATCGCCGCCGGTGTGAACCTCAACTTCTTCCCGGCCGGCCCCTTATTCCGCCGTGGTGGTGCCTTCTTTATTCGCCGCAGCTTTAAAGGCAATCGCCTGTATTCCACCGTATTCCGTGAGTATCTCGCAGAACTGTTTGCCCGTGGTTACTCGGTCGAGTACTTTGCCGAAGGCGGCCGTTCTCGTACAGGCCGCCTACTGCCAGCGAAAACCGGGATGCTCGCCATGACCCTACAGGCGATGCTTCGCGGCCAACAACGCCCTATCACCTTGGTGCCTGTCTATATCGGCTATGAGCACGTGATGGAGGTCAACACTTACGCCAAAGAGCTCCAAGGCCAGCGCAAAGAGAAAGAAAGCGTCGGCCAAGTATTAGGGATCGTGCGTAAGCTGCGTAACTACGGCTTGGGTTACGTGAACTTTGGTGAACCCATTGCGCTCAACCAACACCTTAATGAGCAGGTGCCTGACTGGCACGATTACATTAACCCGATGGAGCCGCAAAAACCGGCGTGGATGAATCCGGTCGTCAGTGATTTGGCGACCAAGGTAATGACCCATATCAACGATGCCGCCGCGACCAATGCTCTCAACTTGTGCGCCACCGCGTTGCTGGCCTCACGTCAGCGTGCCTTAAGCCGTGAAGCGCTCGAGGCCCAGTTAGGGGTGTATCAAGCCCTGCTGACACAGGCTCCCTACTCGGCGAGCAGCAGTGTGCCTCAAGATTCACCGGCGGATCTGGTCGATCACGCGTTATCACTCAACAAATTGGTGGTCGAAAAAGACACCATGGGTGAAGTCATTTCTCTGGATCGCCAGCAAGCGATCTTGATGACCTACTATCGCAACAATGTCATTCATCTGGTGGCGCTGCCGTCGCTGATCGCGCAAATATTGGTGACCCACAAATCGATTAGCCGATCCGGCTTGCGCGCCTGCGTGCAGCAATTGTACCCCTTGCTTAAAGCGGAACTCTTTATGAGCTTTGACCAAGCCGGCCTTGAAAGCTACTTCGAAGCCTTACTGCACGCAATGCACGACCAGTCGCTGCTGTGCTGTGACGATGGCAAAGTGACCATGAATAATGCCAAGCTCGGTGAGCTGCAATTACTCGGCCGCACCATTGCCGAAACGCTACAGCGCTACGCGATTACGCTTACCTTATTCAGCCACCAGCCGCATATTGATAAGCGTGATTTGGAAAAACACAGCCAGATGCTGGCGCAGCGACTCAGCCGTTTGCATGGGATCAACGCCCCTGAGTTCTTTGACAAGCGAGTGTTCTCCATTTTTGTCGACACCTTGCGCGAGCAAGGCTATTTGGACGATGATGCCAAGGCCAATGCAGAGCGTATCGCCGCGCTCAACGATCTGGTATGTGAGTTGATTTCCCCCGAGGTGCAATTGACCATTCAAGCAGTGCTTAATCAGCCATTAGGCACGAATAAGGCGGACAAACGCTAAGCGAAACGGCCCACTCATACAGCCCTCCTGACAAAAAAAAGGCGCTTCACCACGAAGCGCCTTCTCTTTCTTTATCCAAACTCGGCTACCCGTATACACCCAACAATACACCAATAAAAATCACTAGGCCGACGTAGTTATTGTTCAAAAAGGCTTTGAAGCATGCCATCCGCTCGCGCTCTCTGGCGAGGTATTGCTGATAGACAAACAATGCAAAGGCGGCCAATAAGCTCCACTGATAGGCTGGCGACAGCGCCAACCACTGCCCAGCGAGCATCAGCAGCCCGAGGGTTAATAATTGTAAGCCACCCACCGTCGCTTTATCCCAGCGGCCAAATAGAATCGCCGTCGATTTGATACCAATTTTCACGTCATCGTCTCTGTCGACCATGGCATACAAGGTGTCGTAAGCGATGGTCCAACAAATATTGGCGAAAAACAGCAACCAAACCACTGGTGGCAGCGCATTTTGCGCCGCCGCAAACGCCATTGGGATCGCCCAGCTAAACGCCAGCCCTAATACTAACTGAGGCAGATGGGTGTAGCGCTTCATAAAAGGATAAATAAACGCCAGCGCGACGCCGACAAAAGAAAGCTGAATGGTCAAACGATTTTGGGTGAGCACCAGCAAAAACGCACCGAATACCAACATAATAAAAAAGCCGAGCGCTTCTTTTTCGCTGATCCGTCCGGCTGGTAAGGGCCTGTCTTTGGTGCGCTTAACATGGCCATCGAAATGGCGATCCGCATAGTCGTTAATGACACACCCGGCGGCACGCATCATATATACCCCGAGCACAAAGACCACCAGGGTTAGCAGTGACGGCATGCCATCGGCAGCGAGAAACAAGGCCCATAAGGTTGGCCATAACAGCAATAGCGTGCCTATGGGCCGGTCTAGACGGGCCAGCTGTCCGAAGGCGGCCAGTTTTGCGCTCATGCAGGGATCTCCTTTCCATACACAGGTGAGCTAGGCAGAAATAATTCCGCCACTAGCATGGGGCGATTGTGGAGCCAAAGCCGAGAGCGACGCGCATGCAACTGATGGGACAGGCACGCCACATTAGCGGTTTCAATCGCATCTCGCCGTGAGGCGCGCTGCTTAAAGACATGTTGGCCTAGTGGCTCTGTTCCCAAGGCATGCAAGTGTCCCCCTTGTCCTTCTAAGGTGGAGGCCGGCATCAAGGTACGCGCGCACAACCAAGGAAGTCCATCGCCTTTTAATACCACTTCACGCACCACACAAGCCTCTTGGCCAATCAGCGCCACTTCGCTGTCGGTCAGTTTGTCTGGGGTTAATTGATAAACGGCAATCACATCCACGTCAAAGTCATGACAGTGCTGCTTCAACCTTGCTGTCATCGAATGTGATTCGAGTAACCAACTGCCTTCTGCGGTGCGCTTTAGCGCCGCAATATCTGGTCGCTCCCAGCGTGCCGTTTGCAGCGCTTCTAAATAGGTATGATTTAATTCCGACATTGTTTCCTGTGCCACATCGCGCAAAATTCGCCTGTCCTTACCGCTAAGGGGGGGACAATGTTGCTATACTCGGCTGGTAATTGTATCAGGCTGGTTGCGTTTGGAGAATGCGCTCAGCCTATCCCTGTCACACCATGAACGGAATAACTGGGTCACTATGAGTAAAAAACAACCCCTATTAATGGTCGTACTGAGCGTGTTGTTCTGGCTTAGTGCCGCCGTCCATGCACAAGAAGAGGGTGAGGGTAACCCCAAATACAGTTACTTTTCCTTAGAGCCTGAGATTACCACCAACTATGTCACCGAAGGCCGTCGATTAGGTTTTATCAAGGTGAAAGTCGAGTTGATGGTCGATAACCCCAAACTCGTCAGTGAGCTGGAGTATCACTCTCCCCTGATCCGCGATGTGATTATTGAAACCCTAAACCAGCAAACCGCCACCCAGATAAAGTCGTTGTCTGGCCGAGAAACGATTCGCAAAACCTGTTTAGAGAAAGTCAACGAGCACCTACTCGCCGAAACCAATCGCCGCATGCTCACCGACCTGTTATTCACAAAATACTTATATCAATAATCACTCAGCCGTGACGTTAGCGGCGGGCTCAGGGTGGCTAATCACCTCAAGGTGGCTTCCCTGTGCGCTCAGCATGTCACGGATCTGAGCTGGTGGCGTTGCGTCAGTAAAGACCATATCCAGCTGGGTGATATTGCCCAAATTCACCATGGCATTGCGGCCAAACTTGGTATGGTCTGCTGCCAGCATCACACAACGACTGTTATCAAGAATGGCTTTTTTGACGCGCACTTCATGGTAGTCAAAGTCGAGTAATGAGCCATCATCATCAATACCACTGATGCCAAGAATGCCAAAGTCGAGCCGAAACTGAGAGACAAAATCGAGCGTTGCCTCACCGACAATCCCCCCATCGCGATTCCGTACCTCGCCGCCCGCAATAATCACCGTAAAGTCCTGCTTTGGCATTAAGATCGCGGCCGCATTCAAGTTGTTGGTCACCACGCGCAGGTTATGATGGTCTAGTAGCGCACGTGCCACCGCTTCAGGTGTGGTACCAATATCGATAAACAAGGTCGCCCCATCAGGAATATGTTTGACCAAGGCCTGTGCGATGGTGTCTTTTTCTTGCTGCTGAAGCACCTTGCGGGTCGCATACGCGGTATTTTCTGAGCTGGACGGCACCGTCGCGCCACCATGATGACGACGAATGTGGTTCTCTGCCGCCAATTCATTGAGATCGCGTCGAATCGTTTGCGGGCTGACATTGAAGCGCTCAACCAAGTCTTCCGTGCTCACGTATCCTTGTGACTTAACCAGATCAATGATTTGCTGATGACGTTTGTTTTGCTTCACTGCTTCTCCCCTTACAAAAAAAGCCCCCGCGATCACGAGGGCTTCCTAGTTTACGCATAGCCACTAGGCGATGCCAAGACAGATCACTTAGACAGCGTGCACAGCTGTGTCACGACGCACACGATGCTCCCCGACCCATGCCAAACACAGGAAGAAGATAGCCAACCCACACCCGCCGGTGAGCAGCATAAAGCCACCATCCCAGCCAAAGTGGTCGACGGTATAGCCAAGCGCGATGTTCGCGACAACCGCGCCACCCAGATAGCCGAATAAACCGGTCAGGCCGGCCGCGGTGCCCGCCGCTTTTTTCGGTGCCAGCTCCAATGCATACAGGCCAATCAGCATCACCGGCCCGTAAATCAAGAAACCAATCGCCACCAACGCTACCATATCGATGCCCGGGTTGCCGGCTGGGTTAAACCAGTACACCAACACTGCCACGGTCACCAGCACCATAAACAACACACCGGCAGGTGCTCGCGCCCCTTTGAAGAATTTATCAGACATCCAGCCACATAATAAGGTGCCTGGGATCCCCGCCCATTCATAGAGGAAGTAGGCCCAAGAGGATTTATCCACGGTAAAGCCTTTCGCTTCATCAAGATAAACCGGTGCCCAATCGAGTACGCCATAGCGAATCAAATAGACAAAGGCATTGGCAATCGCGATATACCACAGCAAACGGTTCTTCATCACGTAGGTGACGAAGATATCTTTGGCGGTCATCTCTTTTTCAAACGCTTCCTCGTCATAGTTCTCTGGATAATCGTCTTTATACTCCTCAATCGGTGGCAAGCCACACGATTGTGGGGTGTCACGTAGCGTTAACCAGATAAACACCGCGACCAATGCGGCAAAAAATGCAGGTACATAAAAAGACGCACGCCAGTCATCATTAAACAGCCACAAGCCGAGCAAGAATAGCGGCCCAATTAAGCCACCCCCGACGTTATGCGCCACGTTCCAAACCGACACCAGCTCACCACGCTCTTTCCGTGACCACCAGTGCACCATGGTGCGCCCACAGGCAGGCCAGCCCATACCTTGTACCCAACCATTGATAAACAGCAGGATAAACATGATGGTAATGCTGCTGGTTGTCCAAGGAAGAAAACCAAAGCTGAACATCACCAACGATGACATTAACAGCCCAGCACTTAGGAAATAACGTGGGTTTGAGCGGTCAGAGACACTGCCCATTAAGAATTTTGATAAGCCGTAAGCGATGGACACAGCGGCGAGCGCTACCCCCAAATCACCACGACTAAAGCCATATTCATCAATCAAATACGGCATGGCCAAGCTAAAGTTTTTACGCACGAGATAGTAGCCGGCATAGCCGATAAAAATCCCGATAAACAGTTGCCAGCGCAGTCGAGTGTAGGTGTCACCGATCTGCGCTTGGGGCAATCTTTGCCGGTGAGCAGCCGGACGGAAGATTCCAAACATGAGAGGGTCCTCAGTAAGATGTACGCGATGGATTTATAAAAGGATAAAAATCAAAGAAGTGAGCAATAAATTTTCGTATTCGCTCAACGAGTAGAATAATTACTCAAATTGAAAACAAAAACCGTGAAAGCGAACATAAAAACATAGATCTGACGCAATAAAATTGCGCTTACGAACAAAAAAAGAGCAGTTACCTGCTCTTTTTTCTTTACGCGATAGAGATAATGCGATGTAGACAGAAGTACCGATCCGCTAAGAATGGCGTTTCGCGTCCCACAGAGCGAGCAAACAGCCAATGATCAGACCAAATAAATGCGCCATATTGGCGATGTTCATGCCCATCGGCTGGAAAAAGCCAATCACCAACCACGCCAGCATAAAGACAACATATGGCTTTTCGACCGTGAGGCCACGCGATGGCGCCAGCCAAGTCATCCACCATAAATAGCCTAACAGCGCGTAAACCACGCCCGAGAGACCACCAAAGTAAGGCCCTTCCAACCAATACTGACCGAGTCCCGAGAAAAGCGCGGCAAATAAAAAGATTTGAACCAGCTTACTGCTACTGCCGAGGCGCTCGATGCGACCACCAAGCACCCACCACCAGAGTAAGTTGAAGATAATATGCAAAGCGGAAAAATGCAGGAGCGCATGGCTGAATAGACGCCACAGCTGCCAGCGCTGACCACTATCAGCCGGAAACAGTAAGCTGCGTACGACAACCTCAAACCCGCCCAGCGTCATCAACGCAAACAACACCACACTGGCGCACATCACCGCCAAGGTCACTGGACCAGACTTATCTTTGACCGTTTGCCATAACCCTGAGGAGGGGTAGTGAAAACGGGCATGGCGGGTTTCTGCCACCTGCCAAGACGCCGCTTGATAACGGCTATGCATGGGGTCAGCGATAAACCGCTCCAGCTCGCTATCCACCCAGGCTTTATCGTTGTCGTTCACCAACCAAATCGCCACCTGCGTTTCCGGCTCAGGGGCGAGTTCAAGAGTGACGTGATGCGCTGCCGCATAATCGACAAACGCCTGAGCCAAGCGCGCATTTGGCAGTACCGCGATTTTTTGCATGAGCTGTCCTATTGAGGCCCCTATTAAATATCGATACCCGACGCGGTGGGAAGGGCTTGACGTTGCCAGGCTTCAAACCCGCCATCGACACTATATACCGCATCGAAGCCTTGATTGATCAAGTACTGCGCCGCGCCTTGGCTGCTGATCCCGTGATAACACATCACCAGCACCGGCTGATCAAAGTCAACCTGATCCATAAACGCCACCAAGGTATCGTTCGTTAGGTGATACGCATCTTGAGGGTGCGCAACCTGAAACGTTTGTGGATCGCGAATATCCACTAATACTGCATTTTGCTGATCATCACGCAGCATTTCCCACGCATCGGTCACAGAGATGTGTGCAAACTGATCCATACCTTTTACCCCTTCACTCACAAAGTTATTCCCAGCTGACGTCACACGAGGATAACGTGCTCCTCGAAACAAGTCCGCATTGTACCTGAGTTTGATCTCACACGTCTGCTTCCCCCCGCCAACAGTGTTCGTTTTTTAGTCGACTGTGGAAAAAGGTGTGGATTGCGTTGATAAGCGATGATCGTCATACCGGATCCACTAGATGTAGTAAGGATCCAGGATAAGCTGTGAATAACCTCTTCAACACTTTTCTTTTTCCCTGGCAACAGGCATAAAAAAACCGGCCTCATGGCCGGTTCAGCTTTGATCGAAGACGATCTTACAGCGCATCACCCATTGCTTGTTTAAGCTTTTTCATCGCGTTCTTCTCTAGCTGACGGATCCGCTCCGCCGACACTTGATAATGATCCGCGAGATCTTGCAGCGTGGCTTTGTTGTCGTCTAACCAACGAGAACGGACAATATGTTGGCTGCGCTCATCCAATGCGGATAGTGCACTGGCCAATCGGCGGTTTGCGTGCGACTCCCAGTTTTCCGCCTCTAGCGACGCGGCAATATCTGAGGTTTTGTCCTCCAGATAATAGACAGGGGCCATTGGACCGCTTTCGCGCTCATCGTCGGCATTCGCCGGCGCTTCAAAGGTCGCATCCTGTGCGGCCAACCGAGCTTCCATTTCGCGCACCTCAGACGCTTCCACGCCGAGTTGCTCTGCGACCATATTCACTTCGTCGTTATTAAACCAACCCAAGCGCTTTTTGTTTTTACGCAAGTTAAAGAAAAGCTTACGCTGCGCTTTGGTGGTTGCCACTTTAACGATACGCCAGTTACGCAATACGTACTCGTGAATTTCAGCTTTGATCCAATGGACAGCAAAGGACACGAGGCGCACGCCAACTTCTGGGTTGAAGCGCTTCACCGCCTTCATCAAACCAATGTTGCCTTCTTGTACCAAGTCTGCCATCGGGAGACCGTATCCGGTGTATCCGCGGGCGATATGAACAACAAAACGCAAGTGAGATAGGATCAGCGACTTCGCCGCCTCCAAATCACCATGATAATGGAGACGCTCGGCCAGCGAATGCTCCTCTTCAGCGCTGAGCATAGGGTGGCTGTTTACCGCTTGCAGATAACCGTCGATGTTATCTTGAACAATCGGTGCCAATGCGTTCATCTCTTTTGTCATTCAAACCTCGTTTCCGAATCGTCGAAGACCGAATTGCTGATTAAGCATGCAAAAATATACCCAAGCAGGGGCAAACTGCAAGCCTTTATCTGTCTGTTGTGAGTCTATGACCGTATTAACCCTACACAGGTTCAATTTCTTTTAAATGTCGGCGCGTCGCCAGCAACGCCGCCAACACTCCTAGTAGGATTGAGCCCATTAACAATAGCAAAGATTCATCCCAATTGAGTCCGCTAAGGGTAAAGGGACTGTCATAAAGCTGTGCAAATTGCCGCACCGCCCCATCCATCAACCAGGTGTTTAATCCGGTGAGTAACCACGCGACGATCGCCGCCAGTCCGCCCAACCATGCGCCCATATAAAGATAAGGCCGTAAGATAAAACGGTCGGTGGCTCCTACCATTTTCATCACTTGGATCCGTGCACGATGATGGAGTACCTGCAACCGCAAGGTATTCCCCACAAGTAGCACGACAGCTGCCAACATCAACCCGGAAAAAAGCCAAGCAAGTGTAATGGCCAGTGTTTTGATCGCGTCCAACCGTGCCAGCCAATCCGTATCTAACCGCACTTCCTCGACTTCAGCCAGTGCCGAAAGCTTGTCGGACAAGGCTTCCACACGCGCGGTCAAAGAGATGGCGTCTTCTCCATCTGCGGGGGTTACGTCAGGCACCACCACCAACACAGCAGGCAGTGGATTATTATCTAACAAGCTCACCGCTTGATTAAAGCCTCGCTGCTGTTTTAGCGACGCCATACCTTGGTCAGGCGAGATGTATTCAATGCTATCAATGGCGGGCCACTCCCCCAGCTGCTTAGCCAGTGCTTCACCTTGCTGCGACGATTGATCCGGCGTTAAGAACACATTGAGCTCTGCAGGGCTATGCCACTGCGCACTCACTGCTACCACATTCTTGGCCAATAAGTAGAAGGTCGCGGGTAAGGAAAGTGCAACTGCTAACACCATCAAGGTGAGTAGATTCCCCATCGGGCGTTGAAACAGATCTCGCCAAGCAGTGGAGGCATGACGCTTTTGCGTCTGCATAAAAGATTCAGCCATGACTGACCTCCGCCAAACTGCCTTGCTGGAGATCAAACCGCCTAAGGTGGCGGTACTGCTCAAGCAAGCTGGTGTCATGGGTCGCCATAAGAATGGTCACGCCCACTTGGTTGAACAGGCGAAACAGCTCCATAATCTGCGCTGACAAAGCGGCATCGAGATTCCCCGTTGGCTCGTCCGCCAACAGGACTTGCGGGCGATTGACCACCGCCCGGGCAATCCCAACGCGCTGCTGTTCGCCCCCTGATAGCTGAATCGGGAAACAACGCGCTTTATCCAACAACCCCACTTTATCTAACGCCGCAGACACGCGTTTTTTGATTTCACCCTCTGGCTGCTGCTCAATTCGCAGCGGTAACGCCACATTCTCGTAGACAGTCGCGTCCATCAGCAGGTTATGATCCTGAAAAATAATCCCTAAATGGCGCCGTAGAAACGGAATGTCTTGGCGCGGAATGCGGGAAATATCATGGCCATTGAAGTAAATCTGCCCATCACTGGGACGTTCAATGGCGCAGATCAGTTTCAGCAGCGTACTTTTCCCAGCGCCAGAATGGCCGGTTAACAACGCCATATCCCCTTTGGGAAGCTCAAAGCTGACTTTTTGTAGCGCCTGACGACCGCCCCGATAGGCTTTACTTACCTGCTGAAACTGAATCACGGTTATTCCTCCCGGCTAAAGAGCGCCTCGATAAAGTCGTTGGCGTTAAAGGTGCGTAAATCTTCAATGCCTTCACCGACACCAATATAGCGAATCGGAATATTAAATTGTTCTGCCACAGCAAAAATCACTCCGCCTTTGGCAGTGCCGTCTAATTTTGTCAGCGTAATCCCCGTTATCGGTGCAATTTCATTGAACAATTTCGCTTGGCTGATGGCGTTTTGTCCGGTACCGGCATCCAGGGTCAGCATCACTTCATGTGGGGCACCCACATCCAGCTTTTGCATCACGCGCACAATCTTGCGCAGCTCTTCCATCAAGTTGGCTTTGTTCTGCAAGCGCCCGGCGGTATCCGCAATCACCACATCGACGTTACGCGCTTTGGCCGCTTCAATCGCGTCATACAGCACAGAAGCACTGTCTGCACCCGTGTGTTGCGCGACCACGGGCACCTGATTGCGTTCGCCCCAAGCTTGCAGCTGTTCCACCGCGGCCGCACGGAAGGTATCACCGGCAGCCAGCATCACAGATTTACCTTGATCTTGGAACTGGCGTGCTAGTTTGCCGATGGTGGTCGTCTTGCCCACTCCATTGACCCCGACCATTAAGATCACGTAAGGCTTTTGGTCAGTCAGCACCAACGGTTGCTCGACCTTTTCCAACATCTGCGCCATTTCTTGTTTAAGAATGCCATACAAGGCTTCGCCATCTTTTAGCTCGCGGCGACTGGCTTTATCGGTCAGGTTATCGATGATTTTAGTGGTCGCTTCCATCCCCACATCGGAGATAAGCAGCTGCTCTTCGAGCTCCTCGAATAAGTCATCATCGATTTTCTTACCGCTAAACAGGCCAAAAAATCCAGAACCTAAGTTGGTTTTGGTTTTTTGCAGGCCACGCTTTAGGCGGGCAAAAAAGCCTTCACGTTGCGGTCTTTCACGCTCGCGAACCGCAGCAGATTGTGGCTCTGGCTCTGGCTCTGGCTCTGGCTCTGGCTCTGGCTCTGGCTCTGGCTCTGGCTCTGGCTCTGGCTCTGGCTCTGGCTCTGGCT
>NZ_MUEZ01000061.1:0-432 GCF_001996015.1 Salinivibrio sp. ML198
GTATCCAGCGTCGCGGTGTCATCCACGCTGCCCTGGTTTCCGGCTTCATCGGTCACCGTCATGGTCACCGTCAGCTCGCCATCGGCCAGGCTGCTCACGTCTTGGCCTGTGACGGTCACGTTGCCATCACCATCCACGCTGATGTCGTTCGCATCCACGGTGATGTCGGCCGTGTTGGCGTCGCCGTCGCTGATCACGATGCTGTCTATCGCCGCACCGTCTTCCACCGTGCCGCTGAAGGTCACGGAGGTTTGTTCGCTCTCGTTGATCAGGTCATCGGCATCGTCGAACGCGATGCTGTTGCTGCTATCGCCACCTTCGCCTGGGGCCGCCGTATCCAGCGTCGCGGTGTCATCCACGCTGCCCTGGTTTCCGGCTTCATCGGTCACCGTCATGGTCACCGTCAGCTCGCCATCGGCCAGGCTGCTCACG
>NZ_MUEZ01000062.1:0-431 GCF_001996015.1 Salinivibrio sp. ML198
TTCGTTTAGCTCTGCTTGCGGCTCGTCATCAGCGTCCTCGTCAGCCGTTTCATCTGCCTCGCGAGTAGCCTCTGGCTCAGCTGGCTCGTCCGCCGGTGCATCGTGCTCATTTAACTCGGCTTGCAGCTCGTCGTCAGTGTCCTCGTCAGCCGCTTCATCTGCCTCGCTAGTCGCTTCTGGTGCAGCTGGCTCGTCCGCCGGTGCGTCGTCTTCGTTTAACTCGGCTTGCGGCTCGTCATCAGCGTCCTCGTCAGCCGTTTCATCTACCTCGCCGGTAGCTTCTGGCTCAGCTGGCTCGTCCGTTAGAGCATCGTCTTCGTTTAAATCGGCTAGCGGCTCGTCGTCAGCGTCCTCGTCAGTCGTTTCATCTTCCTCGCCGCTAACTTCTGGCGTGCCCGATTCGTCCGCCGGTGCGTCGTCTTCGTTTAACT
>NZ_MUEZ01000063.1:0-427 GCF_001996015.1 Salinivibrio sp. ML198
CCGGGGCTTGTGTCACCTACGCCAATGGGATCATCGATATATAAACCAAGCGTAGGTCGGACAAGCGCCGGTGCGGTGTGAATCGTGTATACCCAAGCCGAAGCGCGCCCGTTGCACGGCGCCTCCGACATGAAAGCCAAATTTGGCACCGATGTTAAAATTGGCAATCATCGTGACAGGCGCCCGTTGGCTCAATACATCGTATCGACATCTTACCGGGGCTTGTGTCACCTACACCAATGGGATCATCGATATATAAACTAGGCGTAGGTCGGACAAGCGCCGGAGCGGTGCCAATCATGAATACCCAAGCCGAAGCGCGCCTCCGACATTGGCGGCCAAATTTGGCAATCATCGTGACAGGCGCCCGTTGACAATGTGCACATATCCAACACCGTGCCGGGGCTTGTGTCACCTACGCCAATGG
>NZ_MUEZ01000064.1:0-413 GCF_001996015.1 Salinivibrio sp. ML198
TCACGTACTTCCATTTCAACCAGCTCAAGCAGCTCTTCGTCATCAACCATGTCACATTTGTTCATGAACACGATGATGTTTGGAATACCAACCTGACGGCCAAGTAGGATGTGCTCACGCGTCTGTGGCATTGGGCCATCAGTTGCTGCTACAACCAGGATACCACCGTCCATCTGCGCCGCACCGGTGATCATGTTTTTCACATAGTCAGCGTGTCCTGGGCAGTCAACGTGTGCGTAGTGACGGTTTGGCGTATCGTACTCAACGTGAGACGTTGCGATGGTGATACCACGATCACGCTCTTCTGGTGCGTTATCGATTGACGCGAAGTCACGAGCAGCACCGCCGTGTACTTTTGCAAGTACCGTACAGATAGCTGCGGTCAGCGTAGTTTTACCATGGTCAACGTGGCC
>NZ_MUEZ01000065.1:0-410 GCF_001996015.1 Salinivibrio sp. ML198
TTTACCACGGTGTGGTTCATGACTGGGGTGAAGTCGTAACAAGGTAGCCCTAGGGGAACCTGGGGCTGGATCACCTCCTTACTGACGCTATTGTTGCGAGTGTTCACACAGATTGTATAGGTTGAAGTATTAAAGAGGATATGTTCCCAAACATATCAGCGTGTCCCATTCGTCTAGAGGCCTAGGACACCGCCCTTTCACGGCGGTAACAGGGGTTCGACTCCCCTATGGGACGCCATTGGGTTGTTAGCTCAGTTGGTAGAGCAGTTGACTTTTAATCAATTGGTCACAGGTTCGAATCCTGTACAACCCACCATTTCTCAGACGCGGGGCTATAGCTCAGCTGGGAGAGCGCTTGCATGGCATGCAAGAGGTCGGCGGTTCGATCCCGCCTAGCTCCACCAAGTCTG
>NZ_MUEZ01000066.1:0-406 GCF_001996015.1 Salinivibrio sp. ML198
CGATGGCTCAAATGCTTCTTACCAGCTCACCATCGCTTTTCGCAGGTTAGTACGTCCTTCATCGCCTCTGACTGCCAAGGCATCCACCGTCTACGCTTAATCACTTAACCATACAACCCCAAGAGGTCTTTTTGCTCGATCTTTCTCTTTTATACGGCCTCTTGCTCACCGTTTGCTTGGTCACGTAACACGTTACGCTCCCCGCGACAAACGCCTCGCGCGAGATTGTCTAAAAAAGAAATCTGCGTCGCAAAACCACTCAGTGTTGAATCATCAACCAATTAAGGTTTTGTTTTTGCCGGACTCAAAATAGAGACTTTGCTTATCAAATAAGACAAAGCCCAAGCACACTTGATTGTGTGAGTGACATTACATGTCACTGATTGAGAACTTTACTGTCATTCTT
>NZ_MUEZ01000067.1:0-406 GCF_001996015.1 Salinivibrio sp. ML198
AAATAGAGACTTTGCTTATCAAATAAGACAAAGCCCAAGCACACTTGATTGTGTGAGTGACATTACATGTCACTGATTGAGAACTTTACTGTCATTCTTAAAGAATGACTTGTCAGCTTTCCAGATTGTTAAAGAGCATGTGTTTGCCATGAGGCAAGCCACTTTGTAACCACACTCGAAAGAATGTTTATAAAGTGGCGTCCCATAGGGGAGTCGAACCCCTGTTACCGCCGTGAAAGGGCGGTGTCCTAGGCCTCTAGACGAATGGGACGCATCGATATGTTTGGGTACATATCCTCTTTAATTCTTCAACCTATACAATCTGTGTGAACACTCGCAAAAATAGCGTCAGTAAGGAGGTGATCCAGCCCCAGGTTCCCCTAGGGCTACCTTGTTACGACTTCAC
>NZ_MUEZ01000068.1:0-399 GCF_001996015.1 Salinivibrio sp. ML198
ACGGCGACCGATAGCGACAATGCGACCGCTTCTGACAGCGCAACGCCAACGTATGCGGCACAAAACGACGGCCCAGAGATCGAGGTGACGGCGGCGGCTCAGTTCAATGAAAACGACGCCGACACCGACACAGTCGTGGCCACCTTCAGCGCCAGTGACGAAGAAGACGGCACGCCAAGCGTGGACTTCACGCCAGGCAGCAATGATGACGGTTACTACGCGATAGATGGCACCGACGTGGTGTTGACGCAAGATGGTGTAGACGCGATCAATGCGGGCGAGACCTTGCCAGCGGTGAGCCTAACGGCGACCGATAGCGACAATGCGACCGCTTCTGACAGCGCAACGCCAACGTATGCGGCACAAAACGACGGCCCAGAGATCGAGGTGACGGCGGCG
>NZ_MUEZ01000069.1:0-383 GCF_001996015.1 Salinivibrio sp. ML198
CCAAACAGCCGGTTCATTCCTGTTAAGTCACCCGAACGCCAAGCGATTCTCGCGACTCATCGTGTACGTGAGCATTGGGTCAATGAACGTACCGCCCTCATTAATCGTATTCGTGCATTACTGGCAGAGTTCGGCATTATTATTCCAACGGGACGAGCCGCCATTCACAGAGAAGTACCACTCATTCTCGAGGCAGCAGAGAATGGCCTGCCTGATATTGCTCGTGCTGTCGTGGCAGATTGTTTTGACCACCTACAAACACTTAATCAGCGTATCGCCGATACCGAGCAGTGTTTCGATATGGTTACCAAGGCCAGTCCTAATGCCCAGCGTATTCTTAATGTTCGCGGCATTGGCCCACAAACAGCAACGGCGATTATCGC
>NZ_MUEZ01000070.1:0-379 GCF_001996015.1 Salinivibrio sp. ML198
AAATAGAGACTTTGCTTATCAAATAAGACAAAGCCCAAGCACACTTGATTGTGTGAGTGACATTACATGTCACTGATTGAGAACTTTACTGTCATTCTTTAAGAATGACTTGTCAGCTTTCCAGATTGTTAAAGAGCATGTCGTTTATTGCTAAATAAACCACGTTCTAAAGATTCTTAAGCAAAAACCTTTAAAGCGTGGTGGGCGATACCGGGCTCGAACCAGTGACCCCCTCCTTGTAAGGGAGGTGCTCTCCCAACTGAGCTAATCGCCCATCTTTCAGACTTGGTGGAGCTAGGCGGGATCGAACCGCCGACCTCTTGCATGCCATGCAAGCGCTCTCCCAGCTGAGCTATAGCCCCGCGTCTGAGAAATGGTG
>NZ_MUEZ01000008.1:0-166669 GCF_001996015.1 Salinivibrio sp. ML198
TTCGTTTAGCTCTGCTTGCGGCTCGTCATCAGCGTCCTCGTCAGCCGTTTCATCTGCCTCGCGAGTAGCCTCTGGCTCAGCTGGCTCGTCCGCCGGTGCGTCATCTTCATTTAACTCTGCTTGCGGCTCGTCGTCGGCATCGTTGTCTTGCTCGACGCGCGTCTCTGAGCCTTGATCACTTGTAGGTGTTTCTTCTGCTTGCTCATCCGACGCATAAAGAAGTTGCTCGAGCTCCGCTTCGTTCGGATCACTGTCATCTTCTTCTCCCCACAGTGCCGGATCGTCCTCGTCAGCGAGTGGGTCTGGTTCATCGTCATCCCCCAACACTTCTTCTAGTAAAGCGTCAGAATCTTCTAGATGAGGATCATCATCTTTGTCTAAGACTTCATCCAGTAATGCATCACTACTTTCATCGAATTCGTCCTCGGTATCATCCCCTTCATTTAGCCAGCTGTCCTCGTCTTCTTCATCACCGACAAGTTCATCAAGCAACTCTGTCGTGTTATCAAGAGAAACGGCATCGTCATCGTTATCATCATCTGATAAGTCAATATCTTGGCTTAAATCCAGCTCAGGCTCATCGTCCAGCACCGAGTCAAACAAGGCGTCATTAGGCGCTTGCTCGTCATTGTCTTCGTTCTCTTGTGAAGCCTGTTCTTTGGTCTCGGTATTTTCGTCCTCAGGCTCATCAGCAGCGGAGACCTCATCGGCAGTCGTGTCTTCACCCGTTTCGCCTGCCAACAAGGCATCGATATCGTCGACATCACTGTCATTGCCTTCTTCGAGCGCTTTGGCCCACTCTGCGGCAAGTGCTTCATCAGCACTCATTTCCTCTTCAGGTTGCTCTGCCTCGCCCGTTTCTAATTCGCTGTCATCGTCGGATGATGTGTCATCGGCGGCGCTTTCCGTATCAGCCGGCGGCGCATCTGCCAGTTCATCCAGCGCGCGCTCCATGTCTTCAAGACCGATAGCATCATCGCTGGTGGGCGCGACACTCGATTCATTGCCAGCCATGTCATCGAGTTCGTCATCAAGATCCAGATCGTCCAGGTCGGTATCATCGCCAAACGCGACATCCTCGTATCCCTTACCGTCATCGGTGATCTCTAGCTCATCGTCATCTTGCGGATCGTCAACATCGCTTTCATCGTCATCCGGATCGGGCACCATGACCACAGGCATATCGTCCATATCATCATGATCCAGCGCCGCAGGCTCTTCCGCGTCTTCCTCTTGCTTTCTACGACGTGCGAGGAAGAAGAATATCGCGCCTGCAATCAAGGCCCCAGGAATGATGGCCAACATGGCAAGCAATAATGGGCTATCAAGTAAAGATTCAACCGCGGATGGGGGTTGGGTATCCTTTGCCACCTGTTGCTGACGTTGGGTTTCTAAAAATGCTCGGATCTCTTTATTAAGCTCGGCATCACCACTTACCTGTTCTTTTAACGCGCTCAACTCGTGCTGCACTTCAGACAGACGGACCTTGAGCACATGATTGCTCTCAACCAGGCGAGTCATCTCTTGATCAGAGGCTTGCAGCTGAGACTGTAAGTTTTGTACCACTTGTGGCTCTGGGGCGCTCGCTGTCGAGCTCTCACCACTAGGTTGGGCGTCTGACGCGTCTTCGCTATTTGGCGCTGGTTGGGTCTGCGCAGCTTGGTTATTATCGGCTTGTGCTGACTGTGGTTGTGGACTCGGTTGCTCAACCTGTTCGCTCAGGGGCGTGGTATTTTGGGCTTGCTTACGCGCTTCATCAATTTCAAGCCGATTGATCACGTCCTGGGTGCTTTCTCGCTCAATTTGCGTCAGCGTCGGCATCACTAAGGTGCTACCCGGCTGCAAGCTATGAATATTGTTGTTGGTGAATGCGTCGGTATTAAGACGAAAAATCGCACCGAGCGTCTGATACACACTTACTTGCGTATTAGGACGCATTTGAGTCGCAATCGACCACAAGGTTTCGTTGGCCCCAGTTGGGCCATATTGTTGTGCCGATGCAACCGCTGGCGTCGGTTGGGGCGAGGCGGTTTCGGCCGCCATTTCATCTTGCGGACCAAGAATGCGTATTGCCGCTTCGACCGGCACCGTTGAAACACTGACAAGCGCAACCGCCAATACCCCTGCGACGGCAATGAGATGCCGCTTAACGCGATGCGGGGTTTTGGTCAATCGAGTTTGAGAAGAAGACTGTTCACTTTGCTGTGCGTTGGACACACCCGCACTCCCTTATGGCAAAAATGGCCTCACTAAATATCTAACTATATCGGAAGCCATGCTAAAAACTGTAGTTTGGTGATATAAAAGTGTGTTGCGCGATCAAACTGTGGGCGCTCTGCCTCAGTTTTGACTCGATGATAGCATCGTCACACGTCGCGTATCGTCCATCTTTGCAAATTTAATGCCTAAAAAAATACCCCATCAACGGATGGGGTATCAATCAACCTAGTGTGGTGATGGGCGGGCTATCACGCTCTTTTACGGATCATAGGCTTGTTGATTAAAGGTAATCGCGAACCAGTACTTCAGCAATTTGCACTGAGTTCGTCGCTGCGCCTTTACGCACATTGTCTGCCACCACCCAGAGGTTGAGTCCATTAGGGTGGCTGATATCATTGCGAATACGCCCGACGAGCACTTTATCTGAGCCAGTGCCTTCTTTCACCTGGGTGGGATAGTCTTCCCCTTCAAAGACCTCGATATGTTCATGCTGACTCAAGATTGCCACCGCTTCCGTCGCGTCAATCGGTTGACGGCACTCAAGGTGCACAGCTTCAGCATGACCGTAAAACACGGGCACTCTCACACAAGTAGGGTTAACCCCTATCATCTCATCGGCAAGAATTTTCTGGGTTTCCCACACCATTTTCATTTCTTCTTTGGTGTAGCCATTTTCCATAAACTGATCAATCTGGGGCAAACAATTAAAGGCAATTTGCTTGCTGTATAGTGCAGGCTCCGCATCTTGGCTATTAAGCAATTTAACCGTCTGTCCGGCAAGCTCATCGACGCCTGCTTTCCCTGACCCAGAGACCGATTGGTAGGTAGACACATTTAAGCGTTCGATACCGACGGCATCGTAAATAGGTTTTAATGCCACCAGCATCTGAATCGTCGAGCAATTTGGGTTAGCAATAATATTACGGTTACGAAAGTCACCAATCGCGGCGGCGTTCACCTCAGGCACCACCAAGGGTACGTCGAAGTCATAGCGGAACTGCGACGTGTTATCGATAACGACGACGCCCGCATCTGCTGCAATCGGCGCCCAGTGCGCAGAAGCCTGTGCGCCCGCCGAGAACAAGCCAAGCTGAACCTGTGTCCAATCAAACTTGTCGACATTTTGCACACGCAAGCTCTCACCTTTGAAGCTAATGGTTTCACCTGCACTTCGCTCACTGGCGAGGAGGTGTAGCGTGCCAATGGGAAAATCGCGCTCTTCTAAAATCTCGATCATGGTGCGCCCTACCGCACCGGTTGCGCCCAAAATGGCAACGTCAAATGCTTGTGTCATGCATGCTCCTCAATACTAAAGCCCAGCTTAGCCAGCGACTGTAACCCGAAATCAGCCTGTCCGGCTACCGTGATCGCACTGTACTCGCGTCGATCCCAGTAATTTTTTCGCAATTGGTCAAAGGCTGTACGCTGAGCCTGTTTGTCATCACCTGCGGTATGCATGGCACGACGAAAATCACTGTCATCTCGGCGAATATCGTAGACCAATTGGGTCAGTGCCATCAGATCGCTTTGTTGCCACGGCTGTGCCAAGGCAACCTGTGGAATCGGCGCCGTGGGCAGCAGCTCACTGGCATGCACACGATGAGGCAGGTCAAGGTGTTCACACAGTGCGTTAAAGACCATGGTGGTACCGCGGGCTTTTCCTTCCAGACCATAGCCTGCAATATGAGGTGTAGCAAACGTGAGCTGGTCCATAAGGGCAAGGTCGACCTCAGGCTCATGTTCATAAACATCCAACACCGCATCAATGTCGCCTCGTGCTAACCGCGCTTTAAGTGCATGGTTGTCAACAATCGGACCACGCGCAGCATTTATCAAAATGCTGCCTGACGCGAGCGCCTCTAACCGAGCTTGATTCATGAGGTGGTAAGTGGGGTGCTCACCAGTCGTGGTCAAAGGCGTATGGAAAGTGACCACGTCCGATTTTGCGATCAGAGTGTCAATGTCCACCATGTCAGCAAGGTTCTCTCGAGCCTGACGAGGTGGGTCGCAAAGTAAGGTTTTAATCCCAAGTGCCGCAAGCCGCGCAGCCAAGTAGTCCCCCACATGACCCACGCCAATAATACCGACTGTGCGGTCGGTCAATTTAAACCCTTGCTGTTGTGCCAATACCAATAAAGCACTGATCACATACTCCGCGACCCCAACCTTATTACAACCTGGCGCTGCCGTGCCATGGATGCCTTGTGCGTGCAAGGCGTTAAAATCAAGATGATCTTCACCAGCGGTGGCTGAACCGACAAAACGCAGACGGGTGGCACCGTCAATCAGCGCATGGTTCACTTGCGTGACGCTTCTCACCATTAATGCATCAGCATCGATTAAATCCGCGGCACGGATTGCGCGCCCGGGTAATGCAACCACCTCACCCAATTGACTAAACAAGGTTTGGGCATAAGGCATGTTTTCGTCTACGACAATTTTCACGTTCAACGTCCTATGTGAGTCGGTGCATCGCTTATCGGATGCTAAATGCGAGAAGGTTATTGTATCTGTCTCACGGTAAGAAAACACCCTTCAGCTGAGCGGGTTACCCCGGCTTACCGGGTGGCCTCAGGCATAAAAAAACCCGGCCGAAGCCGGGTAAATCCAGGACCTGAAAAGACCATTAACGGCTCTCAACGATAATGATCCGTGTCTGATGGCAGAGTCTCTCTGCAAACCTGGAAACAGGCGCGGGATCAGCCGCGATACTTTTCAATCACCAAGGTGGCGTTGGTACCACCGAACCCAAAGCTGTTCGACATCACGCGCGTCAGTGCTTGCTCTCGCGGTTGGGTCACAATATCTAACCCTTCAGCCGCGGGATCCAAGTTCTCCACATTGATACTTGGCGCGACAAAGCCTTGTTCAAGCATCAAGGTTGAATAGATGGCTTCGTGCACACCAGCAGCACCGAGCGCGTGACCTGTCATTGACTTAGTCGCAGAAATGGCTGGGCTCTTACCGCCAAATACTTCTTGAATTGCGCCTAGCTCTTTCACATCACCCACAGGCGTTGATGTACCATGCGTATTGATGTAATCAACCTCACCATCCACATCTTGCATCGCCATATTCATACAGCGCACAGCGCCTTCACCCGACGGTGCCACCATGTCATACCCGTCAGACGTTGCACCGTAACCGACAATTTCACCGTAGATGGTCGCACCACGCGCCAACGCATGCTCCAGCTCTTCCACGACCAGCATGCCGCCGCCACCTGAAATGACGAAACCGTCCCGGTCCGCGTCATAGGTGCGTGATGCCTTTTGCGGATCATCATTGTATTTGGTTGAAAGGGCTCCCATCGCGTCAAACATCATGGTAAGCGACCAATCCAGCTCTTCACCGCCACCGGCAAACACCACATCTTGTTTACCCAGTTGAATCAGCTCTAGGGCATGGCCAATACAATGTGCCGAAGTCGCACATGCAGAGCTCATGGTGTAGTTCACCCCTTTGATTTGGAACGGAGTCGCCAAACACGCTGAAACAGTTGATGACATGGTGCGCGGCACCATGTAAGGGCCAACACGTTTAACCCCTTTCTCGCGCAATGTATCAACGGCGGTAACTTGGTTAACGGATGACGCGCCCCCCGACCCGGCAACTAAACCAGTTCGTGGGTTAGAAACCTGCTCAGGGGCTAAGCCCGAGTCTTCGATTGCCTGTTCCATCGCTAGGTAGGCAAAACCCGCCGCGTCACCCATAAAGCGCATTCTTTTGCGATCAATATGGTCGGCGGGGTTGAGTTTGAGATCACCCCAAACATTGCTGCGCAGCTTCATATCTGCAAACTGCTGAGAAAAGTTAATGCCAGATTTTCCCGCTTTGAGCGACTCCAGCACTTCTTTGACGTTGTTACCAATACTGGAAACAATCCCCATGCCTGTAATGACAGCTCGTTTCATGATTCTTTCCTAGACGTTAATTTCGCAGTGGATGATAGCGTTTTTAAAGCTGATAAGTGGTCAGCTTTCCTTAGAGCCAGTACAATTTGCTTTTTCCTTTCCTGTGTAAGAGGCATTTGTGAGCACTCCCTCGATCGACCACGCAAAAATCAGCTGGAATGATACGGGCACCCCCGTCGCGAAACAGTTTGATGACGTCTACTTTTCCAATCACGACGGTTTGGCCGAGACCCGCTATGTGTTCATCGAACAAAACCAACTTCCCGCACGTTGGCAAACCGCCACATCGTCCCGGTTTGTGATTGCGGAAACCGGCTTTGGCACTGGGCTCAACTTTCTGGCTACTTGGGCAGCATTCGAGCAGTTCCGTCAAACCCATCCAAATGCACCTGTGACCCAGCTTCACTTTATCAGTTTTGAGAAGTACCCCCTGACAGTAGAGGATCTCGCCCGTGCACATCAAGCTTGGCCAGAGCTGGCAAGCTATGCTGAGCAATTACGTGCCTATTACCCCGTCCCGCTCGCGGGTTGTCAACGTATCGTCTTGGCTCAAGGTCAGATTACACTCGATTTGTGGTTTGGTGATATTAAAGATTGGTTACCACAAGTGCCAACGAGCCCTGAAGGGATCGTGGATGCTTGGTATTTAGACGGCTTTGCCCCAAGCAAAAACCCAGAGATGTGGAATCAAGCCTTGTTTAATGGCATGGCACGACTTGCGCGCGAGCAATGTACCTGCGCCACCTTCACAGCGGCGGGATTTGTGCGCCGTGGCCTTATCGAGGCCGGTTTTGAGATGAAAAAGGTAAAAGGCTTCGGCTTCAAACGCGACATGTTGTCAGGCACATTACCTGCTCGCCAAGCCGCTGCAAGCTACTCACCTTGGTATGCACGCTCCCCCGCCTCAACAGCGGACGACATCGCCATTATTGGCGGTGGCATTGCCAGTGCCGCCTTAATCACCGCATTGCTACAACGGGGCAAGCAAGTCACGCTGTATTGCCAAGACCCGCGCCCTGCGGCTGGCGCATCTGGGAACCATCAAGGCGCCATTTATCCGCTTTTAAATGGCAATAACGATAATTTAAGCCAGTTTTTTGCCCCCGCCTTTTTGTTTTCTCGCCAATTTATCGATCAGCAACGCACGCGAGGTATCCCATTTGAACACGACTGGTGTGGCGTCACGCAACTCGGCTACGACGAAAAAAGTGCCGCTAAGCTCGCTAAGATGGTCGATGGTGCCTTTCCTGAAGCATTGGTCACACCGTTAAATGTCGATGGCGTGAGCGAGAAAGTCGGTTTAGAAACCGGACATGCCGGCGTGTTTTATCCGCTTGGCGGCTGGATGAGCCCGCAACAGTTTACCGCGGGCGTGATTGATGCAGCGATAGCCAGCGGGCAGCTTGATGCTTATTTTGGTTGTCATGTGAATGCGCTGACGCAATCGGACAATGGTTGGACACTCGATACCAGCATGGGTGAGGTTTGTCATCAAAATGTGGTGATCGCCAATGGCCACCAAGCAGATAGCTTCAGCCAAACACAGCCTATTCCGGTTTACCCCGTGCGCGGTCAAGTCAGCCATGTGCCCACCAATACCGAACTCAGTAAGCTCAACACTGTATTGTGTTTCGAGGGCTATTTAACACCGGCTAATCAGGGGGAGGAACATTGTCTAGGCGCCAGCTATCGTCGCAATAATGCTGACTTAGCGTTCCAAGCTGCCGATCAGCTAGAAAATCAACAACGCTTAACCGATTGTATCGACACTGAGTGGGCACGCGCGGTGCCACTGGCGGAAGAAGGACGCGTTGGGGTGCGCTGCGCCAGTCGCGACCATTTACCCTTTGTGGGCAACGTCTGTGATTACAACGCCTTGGTTTCCACCTACCAAACCTTGCAAAAAGACAAAGAAAAGGCGGACGCCGTTCCCGTTTACCCAGGACTATTTTGCTTACTGGGGCTCGGCTCTCGCGGCCTCACCTCAGCGCCATTGGCGGCAGAAGTGCTAGCAGCTCAGCTGTGTGACGAGCCTTTACCTTTACCTCAGTCGGTTCTAGACACTCTGCACCCAGGGCGGATGTGGGTTCGTAAGCTGCTAAAAGGTAAAGCACTATAGCCCCCTCGGACAAGGTCAACAAAAAAGCCATCGTCGAGGCGATGGCTTTCTTTTTTCAAGACGTATCGTTTGTGATACCGCTTAATGTTCCATTTAAAACAGCACGTTACGCGTCTTTTTCCACTTGCTGCTGCAATAGATCCCACAGCGCTCCGACGAGACGTTGGTCGCCGGGTGACAGCTCACTGGCATTGTCATTGAGACTGGCATCGACGCGCGCTTTCAATGCTGGCACCTCATCAACGCCTTCCAACTCACAGTCCGCTGCCGCTAAAGAAACGTGGCCACGTAAATAGCCACTGGCAAACAATTCATCGTCTGAGGCGGTTTCTACCATCTCATCGATTAACGCTAGAATGCGTGCTTCGTAGTCTTGAACTTTCATCTTTTTAACCTTGGCTTGGCAACGTAAAGGTATCTGGCGTCAACGGTGCAACACCATAAAAGTCTCGCAAGGTATCAGAAAACTGCTTGGCGCGCACGGGCAAAGCGGCGCTTGTCGATGCATCCGAGACATATTGTACGACTTGTTGCCGAACTTTATCAGTAAACGCGTGGCGATCGGGCTCAACACCACTTAAATTGTCGCAGCTCACTTGAAAGCGAAACCCACAGCTTGCAGAGAGGATCCATTCAATCGCTTGCGGCTTCACTTCGACCACCTCGAAGGCCGCTTGCGTGTCAGCGTCACGGCCATCCGGATGATACCAATAGCCATAGTCTTCCCATTGACGGCGCTGCTCACCGGCAATGGTCCAGTGTGCAATTTCGTGTAAGGCAGAGGCAAAAAATCCGCGGGCAAAGATCACGCGGTGATGCGGGTGCACCGCATCTGCAGGTAGGTAAATAGGTTCATCCCCGCCACGCACCAGCTCAGTATTGAAAGAGGCAAGAAAGGTTTGGTTAAAAAGTTGGATCAAGTCGTGATAATCGTGGGTCATACTGCTCTTTAATAAGATCAAATATCAATAAGAAAACAAAAACACGCTCTTAGCGATAAAAAGCCGCACATACCTCGGCTAAACCTTTCAATATACACATTCTTTTTAATGTATTTTTTACTACAAATTTGATTGTGAAAGGCAAATAAGGCCACTACAATGCGCGTCAATTTCTAATCTCAATGTAAGGTGTCGGGTTGTATGTTGTTATTGACGCTTTATGTCATAGGCATTACCGCGGAAGCCATGACAGGCGCGCTCAGTGCCGGGCGAAAACACATGGACTGGTTTGGGGTGATGTTTGTCGCTAGTGCCACCGCTATCGGAGGCGGGACAGTCCGCGATATTCTTTTTGGCCACTACCCTCTAACCTGGGTCGCTAACCCACACTTTCTCGTGATCACCTGCCTCGCCGGCTTGATCACGCCATGGATTGCCAGTTGGGTTGCTCGCAATTATAAACTCTTTGTTACCCTAGATGCACTGGGCCTTGCCGCTTTTAGTATTATCGGTTGCCGTGTGGTGATGGATATGGGGTTACACCCGTTAATTTGCATGGTTTCATCCTTGATTACCGGTATTTTTGGTGGGCTATTGCGCGACTTGATCTGTCGTCAATCGCCTATGGTATTGCACAAAGAGCTGTATGCCTTGGTCGCCTTTGTCACCGGTGCGCTCTACTTTAGTTTGATTCGACTTGATGTCGGTGAACTGATTGCAACCGTCGCCAGTTTAGTGATTGGTTTTGGATTCCGAATGGCGGCTGTTCGCTTTAGCTGGTCGTTACCGGTTTTCCGCTTTGAAGCCCCTTCCTCTCTACACTGATAAAAAAACCGCACAACGTAGTGCGGTTTTTGTCTGTCGCGTGAGAAGAACGCGCTGTTAAGTGCTGGGGTTTTCGCCCATTTGTCCACGATGACGCAGCAAGTGGTCCATCAACACAATCGCCACCATCGCTTCGGCAATCGGCACGGCACGGATACCCACACACGGGTCATGACGACCACGCGTCACCACATCCGCGGATTCACCGTGAACATCAATACTCTTGCCCGGCACGGTAATGCTCGAAGTGGGTTTGAGCGCTAAATGTGCCACCAATGGCTGGCCTGAAGAGATCCCACCGAGAATGCCACCAGCATGGTTTGAGGCAAACCCTTCAGGGTGAATTTCATCGCGATGTTCACTGCCACGCTGCTGCACCACATCAAAACCATCACCAATTTCGACCCCTTTTACCGCATTGATCCCCATTAGCGCATGGGCAATATCTGCATCTAAGCGATCAAATACCGGCTCACCTAGGCCTACCGGCAGGTTCTCCGCCACCACGGTCAGTTTGGCACCAATTGAGTCGCCGTCTTTTTTGAGCTGACGGATAAGTGCATCTAACTCCTCGAGCTTATTTGCGTCCGGGCAGAAGAAGGGGTTTTGCTCGACTTGCGCCCAATCGACCGTGTCTATGGTCACCTCTCCCATCTGCGCCAAGTAAGCACGCACTTGAATGCCATGTACTTGCGCGAGGTATTTTTTAGCCACCGCGCCTGCAGCCACGCGCATCGCCGTTTCACGCGCTGACGAACGACCACCGCCGCGGTAGTCGCGGATGCCGTATTTGTGATGGTAGGTAAAGTCCGCATGACCGGGACGAAACACATCTTTGATTTTGGAGTAGTCTTTCGAGCGCTGGTCGGTGTTTTCGATCATCAACCCGATCGATGTCCCCGTGGTTTTCCCCTCAAACACCCCAGAAAGGATTTTCACCGCATCCGGTTCACGACGCTGTGTGGTGTATTTCGACGTGCCGGGACGACGGCGATCGAGATCATGCTGCATATCCGCTTCGCTCAGTGCTAACCCCGGCGGGCAGCCGTCAATAATCGCCCCCAACGCAACGCCGTGGCTTTCTCCAAAGGTCGTGACGCGAAATATCTGTCCTATCGTGTTGCCTGCCATGCCTTCCTCTATTTGCCTGATCGGCATTGTTGTATTTTTGCGTACTTTGTTAGCAATTAACCATAAAGCAACCAAAGACGCAAAAAAAATCCAGGCGCATGAGGCAACGCTTGTCAGTGATAGAGAATAAAAAAGCCAGCTCGAGGCTGGCTTTATATCGAAAAGATGCCTTGCCGCTAATCGCGATAAAGCGCAAATTCATCGGCACACGCAACGAGGTCATGGCGGCTGATCATAAACACGCCATGACCGCCGTTTTCAAACTCAATCCAGTGCAAAGGCAAATGACCATACTGCTCTTGCATATGCACGATCGAGTTGCCGACTTCACAGACCAATACGCCCTCTTCTGTGAGATAATCGGGGGCATTAGCAAGCATACGCCGTACTAACTTTAAGCCATCCGTGCCGGCGGCAAGCCCCAGCTCAGGTTCATGGCGAAACTCATCCGGTAAGTCGTCCATATCCTCCGCGTCAACATACGGTGGGTTGCTCACAATTAATTCGTATTTATCGTGCGGGACATCTTTTAGTAAATCCGATCGCATCGGGATCACTTGCTCTTCCAAGCCATGATCCTGAATATTGATTTCAGCCACATCCAGCGCGTCGGTGGAAATATCCACCGCATCGATCTCTGCCTCTGGGAACGCATAAGCACACGCGATAGCGATACAACCACTGCCCGTGCATAAATCCATAATCCGGCGAGGCGGGTGAGGCAAGATGCCAGCGAATTCTTGCTGGATAAGCTCACCAATCGGTGAACGTGGAACGAGCACGCGCTCGTCGACAAAAAACTCTAAGCCACAGAAATACGCTTTGTTGGTCAGATAGGCAACCGGTGTTTTATCATTGATACGTGCAATGACACGCTCAACAATACGATGCTTTTCACTGGTGGTCAGACGCGAAAAGCGCGTTTCTGAGGGCACATCGATCGGCAAGTAGAGTGTCGGTAAGACCAGCTGTACCGCCTCATCCCACGCGTTATCGGTGCCGTGGCCATAAAACAAGCCTGCCGCATTGAAACGACTGACGGTCCAGCGCAGCATGTCTTGCAGCGTATGTAACTCGCTGACCACCTCTTCAGTAAAAATCGTATCCACATTGGCCTCCATCGGCTTCATGCAATTGGGGGTCGCCCTTTGACGCGAGGTCAGTACAATAAGCAGCATTTTGAGCTGGCTGAATGTACAATTCAGGTCATCACCTCGGGGACAGTTTTTATGAGCAAAAAACCATCGATGACGGAAGAGGACTTGGCGCTATTCCGTGATGCCGTCAAAGGCGCAAAAAAGTTGAAGCAGGATACCATAAACCCGCCACAACGCCAGACGACCAAAACGCGCAAACAACGTCAGTTTGAGCGACAGAGTAGCGATCATGCGTTTTACTTTTCCGATGAGTTCGAGCCGCTGCTCAGTGAATCGGGTCCGATGCAGTACGCTCGCCAGGATGTCTCTAAATACGAGGTCAAGCGGCTTCGCCGTGGTGTGTATGTGCCCGATATCTATCTCGATTTACACGGGATGACCCAAACAGAAGCCAAACGAGAGCTGGGGGCGATGCTCGCGGCCTGTGTGAAAGACGGTATTCGTTGCGCCAGCGTAATGCACGGGATTGGTAAACGCGTACTCAAAGACAAAATTCCACTGTGGCTAGCACAACACCCCAGTGTGATGGCGTTTCACCAAGCCCCACGTGAGTTTGGTGGGGATGCCGCCTTGCTGGTGTTGATTGAAGTGCCTGAGCGCTAAAGCAACCTGTCGCTAAAGAAACAGGTCAGCATCAAGCCGCTTTATCTATTAACGATTCAAAAGCTGTCGTGGTGACATATGCGCACTCAGCGACGCCTGATGGGTCGTGACATCCACTTCTATCATGGCCATGGCTGAGGTTGCAAACATTGGCGGTTGCCCCTCTTGCACCCACTCGTTAGTGAGGTATCCGACTAAGGGCAGATGAGAGACCACCAAGACCACGTCGAGCGTCTCAACCTCTATCATTGCATTGACATAATCATAGACACGATCACTTTGCCCATAAGGGGTGATCTCTTCTTCCGTGATCACCTCTTTTGCATCGGGTAATAAAGGCGCACATACCTGCCATGTCTGTTGCGCACGTAAGTAAGGGCTCACCAACACTTTATCAATCATTTTTCCATCTAATTGCTGGTTCAGCCACGTCGCCATCTGTTTACTTTGTTGTTCACCATTGGCAGTTAGCGCGCGGTCGCTATCACTGGCCGCAAATGCTTGCGCTTCGCCATGACGCATTATGATTACTTTCATCGCCTTAATACCCACATTCATATGCCAAGATTGGCTGCATGCTATCAAGATGAACCGCAAAAGACCAAATAAGTGGTTTGCGACTCTGGTCACTGGTAGTCATACTTACTACTAACTTATTTACTCTGATAGTGAGATGCTTGTGCACGTTAGCCCTAACGACCATAAACACTACCGTTATATCACGCTTCCTAACGCATTACGTGTCTTATTGGTGAATGACCCATATGCGCATCGTAGTGCCGCAGCATTGTCAGTGAATGTCGGTCACTTCCACGATCCAGACGAGCGACAAGGGCTGGCCCACTTTCTTGAGCATATGCTTTTTTTGGGGACTGAGCAGTACCCCGTCATCGGTGACTTTCAGCGCTTTATTAGCCAGCATGGTGGCCACAATAACGCGTGGACAGGCACAGAACACACTACCTTCTTTTTCGATATTCGCCCCCGCCAGTTCGCCGCGAGCTTAGATCGCTTCAGCGCATTTTTCATTTCACCGCGTTTTGATGCTGATGCCGTGGATAAAGAGCGCCAATCGGTCGACGCCGAGTATCGCATGAAGCTCAATGACGACGTGCGACGTATCTATCAAGTTCATAAAGAAACCATCAACCCCAACCATCCATTTGCCAAGTTCTCCGTTGGCAGTGTCGAGACGCTCGCGGACCGCGATGATTCCAATGTGCGTGATGATCTCATCGCCTTTTACCAAGCTAACTACAGCGCCAATCTTATGACACTGGCATTGACCGGGCCACAGTCATTGGATGAGCTTGAGCGCTTCGCGAAACAATATTTTTCCGCCATTGCCAACCATCACTACCCCGAACTTGCCATCAATGCGCCCTTGGTCACCAAAAATGAGCAGCATCAATGGGTGAGTATTGAACCTTTAAAAGACGTTCGTAAGCTCACCTTGGCGTTTTCTGTCCCTGAAAGTCCCGAGCAATACCGCACTAAGCCTTTGTCTTACATTGCCCATTTATTGGGGTATGAGGGGCCAGGGAGTTTAATGTCACTATTAAAAAATAAGGGCTATATCAACACCTTGTCTGCAGGTGGTGGGATCAGCGGGCGAGATTTTCGTGAATTTACCCTCGGCTTTTCGTTGACGCCATTAGGGCTTAGCCATCTCGACGACATTATTGCCTATGTTTTTCAAGCCATTGCCCTCATTCGGCGCGATGGATTACAACCTTGGCGTTATCAAGAAAAACGACAAGTCCAAGAGCTGGCATTTCATTACCAAGACCCGCACCGACCCATTGATACCGTCAGTCATTTGGTGATGAACATGCAGCATTATGCGCCAGCCGATCTTCTGTATGGCGACTACATGATGACAGGGTTTGATCGCCACCAGATTCAAGCCATGCTACAACATATGAGCGTCGATAATCTTCGCGTGATGCTGGTTGCCAAAGGGCTAAGTTACGATCAGTGCGCCGATTGGTATCACACGCCCTACGCGGTGAAACGCTTTTCTACGCAACAAATTGCCAAATGGAAAACCGATTACATTTCACCGGCACTGACACTGCCTGACCCCAACCCTTATATTGCCGATGCCCTGCATCCACTGGCTATCGAGCAAGATGCCAGCGAGGTACCAAGCTTAATTGAAGCGCTACCTGGTTTCCGCCTTTGGCATGGCCAAGAACCCCACTTTCGCGTGCCTAAAGGCCACATCTATATCGCCATCGATAGCCCACATGCCGTGGCGACGGTGAAAAACATTGTCATGACCCGTTTAAGTGTTGAAATGTTGCTCGAAGCCCTAAATGAGCAAGCCTATCAGGCTGAAATTGCGGGAATAAATTACAATTTATACGCGCACCAAGGTGGGGTAACGCTGACACTCAGTGGCTTCAATGACAAGCAGCCGCTATTGCTCGAACTTATCTTGAAAACCTTCTCTCAGCGCAGTTTCAACCCTGAGCGCTTCGAGACCATAAAAGCGCAGCTGCAACGCAGCTGGGAAAACGCAGAAAAGAACAAGCCGCTGAGCCAATTATATAACAGCATGACCGGGCTGCTTCAGCCTAATAATCCACCGTATCACGCCCTTTTAGCGGCATTGGAAACGGTGACCCTGAGTGACTTACCTGACTTTGTCGATGCCATGCTCGCCACCTTGCATGTCGATATGTTTATGTATGGTAATTGGCACCGCCATCATGCCAAGGCCTTAGCAGAAACTGTCAAAGACAGTTTGCGCGTGAAAGGACAAGCGTATCAGGAGTCTGTGCGTCCGTTGACCTTACTTGAGGGCGTCGGTACCGTCAGTTTTGAGCGCCCTCTTGCGCATGCTGAGTCAGCGCTTTTAGTGTATTACCAAAGCCCATCGACCGACCCTCAAGCCGTGGCGACCTACACCTTGGCCAACCACCTGATGTCGGCGACTTTTTTCAACGAACTGCGCACCAAACAGCAATTAGGTTATATGGTTGGTGCTAATAACTTACCGCTAAACCGCCACCCTGGACTGATTTTTTATGTGCAGTCCCCCATGGCAGGCCCCAACCAGTTAATGGCAGCGATTGACGACTTTCTCAATGCTTTTTTCATGGTGCTGTTAGAAATGACGGAGGCAAGCTGGCAAAGCAGCAAGCAAAGCTTATTGGCACAAGTGAGAGAGCCGGATAATAACCTACGAGCTCGCGCTCAACGTTACTGGATCAGTATTGGCAACAAAGACTATCAATACCAACGTCGCGAGCAGGTTGCAGAGGCGATGGCGACACTCAGTCGCGCGGATATGGTGCGGTTTGTGGTCAATACACTCAAGCCGAGAACCGCAGATAGGTTAGTCATGCACAGTTGCGGGACTGAACATCAACAAGATGCACACCTAGACGGTGCCTATCCGATTGCGGATATCGCTGCCTTCCGCGCTTTATGTCAGCGTAGTGAGGACTAATCTCCCAATCAATAGAAAGGGCAGCCACTGGCTGCCCTTTCTATCATTGGCTGGCTAACGGTTAGCTTTCGGGGTAAAACACCTGCCCTTCTTTGGCCATCACGGTTAAGCGCTCACAAGGAGCAAATCGTTCACCGTAACGATTTTGATGCTCGTTGAGCAAGTTGACCACACGGTCAATGCCGATATGGTCCATATAGCGGAAAGGTCCGCCCAAGAACGGCGGGAAGCCGATACCAAAGATCGCACCGATGTCACCGTCACGTGCAGAACGAATCACGCCCTCATCGAGGCATCGTGCCGCTTCATTGAGCATCATCAATACGCAGCGCTGCGCCACCTCATGACCAGACAACTGGGCGTTAAGGGTAATATTGAGCAAGCTGTAGACTTTCTTATCGGCCTGCTTAGCCTTGCTGCCTTTTTTGCTGGCATCGTAGCGATAGAAGCCCTTACCTGTTTTACGCCCTTTGCGGTCGTCATTCAGCAGCACATCGAAGACATCCGGCGCTTCAAAACGCTCCCCCAGCTCTTGCGTCAGGATAGGCGCTATCTTAGCGCCAATATCAATGCCCACCTCATCAAGTAAGGTGATAGGCCCAACAGGGAAGCCAAAGTCCAATAGCGCGGTGTCGATATGCTCAATGCTTTCTCCAGCCAACAACACGCGCGCGGCCTCATTCATATAAGGGGCAAGGATCCGGTTGACGTAAAAGCCTCCACTATCACCGACCACAATCGGCGTTTTACCTTGCTGGCGCGCCAGCTTAACCACAGTCGAAATCGTCTTATCACTGGTGTTTTTATGGGGGATCACCTCCACCAGTGGCATTTTTTCTACCGGGCTAAAGTAGTGCAAGCCCACAATGTTTTCCGGGCGCTGGCTGCCTTCAGCGATTTGGTGGATAGGCAATGACGAGGTATTGGTAGCAAAAATCGCGTCCTTCTCGGTGATGGACTCCATCTCTTCCACCATGCGGTGTTTAAGCGATAAATCTTCAAATACCGCTTCGATCACCACATCCGAGTTAGAGAGGGTCGTCGCCTGTGTATCGCCCGATAGCTGCATCATCGTCGCTTGCAGCTCGGCCTTACTGAGCTGTTTACGCTTGCGTTTTTTGTCCAGCAGTTGATAGCTATACCGCAGAGCATTCAAAATGCCATCTTCGCTCACATCTTTCACGCGTACGGGATAACCCGCTTTTGCGACCGAAACATGCGCAATTCCCGCGCCCATCAAGCCACCGCCAAGCACGCCAATACGACTGATATCGCTGGGCTCAGCATCGGCACCGTTTTCTTTTTTCATCGCGGTGGTCGCGAAGAAAATGCTTCGAAGAGCTTTAGACTCCGACGTCATCACCAGCTCACCAAACTGGCGCGCTTCTTCCTCAAAGCCGGCTTCCAAACCTTTATCGAGGCCCTTTTTCACCACGGATAAAATGGCATCGGCGGCAGGGTAATTACCACGGGTTTTCGCTCGCGCTTTTTTGCCTGCTTGATCAAAGACGATGTTACGCCCAACCGCATTCCCACTCAGCATCCAGCTTTGCCAGCTGCGGTTGCGTTTTGGTTTCGATTTCTGCGCCAACTGCTCGGCCACGTCGAGCAAAACGGTATCTGGCACACAGTCATCCACCACACCCAGCTTTTTCGCTTTTTTGGCGCGTAACTGTTTGCCTGTTAGCATCATATCGAGTGCGTCAGGCACACCGATAAGGCGAGGGAGTCGCTGTGTACCGCCCGACCCTGGCAACAAGCCGAGTTGTACTTCTGGCAGGCCAAGGCGCGTTTTATCCCAATCTGTGGCTACACGGCTGTGACAGGCAAGCGCGAGCTCCAGCCCACCACCTAGGCAAGGGCCATGAATGGCGGCCACCACGTGAAATGGAAGCTTTTCAATGCGTGAAAACAGAGCCTGACCTTGCGCGGCAATATCGCGGGCTTGCTCGGCGCTGTCACAGCCTTCGAGCATGCGCACGTCTGCACCGGCCACAAAGTTATCTGGCTTACCAGAGTGAATCACTAGCCCTTTCACGCTTTTATCGTTTTCGAGTTGGTCTAATACCGCGGAAACGCCCTCAACAAAGCTTGCCTGCAGCGTATTCATGCTCTCGCCCGGCACATCAATGGTCAGCCAGGCTATTTGGTTATCAGCAACCGTTAAATGAAAGGCTTGATGGGTTTCTGTGGTCATTATTCTGCCTCCAAGATCATTGCTGCGCCTAGGCCACCTGCTGCACAGGCTGTGTTCAATGCTAATCCGCCGCCACGACGTTTTAATTCACGTAAGGTTTGGGTGATCATCCGCGCGCCTGTCGCGGCAAATGGATGGCCGTAGGCGATTGACCCCCCTAACACGTTGAATTTATCCATATCGATGTCACCAATCGCGCGGTCACGATTTAAATGCTCACGAGCAAAGGCGTCAGAGGCAAACATTTTAACATTGGATAAGGTTTGCGCAGCGAACGCCTCGTGCATATCAATCAAGGTTAAGTCCGAAAGAGAAATCCCCGCACGATCAAGCGCAAGTGGTGTGGCGTAAGAAGGGCCCATCAGCATGTCTTTTTCTACCCCGATGGCGGAGAACGCATACGAGCGAATGTAACCGAGCACCTCAAGACCCAATGCTTTCGCGCGACTTTCTGGCATCATTAATACCGCAGCCGCACCATCAGTCAGCGGCGTGCTATTGGCCGCCGTGACCGAGCCATGCTTACGGTCGAATGCAGGACGCAACTTAGCGTAGTCCTCCAGCGTGGAGTCGGGGCGCAGGTTATTATCTTGTGCAATCCATGTTTTGTAAGGTTCGGGATAGGCCGTCATCACTTCATCGCTGAGCAAGCCTTCGTCCCAAGCTTTGCTCGCCAGTTGATGGGAGCGCAGCGCTAGCGCATCTTGCTCTTTGCGTGGGATCTGATGAGACTTTGCCATTTGCTCGGCCGTTTGCCCCATGCTCAGCCCCGTCGAATATTCAGCCACGGCGGGCGGAACCGGTGCCAGATCTTTCACTGAAAGCTTACTGAGCAACTTTAATCGCTTGCTCATGGTTTTCGCCTTGCTCAAGTCTAGTAATGTCCGCGCCAGTTTTTTGCTAACGCCGATGGGCAGTACGGATGATGAATCCGCCCCGCCGGCAATACCCACTTGAATAGTGCCTGCAACCATACTCTCTGCCACATTGGCGACCGCCTGAAAGCTGGTGGCACAGGCACGCGTAACACTGTAGGCATCGGTGTGAATATCCATGCCAGTACCTAGCACGATTTCGCGAGCAATGTTTGGCGCTTCAGGCATTTGCACCACCTGACCAAACACCACTTGATCAATGTCTTTCGGGGAAATACTGCTTCGGTTGAGCATCTCTTGTACCACCATTTTGCCGAGATCAACCGCTGGCACGTCAGTATAAGCGGTTGATTGGCGGGCAAAGGGTGTGCGTAGCCCAGACACAATAGCAATGCGATCACCATTGCTGGTTTTGAGGTGTTGCTGAGACGTCATCACTGCTCCTTAGGATGTTCTACAGGTCTGACCACAAGTGTAACCAAATTGTTACCAGCTTAAAACATCCGTTTTAATTGATTGGTAAGATTGCCAACAGGCGCACAGATCCGCTACCCGTGTCACCACAATGGTTCATGGTAAACAAACGAAAAAGCAAAAAGAAAAATAAAAAAAGGGGCCTTGCGCGAACGCAGGCCCCAAAAATATTGGAAAGCAAAACGATAATCTGGGAAGTGTGCAGTGCTTTTCCCGCACCCAGATCCGAACAGAAAGTCATATCATTCAAAAAGGAAACGCCGTTCACTCAACCTCACGAGTGTCGACACATGGCCGATAACGACAGGAGTCACTTTACCGACTTGTCGGGTTCTAATATTGAAACAGATCAAACTTGTACCGATTTTTCACCTAAGATGAAATAAAATGACAAATCACTCGGTCTTTATAGGCTGACTAATCCATGGATAAAGGCTCATCCGGTATGACCCGACAAGCACGATACGAGGCATTGGTGCGCGCATGGCATCGTGACCTCTACCGCTATGCCTACTGGTTAGCAAAAGACCCGCATATCGCGGAAGACTTGGTGCAAGAAACCTGCTTACGCGCTTGGCGCTCGTTAGACAGTTTGCAAGATGACAAGGCAGCCAAAGCCTGGCTAATCACCATTTTGCGCCGAGAGAATGCGAGGCGCTTCGAACGGAAGCAGTTTGACCATGTGGACATTGACGATGGCGAATTGGAAGACAAAACGCGACCCAGCGAAGAAGCGTCCATGGAACAACGCTGGCTACACCGGCAGATTGCCGCTTTATCACCGGAATATCGCGAGCCCTTGGTCTTACAAGTAATTGCCGGTTTTAGCGGCGACGAAATCGCCCAAATCTTGGATTTGAACAAAAACACAGTGATGACTCGTCTTTTTCGCGCTCGCGCCCAACTTAAAGAAGCACTGGATACCGCCGCAACCTCAGGAGGCCAACAGTATGGACGATCTTGAATTTCGCCGCCGCCTACTTGCAGACCCTTATGATACCGATCCTGAGTTGCAAGCTGCCAAAACTGAGTCCACCCACCACCAGCGTTATGCGGACGATATCGCGGAGTTGGACAGTAAAATCGACCAGGCACTTCGCGTTGAGGTGCCTGAAGATTTGCCCGATAAAATTTTGTTTTTACAAACCACCGATGTGGCGCAACAGGTAAAACGTCCTCGCTGGCACCTTGCCATCGCGGCCTCTATTGCGTTTGTGTTTGGCATCGCGCTCGGTCAATTTAACTGGGGCAGTGCCACGCTGGATCTTAATCAAACGGCATTGGCGCACTATTATCACGAGCATGCTTTTATCGAAGGCATTAACGAGGGGGCGACCATTGAGCAAGTCAATGCGAAGTTACAACCGTTTGGCAAGGCCTTTAATGCGCTACCAGGCCAAGTCACTTACATCAACCATTGTAGTTTCGGTGATCACCATGCCTTGCACATGGTGATGGAAACGGATGGACAAGCGTATACGGTGTTTGTGGTGCCGTCTGCCAGTCAGGCACCCGCGCAGAAAAATGATGGCAAAATGCAAGCCATCAGCCGTCCAGTGCAATCGGCGAGCGTGATCGTGGTCGGCGAGGCAACAAGCGCTGCCGCCCCCATTGCTGAGCAACTGCAACAGCAACTCACCCCCAGAGCGATCTAACCGCGTATTGTGCGCCCTCTCGGCAGGCAGAGAGGGCGCATGCTGTGATTTTTCCTTCCGCGCCAACGACTTTTCGCCTCCTAATGTGTAACAGGTGTGCGCTGAGTTCACCCTTCGGCGCTTAAATCCCCGCCAACACAGCAGATAAAAACACTAAAAACTCGTTTTTTGTTGTTTCATTATTTTGTTTTTACCCTTTATCGTAGCGAGAAATTGATTTACGCACGCGAGCTTTTACTCTAGGCCTCCCTTTATACAGCGAACAAGTAAGCAGATGAAAAATAATAAGATCGTTTATCTTGCCGTCGCCACGGCGCTCGGCTCTCTTTCCACGACCGCACACAGTGCCGGTTTTCAGCTCGCAGAAACCTCAGCAACCGGCCTTGGCCGCGCTTTCGCAGGGGAAGCAGCAATGGCGGATAACGCCAGTGCGCAATTTCGTAACCCTGCGCTATTAAGCTACCTTGCCGACACGCAAGTATCAGCCGGTGGCATCTACGTGAACCCTAACGTCGATATTGATGGTAAAAACTCTCAGTACGGTCAAACATCAACCGATGATGTTGCCCATGATGCCGTGATCCCTAATTTCTATTTCGCCCATCAAATCGACGATCGCTTTACCGCGGGCTTAGCTCTGGCGACCAACTTTGGCATGGAAACCGATTTGGGCAATGACTTTACTGGGACCCAGTTTGGTAACGAAGCGGCGGTGACTACCTTTGAAATCAACCCTAATATCGCTTGGAAAGCCACCGAGCAATTACGCCTCGGCGCCGGTATCCGCTATGTGTTGGGGGAAGGCAGTATTGGAGCGAAAAGTAGTAAAGACGCTCAACTACCTACTAGCGCAGGCCCACTTGCTGGCAGCCCTGTTCCTGACCACAGCACTCTGAAGTACATGGAAGGCGATGATCGTGCTTGGGGTTGGCAATTGGGTGCCGTGTACGACCTCAATGACAAGCATCGGGTCGGCGTTAACTATCGCTCTGAAGTAAACCTGACATTAGATGGGCATGCAGAAGGGCTAACTTACAACCTAGCAGCGATTCAAAAAGGTCAACTTGCTGGAGCAGATTATCTGAGTGATAACCACTATTCAGGCAGTATGGATCTCACCCTCCCCGCGACCGCCGAGCTCTCTTCGTTGCATCAACTGACTGAGCAGTGGGCGGTACACACCAGTATTAACTGGACCGAGTGGAGCAGCTTTGACAAACTCGAGGCGAACATTCCCTCCCTTTCGAGTGATCCAAAGATGGTGAAAGTAGAAAACTGGGAAGATAACTACCGCTTTGCCATCGGCACCACCTATCAGTGGGATCAGAAACTGACGTTGCGCTCAGGCGTTGCCTATGACACCTCGGCGGTAAGCGATAAAAACCGCACCCTGACTATCCCAGAAACTGACCGGACGTGGTTGAGTGTGGGCGCCGGCTATGACGTGACCCCCAAGCTCACGCTGGATGCGGCGTTTACCTATGTGTTTGCCAAAGATGCCCCGGTGAAAGAGCCGCGTGATGGTATTGAGTCCGACCAGTCAGGCTCAGCGTTTGGTGGTAACTTTGAAGGCGAAACCACCGGTAATGTGTGGTTAGTCGGCGTGCAAGCCAGCTATCGTTTCTAAGCATCACGCCTTATCCAACAAAAACACCACGGCTTTGGCCGTGGTGTTTTTTATCGCGTTTTACCTAACTCGCTTACGCTGATTTACGGCGCGGCATCGATATCATCGATAAAATCATCGAGAAACTCATCATCCAAAGCAGGTTGTTGCTCAAGCGCTTCATCCCCTTTGGCACGATAGCGGCGGTTTTGCAGGTAAGCCTCACGGGCAAACGCGTAAGGGTCCGGTGAGTTATCCAATTGCGACTCTTGAGACACTAACGCGGCGCGCGACTCCATCCCATCAAACATCCATTTTAAAACCGACTGCGGCAGGGTGAGTAACGCAAGCGGCGGATACAGGCCATCAACGACTTCGCCCGCGCCCTCTCTCACCGAGGTGGGGCCATAGCCAGGCAGCATAATGTACGCGCCCGTTCCCACATCATAGTGTCCGATCGCATCACCAAATTCGCGCTGATCATATTTTTGAATATCAGCCGCTGACGCGATATCAATCAAGCCACCCAAGCCAAAAAAGGTATTTATCCAAAAGCGGTTAAAATGGGTCGCGGCTTTCTCGCCTTCCAGCATGATCAAACTATTCAAAAAGCTGGCAGGCTCTTCGAGGTTGCCCAAAAAGTTAGAAATCCCGGTACGCACGGGGCTCGGCACATAATCGACATACGCAATCGAGACGGGGCGCGCGACATAGGGATCCAAGTAATCGTAATTGACCGTCCACATCGCACGGTTAAAGCCTTCTAGCGGGTCTTCAGGGTGCGGCTCTGCCCCTGGTGGACGTGATACACAACCGGTTAGCAGGCCAAGTACCGCCACCATCAAACACAGACGTTTCCACATTAAATGGCATTCCTCTACATAATGAAAGGCTGGGAATGCCCAGCCTTGCTAACAATGATGACTATTCTGTCTTGGTTATTGCTGTTTGTCGATAACCAGTTCAGCCTGGCTGCCCACGCTTACCTCAGAACTCTGCCCAATCCAATCACCTTGCTTGGTGGCCACATTGCCGTCTTGGTCAATCCGCGCCCGAATCACCACCTTATCATACGAGGATAACGCCTGATTAGGATTTAAGCTGTCAGTGTCTGCTAAATCTACAGACAAGGGAAACTTCGATAAAGGCAGGCGCTTGGCCGCGATTGGCATCGGTGAGTTTGCCGATGCATGCGCGGAAATAATCACCACGCCGTCCTGGGGTAACTGCACTTGCTGACCCAGTGCCACTGTTACCGCGACTTTCGCACCATCGGCGCTGTTAAGCGCTAGCTTCGCACGTGCGATCGACTGATCTAACGTCTGGTTACGCGGATCGTCACTGCCTATCAAGGTTTTCATCGCCTTCCACGTGGCAATGGCATCTTGATATCGCCCTTGCTCGAACGCTTGATAAGCGAGCAACGACATCGCCTGCAGATTAAAGGGATCCGCTTTCACCACGGATTTTAATAAATTCTGCGCCCGCACACTGTCTGCCTCATCACCGGCAAACAGCAAGGCTTGCGCCAGCCCGACTTGAACATCAGGTTGTGAAGGCGCCAAGGCATAGGCTTTTTCCATTGCGCCCTTGGCCGTTTCACCGTCTCGATTAGCAAGGCCAATACGACCCAGCAACAGCCACCCTGTACTATCGGTCGGCTCATGCTGCAAGCGCGTGCGCAGCGCCAAGGTTAAGTCTTGCATCTCTTGTTGCGTCAGCGGCTGTTCATTGTCCAGTAGACGCTTGGACAATGACGGTAACTGTTGGGCAGTTTGTTGCCACTGTGCCACTTGGTTGGCACTGCCCTCAATGCCATACAAGCCGAAGCTGACCACCGCTAGTACGACTAAACCTGGCACCCACTGCATCGGCGTCAGGCGCAAATGACGCGCTTGTTTGGCTTTCTCCTTTTCTGGGATATCGTCCAGCAATGATTGCTGCAGATCCTGCCTCAGATCGCGTGCATTATCGATTAAGCCTTCAGCACTTTCCGCTTCAATTTCTTCCACACGGTCAAAGTAAAAGGCTTTATTGAGTGCATCACGGCTCCCCTGATGATCGTGCTCACTTTTTTGCCAAAGGGGCCACAAAAACATCACTGCGCCAAGGACAAAAAACACCAAGGTCGCGCCCCAAAACTCAATCATTTTGGCTCCTTATTTTGCTGGGTTGACGCATGCTCAGATGACGCCGGTTGCTCCGCGGGGGTATCCATGTTCGTTGCTGAGGTGCCTGCAGGTGAATCATCATCCCCTTCTGTCGATGACAACAGCGCATCGAGTCGTTGCTGCTCCTCATCGCTCAACGCGTGATTGATGGTCTGCTTGGCACGTCGGCTGCGCACTATCATCACCCCCACGCCAGACATCAGCACCAGCGCAGGCGCCAGCCATAGAATCACAGTTGATGCGGTGACGGGCGGATTGTAAGTCACAAAGTTGCCGTAACGCGCGATCATAAAGCTGCGAATTTCCTCATCCGTCCGACCTTGCTGTAACATTTGGTGCACTTTTTGGCGTAAATCCTGCGCAAGCTCAGCGTTAGAATCGGCAATGCTGTTATTTTGACACTTGGGACAGCGTAACTCACTGGTGAGGGCACGAAACCGAGCCTCTTGCTCGGCCGAGTCGAATTGGTACACGTCAATCGCATTCGCTAACGCCAAGGTCGCGCTCAGCCACAGCACGCTGAGTAGGATCAGTCGCTTCATCCGTCAACCTCCTTCAATGCGTCGAACTTCGGCTTGAGGGTCTCCTGCCAATTACGAGCGTTCACATCACCCACGTGCCGGTACTGAATCACGCCGTTAGCATCAATCAAAAACGTTTCAGGCGCACCGTACACACCCAAATCAAGCCCTAACATCCCATCACCGTCGTACAAACTAATCTGATAGGGGTTGCCCAGGTTGTTCAGCCATTTGACCGCTTTTTGCCTATCATCTTTGTAATTAAGCCCAATGATTTTTACCCCTTGCGCCGCCAGTTTATTCAAAAACTGGTGTTCGGCATAACAGGTCGGGCACCAGGTGGCCCATACGTTCAGCAGCAGTGGCTCGCCCGTGAAAATGGCTTGGTCATACTCCTTGCTCGGGGTTTGTAGATCCTCAAGGTGAAAAGCGGGCACAGGCTTGCCCACTAATACTGACTCTAACTTGGTCGGATCATCCCCTTTGGCGTTGTTGTCGAGTTGAGCGACAAAAAAGCCCGCCAGTGCCGCAAACGCCAATAATGGCAAAAACCAAAGTAACTTCTTCATACGCTGGCCTCCTGCTTCGGTGCCTGCTTGCGACGAAACCGGTAGCGCTTATCGCTGATCGCTAACGCACCACCTAATGCCATGACAATGGCACCGAACCAAATCCAGCGCACAAAGGGTTTGTAGTAAAGTCGCATTGCCCATGAGCCATCAGGCAGCTCTTCACCCATGGCAATATAGAGATCACGGGTGAAGCCGCGATCAATCGTGGCTTCTGTCATCATCGAGCGCTGCACGGAATAGAACCGCTTTTCGGCATCCAAATGGTTGATAAAGGTATCACCACGGTATACATCAAACGAGGCCACGTAACCCTGGTAGTTAGGTCCTTGCTTGTCTGATAAGTCCGTAAACTTAAAGGTATAACCTTGCAAAGTGACGCTGCTGCCCGGCGCCATTTTGACATCACGCTCAATGTCATAATTCTCGACCATTGCCACCCCAATAATGGTGATCGCAAGGCCGATATGACCCAGCACCATGGCCCAATGGCTGCGCCCCAGTTTTTTAATCCCTACCGTAAAGGCATGACGATGGGTAGCACGCAAGTGAAGCTCATAGCCATGTAGGAAGGTGATCCACAGCGCCATGGTTACGCCCATTGCCGCCATCGCTTTGAAACTGTCCGCTAAGGTTGCGATGGCACCGACACCTAGAACAACAGCCGCAATACCACTCACGAGCATCGGTTTGGCTAAGGTTGACAGCTTGTCACGCTTCCAGCGAATCAAAGGTCCAATGCCGAGGAAAAAGGCAAACGGTAGCATCAGCCACGCAAACAGGAAGTTAAAGAAGGGCTCGCCAATCGACACCGAGCCAAGGCCCAACTGCTTGTGCACAAGCGGCAATAAGGTGCCAATGAGGACGATGACAAGCGCTGTCATTAATAAGGTATTGTTAACCAGCAAGGCATTTTCTCGTGAAATGAACGACACCTTTGTGCGCCCTTTGATCTCAGAGGCGCGCATCGCATAAAGCAGCAATGAACCGCCAATCACCACCACAAGAAAGCCAAGAATAAACAAGCCACGCGCCGGATCGGAGGCGAACGAATGCACCGATACCAGCACCCCGGAGCGCACCAAGAATGTCCCTAATAAGCTAAGTGAGAACGCAGAAATGGCGAGTAATACCGTCCACGCTTTAAAGGTGCCACGCTTTTCTGTCACCGCTAAAGAGTGCATCAAAGCGGTTCCCGCCAGCCAAGGCATAAATGAGGCGTTTTCGACCGGATCCCAGAACCACCAGCCGCCCCAGCCAAGCTCGTAATAGGCCCACCAAGAGCCGAGCGCGATGCCCAAGGTTAAAAATAACCATGCGGCGGTGGTCCAAGGACGCGACCAGCGCGCCCACGCGGTGTCCAAACGTCCCGCGAGCAGTGAACCAATAGCAAACGCAAAGGCGACCGAAAAACCTACATACCCCATGTACAAAATAGGAGGGTGCACAATGAGTCCCGGATCTTGCAACAATGGGTTGAGGTCACGCCCGTCGACGGGGAAATAAGGCAAGGTGCGGTCAAACGGGTTCGAGGTAAGAATAATAAACAACAAGAAACCGACCGAAATCATTCCCATCACGGCCAATACCCGTGCGACCGAAGACAACGGCATGCCACGGCTAAATACCGCCACCGCCACGGTCCAAAGTGCCTGAATCAGCACCCAAAGTAACAGTGACCCCTCGTGCGCCCCCCAAACTGCGGTTAAGCGATAGTACCAAGGCAAGGCGCTGTTGGAGTTGCTCGCGACATAGGCCACCGTAAAGTCGTTGGTATAAAATGCCCAACTCAACGCGATAAAAGAAAACAGCAACATGGCGAACATCCCCAAAGAGAGAGGACGCGCCATTTTCATCATCCCTTCATGGCCCTGATTGGCGCCATACAGCGGATAGAAACTCAATAACAGCGCCAGTCCCAACGACAGGATTAACGCATAATGCCCGAGCTCAACAATCATAACTGACTACCTTGTTTTTGCTCCTCTGTGTATTCAAGCGGCTGATGATTCTTTTCCATCGCCTCGGCTATCTCAGGCGGCATATACTCTTCATCATGCTTAGCCAACACCTCACTCGCTTTCACAGTGCGTGAGTTAACCAGCACGCCTTGGGCGACAATACCTTGCCCCTCCCGAAAAAGGTCCGGCAAAATACCTTCATACGTCACGGTGACGGCGGGACCCACATCGGCAACGTCAAACTGAATTTGCAACGATTCCTGATCGCGCTTCACTGAACCTTCCACCACCATGCCGCCAATTCTTAAGCGCTGGCCCACCTCGGGCTTGCTTCCATCCGGCTTGCCTTGCACGATTTCAGTCGGTGTGTAGAACAGATCCATATTTTGGTTCAAGGCATACAAAACCAAACCGATAGTGGTCGAAACACCAATTAGCAACGCTAACGTGATCCACAACCGTTTTTTACGTCGGGGGGTCATAATGTGTTCTCCAGTGCTTGTGCATCTTTTATTCGCTGCTCACGGGCGATTTGCTGTTTGACCGCTTGCAGGCGTTTTTTATGTGTCCGTCGATAACCAAGGATGAGTGCCAGCATCGCAGCCGCCGTGATACCAAATGCGCTCCAGACATAAGCGGCATAGCCTCCCATCGCTAAAAACGCACTAAAACTCTCAAAATGCATTATTTCCCCTCCGCCAGTGCACGTACCCAAGGCCGGTGAGACTCTCTTAATAAAATTTGATTACGCAGTCCCATCAAGGTCAAGGCGACAAAAAAGCAGGCAAAGCCTAATAAACAAACAAGTAACGGCCAAAGCATCCCAGGGTCGATCGAAGGGCGGGCAAACTTAGTGATCGTGGCGCCTTGATGCAGCGTGTTCCACCATTCAACCGAAAAGTGGATAATAGGCAGGTTAATCACTCCCACCATCGCCAAGATCCCCGCCGCTTGCGAGGCCGTGCGTGCATCGTCAAACGCGTTATACAAAGCCATGACACCAATGTAGAGGAACAATAGAATTAACTCAGACGTGAGGCGTGCATCCCACACCCACCACGCGCCCCACATGGGCTTGCCCCAAATGGCCCCAGTGACTAAGGCGATAAAGGTGAACACGGCCCCCACTGGTGCAATAGCACCCACCGCCCAATCCGCCATTTTTAACTGCCAAACTCGACCAATAAACGCCGCGATGGCCATCGACATATAGGCGCCCATCGACCAAATAGCGGCAGGGACATGAATATAGATAATGCGAAAACTATCGCCTTGTTGGTAGTCTGCTGGCGCGAAGGCTAAGCCCCAAACCATGCCCACAACCAAGCTCAAGCCTGCCAACACAGCAAACCAAGGGAGAAGTTTTCCACACAGCCGGTAGCTCACTTCCGGCTTTGCGTAAGGGTGAAGCCACTTCCACATGACAATTGCTCTACTTCCTGATTAATAATTAGTTCACGCTCACACGCAATGCGGCGGCGATAGCAAAGGGGGCCAGGGTGACGGACCCGGCCAACATGGCGCCAAGGATCGCCAGCTGTCCATTGATGTCTGCACCGAATCCCGCCATATCAATTGCTGAGGTGGCAAAAATCAGTACAGGAATATAAAGCGGGAGGATCAGCAAGCTCAGAAGAACACCTCCCTTGCGAAGACCCACTGTTAAGGCAACCCCGATCGCGCCAACAAAACTCAATGTGGGCGTGCCCAACAATAGGGTCATCACCACCGCTTGATACTGGACCCCATCTAGCGATAGTAATAACGCCAACACTGGGCTGACTAATAACAAGGGCAAGCCGGTCAATAACCAGTGGGCAATGACTTTAGCAATCACTAACAGCGGCAAGGGGACGGGCATCAACATCATTTGCTCAAGCGACCCATCAAGGTAGTCATCACGGAACAAACGCTCAAGTGACAGCAGTGCAGACAGTAATGCCGCGACCCAGATAATGCCGGGGGCGATGGTCTGCAGTAACTGAGGGCCTGGCCCAACACCGAGCGGGAATAAGGTGATCACAATAATAAAAAACCACAAAGGGTTCAGACTATCAGCCGGCTGACGAAAAGCGACTTTTAGCTCTCGGCGAATAATCAACCACATCGCTTTGATCATTGCGCCCCCAAACGAATACGACGCAATAGCGGGTGACCCACAAACATGTCCTGGTGAGTGGTAAATAGCACCATTCCGCCTTGTTGCACATGCCGCTCAAACACAGCTTCAAGCACTTTCACCCCTTGTTTATCAATCGCCGTCAGCGGCTCATCGAGAATCCACAATCGCCGGTCACTTAACCAAAGCCGTGCGAGGGCAACGCGCCGGTTTTGTCCCGCAGACAGCTGTCCCGCGGGGATATCCTCACGCCCCGCCAAACCGACCTTGGCAAGTGCTTGCCAAATTGCATCATGATCACACCGTCCATGCATCTGCATGTAATAGGCCAGATTTTCAAACGCGGTGAGTTCGCGCTTGACCCCTGTGGTGTGACCTAAAAAAAGAAGATCGCGATAAAAGGCATCGCGTTGTTGGGTGATCGCCTGCTGCTGCCAACAGACCTCGCCACTGTCCGCCAACCCAAGGCCAGCGATGATACGCAATAATGTGGTTTTGCCTGCTCCATTTGGGCCTTCTACTTGTACGAGATCACCAGGAGCCAGAGAGAATGTCAGCGCATCAAACAACACTCGGTCATCACGAACACAGCAAAGCTGTTTCACTTCCAACATGACAAATGTTGCATCCTGCTTGTGTTACAAAAGTGGACGCATAGTACCACAATGGTCAAAATGACTGTTAGTTACCACAGGGTTGCAAAGTGTGACTCGCGTAAATAATTGTGAGAAACCATGAAGATTGCACCAACCAATCTACAGCATTTGATGGTAAAACCCGCAGCCATCGCCTCACCGTCCTTGCCATCAATCGATGGCCGCGCGCTGTCGCAGGCACAATTTACCCTAATTCATACCGCGGCCAGCACAGGGTTGGCCGATGTGTTAGCCCAGTTACATTTGTTACCTGCACTGACTGCCACCATGAGACAACAACCGGCATCAACCCAAGCGTTAATGCAATCACTACTTACCGCTTGGACGCTTCCCACTCCCGGCCATCAACAGGGAACCAGTTCAGACACCATTGTCCAGTGGCTCACACAACGCCCTGCCGATAAGTTGCTTGCCACACTACTCAAGCAATGGCTCTCGCCCCAGTCAGAGGGCGATAATCTTACGGGTGCATTAAGACTGATGGCCGAGCAAAGAGTGGCTGAGTCATCACGCCCTGGCGAGTGGCAATGGGTATTACCTTTTTCCGATCTCCAGCGGCCGCCCGTTCGTGTCACGGCAAAAAAACAAGGTGAACAAACATCCCCCTCCACTGAGGAAACGGTTCAGTGGCACGTTCGCCTATATCTTCCCGTTAGGCACCAATTTGTCCGTGCCGATTTAACCTTGTCCAAGCACGAAAGAGCACTCACACTGACCGCACCGACAACGACACTCAAACACCGCATTCATCAAACGCTTGACTGGCTCAGTGAGCGGTTTGCGCATCAAGCGATTGCCTTAGATATAGCGATCAGTGAAGAGATCGATGAAACCGAACCAGAATCAGAGGGTGATGTGCCAGCCGCTGGCATTTCCATGAGGGTTTAATGATGAAAGATAAACAACGCGCAGTGGCTCTCGGGTATGACGGCTACCATGCCCCAAAAGTCAAAGCAAAAGCCACGGATAAACTCGCACTGGAGCTGATTGAGGCCTTGAGTGAACAAGGTGCACTCATTCATCAAGATGCTCATTTACTCGCCTGGCTAGACCGATTAGATAAAGATGATGAGATTCCACCTGAGCTCTATCGAGTGATTGCCGAATTGATTGCGTACGCTTGGGTACTGGAAGGAAAGACCCCGCCAGGTTGGCAGGGACATACACCGATAGACACCTTGGTATAGGGTATCGGAGAGCTTGGGTGGTTAGCGCTGCTGATTGGCAGCTTGTCGTTTACGCAGATTAAGCAGCAATTCGGCCTCTGCTTTGGGGAGATCACACTCTTGCATTAACTCGTCAACATCCGCGCCCAAATCAACCATTTTACTGGCTCGACTATAGAGACGGCTTTCCGAATCCTGCATTTCAAGCTCAACATGCTTTTCTAACAACTCATCCACATTGGCAGATAAATCGGCGAGCTTCTGCCCCATCCCCATGCTACCTGCCCGCAATTCATTAAATTGCTTCGCTAAGCTGTCATGGCGTTGACGCGCACTCTTGAGCACGGTTTCCATAGCTTGCAGCTTATTCTCTAGTCGCTGCCTGGCACGCTTTTCTGCGCGAAGGCGCCATAAAGCAACGATGGCAAACACCACCGTCACAGCAACAGGCGACCACGTCAGCACAAGCTCCATCATTACAGCATTGCCATCTCATTCCATTCTTCGTCGGTCAACAGCTTGTTGAGATCAACCAAGATAAGAAGCTCGCCATTGCGGTTGCTCACGCCTTGAATAAACTTAGCGCTTTCTTCAGTGCCAACACTTGGCGTGGTATCGATTTCTGATGTTTTCAGATACACCACTTCCGCGACGCTATCAACCATAATACCAATCACCTGGGTCTCGGCTTCGATAACGATCACGCGGGTATTATCCGTCACTTCGGTAGAGGCTAAGCCAAAACGTGAACGCGTGTCGATCACGGTAACGACGTTGCCGCGCAAGTTGATAATACCTAATACATAGTCAGGGGCGCCCGGTACGGGTGCAATTTCGGTGTAACGCAGCACTTCACGCACCTGCATCACATTAATGCCGTAGGTCTCTTCTTCGAGCTGAAAAGTAACCCACTGCAACACCTCGTCATTGACGCCTTCTTTTTGAACTTCAGCTACCTGAGACATTGATTTTCCTCTTTACGCGCTGTGTAACTAGTTATTACGCCATCGCCTTGGCGTCAATCCCCTGATTTAACATAGCAATAAATGCTTGAACATGGATCAGAGCACACATTTTTTCTTTTACCATGCCCGCTAGCCAAGGCCGCTTTCCCGCTTGTTTTCGCCAGCGAATCGCTTTGCCACTGAGCGCCTGGGTGCCGAGTAACTGATCACACGCCAGCCCCCACTTACTATCGCCCAGAATCACAATATAATTATAGTCGTCCCTGTGCTGATTATCTGCCAGTTTTTCTGGCATCACCCAGCGAGCGGTATCGACAACATCAAGCTGTTGTTGCTTTTCTGTCTGTAATCCTAGATACCAATCAGGCCGACCGATAAGGCGATTGCACTCGCCCAATTGATGAATACCGCCAAGTTCGGCTAAAGGGACCGCGTAGGTCACGCCCATACTTTCAAAGAATAATACCTGAAACTCTGCTTCAGTTTCAGCATTTTCCCATTGAGTAGGAGGAAGATCTTCTCCCGCTTGGGTGTCAGCCTCCACCGTTTCCTGCGTGTGGGCTGCTTGCTCAACCTCTTCAGTCACCCCGATATCGGCTTCAGGGGCAACGACGTCGGCCTCTACGCTGACCTCTTCCTCGGTCTCGGTCTCGGTCTCGGTCTCGGTCTCGGTCTCGGTCTCGGTCTCGGTCTCGGTCTCGGTCTCGGTAAGAGTTTCTACCTCAGGGACCGCCTCGTCTACCTGAACCTGCTCCTCAACATCAAGCCCCCAATCGGCCATGGTATAGGTTTCAAGGGTTTGCTCTTGTGCCTCTTCCACAACAGGATCGACAACCTGCTCGGCCGTCTCTTGGGCAACGTCTTCCTCAGTTTGGGTCGCCGTTTTCGCTTCCAGCTCCGCCTCTTCATCGACTTTGAGCTGGGCAAGTAACCGCTCAACTTCCGCCAAGTCACGTTCTGGTTCAGCATACGCGACCGGTTCTGGTGTTACTGCCTCCGTGACAGGTTGTGGCTGAAGCCGTGGGGAAGCATCACCGAGGTACGATGCAGACGACACCTCCGGCGTGGCACGAGCGGGCTCTACAGGCTGTTTGCCTGGTTGGGCTACCTCACCTAAGTCATCCAGCAGGGCCTCAAAGTAATCGTCGAGCGCTTGACCACTGGATAGGGCATTATGCTTGTTCATCCTGCTCCAGTCGCTCCAAATAGGTTAATAGAGTTTTGTAGGCAAATACACCACGGCAATTTTTCGCATAGAAAGACGCTGGCATATGCTTTAAGCTTGCATCTCGAAACTTAGTATCGATAGGCACGGCTGAGGCCCAGACCTGATCGCTATAGCGAATTTTAAGCTCCTGTAGGGTTTCCAGCGATGCCCGCGTACGCTTGTCGTACATGGTTGGAATGATAGTGAGATTAAAGTTAGAGCTACGAGACTTTTGCATGATCTGCAACGTGCGCATCATACGTTCCAACCCTTTCATCGCCAAAAACTCGGTCTGAACCGGGATCAATACACGATGACTGGCCGCCAACGCGTTGACCATCATCACGCCCAAAATCGGTGGGCAATCAATCAACACATAGTCATATTCGTCAGCCAATGCATCCAGTGCTTTTTTTAGCACCAACCCCATGCCACCCCGGTTCCCCATCACACGGTCTAACGTCGCCAGCGACATGTGTGCAGGAATTAAGTCCATATTCTCAAACTGTGTTTTGACAATGAGCGGCTTCACCGTCTCTTTATTGACAGTTTGTAGTTGAAACAAATCAAACAAGCTCGCTGGCAGCTGCTCTGAATCAAAATTCAAATAGGTCGAGAGAGAAGCGTGTGGATCCGTATCCACTAGCAGGACACGTTTCTTACGTTCACTAATCAATCCTGCCAATGTCACCGTGGTGGTTGTCTTACCAACACCGCCCTTTTGGTTGGCGATACTCCAGACTATCAAGCCCCACTCCTTATTTTAAATTCAGCTCAACCATGATGCGTTCGGCGATCCTCTCCAGCGGTAAGTCTTCCGACGAGATACCCGCTTTCGCCACTGCTTGCGGCATGCCATAAACGACACAGCTTTCTTCGTCCTGTGCCCAGATAGTTGCCCCCGCGCTTTTTAGCATACGTGCGCCCTCTCGACCATCTGCGCCCATACCGGTGAGCACCATCGACAGAACCTTATCGCCATATATTTTAGCGGCGGAGCCAAAGGTCACATCCACACAAGGCTTGTAATTCATCCGCTCGCCGCCGTCGAGAATTTTTAGACGTGCCGCGCCTGGTCTGCCATCAATCATCATTTGCATCCCTCCCGGCGCCAGGTAGGCGTGCCCAGGTTTGAGCGTGTCCCCATCTTTCGCTTCAACGACAGTGATTTTGCTCAGTCCATTCAGGCGCTGCGCAAACGCCGATGTGAATGTGGCAGGCATATGTTGAATCAAAACAATCGGCAGCGGAAAGTTTGCGGGTAGCTTGGTCAGTACTTTTTGCAGCGCAACGGGACCACCGGTCGACGTACCAATCGCCATCAATTGGTAACGTTTACCTGTGGCGGTAAATCGCGCTGGCGCCTTGGACGGCGCACTCGCCCCCGCCGCAGGGCGGGACGCTGGGCGCGCAGGCGTGCGCACACCGCCCGATGGCGAAGCCGTTTGCCCGGTACTGCCTGGGGAGGATGGGCGCGTCGCACGTCGAAGTACTGGCCGTTTACGCGCAATTTCGAGTACGCGCTGTTGCAGTAAACTGGTCGCTTCTTCGCGATTGCGAGCGATGTCCTCAAACTTTTTAGGAAGAAAGTCGAGCGCCCCAGCTTCAAGTGCATCTAACGTGGCTTTCGCCCCATCATGCGTCAACGATGAAAACATCAAAATTGGTGTGGGCGTTTGCGCCATGATCTGGCGCACCGCCGAGATACCATCAAGTACTGGCATCTCCACATCCATAGTGACAACGTCAGGCTTGAGTTGGGCGGTTTTTTCCACCGCTTCCTTGCCATTCACTGCACTATCAATGACCTCCATTCTCGGATCGGCATTGATGATTTCACTAACACGGCGACGGAAGAAACTGGAGTCATCTACCACCAATACTTTTACTGCCATGGGCGTCCTTTTCTCAAATTAACCTGCGTAATGTTTCAACAGGTTGGGCACATCCAAGATCAGAGCAATATGACCATCACTGGTGATGGTTGCCCCTGCCATTCCCGGCGTCCCTTGAAGTAGTTCGTCAAGTGGCTTAATGACCACCTCCTCTTGACCAAACAAGGTGTCTACCACAAACGCGATGCGTTGATGCGCGATTTGCACGATCACCACATGCCCCTTGGTTTTATCGATATCAGTTGATCCTTTACACAACCAATCTTGCAAGAAGAACAGTGGGATCGCTTTATCGCGTACGATTAAGGTTAGCTGGCCATCAACCGTATTGGTTCTGGACATATCCAAACTGATAATTTCACTGACATTCGACAGAGGGAACGCAAACGGGTTATCACCGACGCCGACCATGAGGGTTGGCAATATCGCCAGTGTCAATGGTACCTTGATTTCCAGAACCGTCCCTCGGCCGAGTTCAGAGTCGATATTAATCGAGCCATTAAGCTTGGTGATGCCGGTTTTCACCACATCCATCCCCACACCACGACCAGAAATATCGGAAATCTCGGTTTTGGTTGAAAAGCCAGGTGCAAAAATCAGGTTGTACGCTTCACTATTACTTAAGCGAGCCGCCGCTTCTGCATCAAGGACACCACGGTCAACCGCAATGCTCTTCAGCTTTTCAGCATCCATACCGCCACCGTCATCAGCAATGGTCAGGAGAATATGATCCCCTTCTTGTGACGCTTTGAGGGTGATGGTACCGACACGAGGTTTACCCGCTTTTTCACGCTCATCAGGCATTTCAATACCGTGATCCACCGAGTTACGTACCAAGTGGACCATAGGGTCAGCCAGTGCTTCGACCAGGTTTTTATCCAGATCGGTTTCTTCGCCCTGCATTTCCAGGACGATTTCTTTTTTCAAGCTACGTGCTAAGTCACGGACAACGCGGGGGAAGCGGCCAAATACTTTTTTAATTGGCTGCATACGCGTTTTCATCACCGCGCCTTGCAAGTCGGCAGTGACCACATCTAGGTTGGTAACCGCCTTGGCCATGCTTTCATCGTTGCTGCTTTGGCCCAGACTCACTAAGCGGTTACGCACCAACACCAGCTCACCGACCATATTCATAATGCCGTCGAGCGTGGAGGTATTAACTCGTACCGTTTGCTCTTGTTGAGGGGCGGCCGGTGGCTTCTTCTCAGGTGCCTTTTCTGCCGCAGCAGGTGCTTTAGCACCCGCGCCGGCACTTTTCGGTGTGCTTTCTTTCGCGAGCTCAGGCTTGCTCGCTTTTTGTGCGGGCGCAGGCTCGGACTTTGGCTGAGGTTTGGCTTGCGCATCCACCTTATCGGCATCCGCTTTCGCTTTCTCCGCTTCGGCGGCGGGGCCTTTGCCTTTACCATGCAACTCGTCTAAGAGCTTTTCAAACTCGTCGTCATCGATTAGCTCATCACCACCAGATGGGGACGACGCCGAAGCGGGCTTATCCGATGGCGCTGATGGACTTTCATTGCTGGTGTCGCTTGCCCCTCCAGCAGGGCCTTTACCTGCACCGTGCAAATCATCAAGCAGTTTTTCGAACTCGTCGTCGGTAATATCGCCGCTATCCGCCTCAGTGCTTTCCACCACCTCAGGCTTTTCTGATGCTGAATCAGACGCCGTGGGTGCTTTTCCCTCACCATGGAGCTGATCGAGCAACTTGTCGAATTCATCTTGGGTGATCTCATCCACTGAGTCGCCACTGATCGCACTGTCTTCTTGGCTTGATGCGTCACTTTCAGACGCCTCAGGTTCGGGTTCTGGCTCGGGGTCTGGTTCAGGTGCAGGCTCTTCCGCCACAGCCTCATCTTCACTCGCGGGTTTCGCATAGCGGTGCAGTGCTTCGAGCAAGGCGCCATCGGCTGGTACTGGCTCTTCGCGGTTTTGTACCGCGGCGAATTGATCATTGACAGTGTCCAGCGCCTGCAAAATGGTGTCCATAACATCTGATGTCACCTCACGTCCGTGATTACGTAAGTTGTCAAAGACGTTTTCAGCACCGTGGCACGTATCGACCAGCGCATTTAAGCCAAGAAAGCCCGCGCCACCTTTTACCGTGTGGAAGCCACGGAAAATACTGTTTAGTAAGTCTGCATCATCAGGGGCACGCTCCAAATCGACCAGCTGCTCAGACATCTGCTCGAGGATCTCTCCCGCTTCAATCAAAAAGTCCTGAAGGATTTCTTCATCCATCTCAAAGCTCATAGCGCACCTCTAAAAACCCAAACTCGATAATAAATCGTCAACATCATCTTGGCTGTGAACCACGTCATCGCGCTCTTCAGGGTGAATCACAGGACCCTCAGGGGCTGACTTATCGGTGGTATCATCTGCTTTTTTCGCCGGTGCTGCGTCAATCGCAGCGCTATCCATGCCAAAGGCGGTAAGTATTTCTACCAGCTGTTGCTCAACTTCTTGCACCAATTCAATCACGCGCCGAATCACTTGGCCGGTTAAGTCTTGAAAGTCTTGTGCCATGAGGATTTCAGTCAGGTGCGCGTGCAATTCTGTCGCGCCCCCTTCTACTTGGGTCAAGAGTTCGTCAATGTTGTGACACAACGACTTGAACTCATCCAAGGCAATCTCACCGCGCATCAGGCTGTTCCAGTTGGGACGAACAGCTTGCAAGTTGTCTTGCAGCTCGCTTGCTATCGGCATGGTTCGTTCAACCGAATCCATGGTTTTGTTGGCGGCCAATTCGGTTTTCTGCATGACATACGTGAGCCTGTCGCGAGCGTCAGGGATATCCACGTTGGCCAAATCACTCACTCTAGGATCCAAACGAAAGTCAGTAATCGAGTCATGTAATTGGCGGGTTAGCTTCCCCACTTCATTGAACAGTGGGTCACGCGCTTCTTTCGCTATTTCGGTAAGAAGCGTATTAGCGTTATCTTGCTCTCCGTTTTCAAGATACGCGACCAATTGTTTCGCTTGGTCCAGATTGATCATGGCGGTTCCTTCTTACTGTGCGCTTGCGAATTACATACGCTCGAAAATCTTATCGAGCTTTTCTTTCAACGTAGCGGCAGTAAAAGGTTTAACAATGTAACCGTTCACCCCTGCTTGCGCGGCTTCTACAATTTGCTCGCGCTTCGCCTCAGCGGTGATCATCAATACAGGCAGGTGCTTAAGATCGCCGTCCTTACGGATTTCTTTAAGCAAGTCAATCCCCTGCATACCAGGCATATTCCAATCGGTCACGACAAAATCAATACCGCCTTTTTTGAGGATTGGCAGCGCGGTTAAGCCGTCATCCGCTTCAACGGTATTGTTGAAACCTAAGTCACGAAGAAGATTCTTTACGATACGGCGCATTGTTGAAAAATCATCAACAACGAGAATTTTCATGTTTTTATCCAAGGTTGCCTCCGGTGAGGTCTCGTTTTATTGTCGAAACAGTTACTTACTCACTATGCCAAGCGGATAGCTTAGCTCTCAAACGTTGCGTAGCCTGACTTTGAATCTGACAGACCCGGGATTCACTGACCCCTATCACTGCTCCTATCTCTTTGAGGTTTAATTCCTCATCATAATAAAGAGATAGCACCAGCGCCTCTCTTTCAGGAAGACTTTTGATCGCCGCCGCTAATGCGGCTTTGAAACTGTCTTCCGCAACACCCTGAAAGGGAGTGTTGTCATTACGGCGACTCTCTGTTGTGAATGCATCTTCAGAGACGCCCAGATCATCCATCCCGATCAAACGCCCACAGTTTACATCGTTAAGCGCCTGATGGTACTGCTCTAAGCTCATATCAAGCTTTTCTGCAACCTCCACGTCGGTTGGATCCCGACCTAACGCTTTTTCTAGCGATGCGATAGCCTCACTGATTGAACGACTCGCCTTGTGGACAGACCGTGGCACCCAGTCACCGCGGCGCATATCATCCAGCATAGCACCGCGAATTCGAATACCGGCATAAGTTTCAAAACTCGCCCCTTTGGAGGGGTCATAATTTTGCTGTGCCTCAAGGAGGCCGACCATACCAGCTTGGATCAAATCTTCTACTTGAACACTCGGTGGCAAGCGCCCCATCAAGTGATGCGCGATGCGCTTGACCAAACTCGAATAACGCTCAAGTACCGCTTGGCGATCTGCCCCTGTGCGGCTATACGTGAGCGCTCTATTCACGAACTAACTCTCCTGCGTCATCATTTTTGATAAGCAACCGCTCAACAAAAAACTCCAGATGGCCTCCCGGATTTCGCGGCACCGGCCAAGTCAGCGCTTTGTTCGCCAGCGCATTCATTGCCAATGATGCGGGCGAGCGAGGAAATGCGTCAATGACAACTTTTTGTTTTCTCACTGCTTGCCTCACCCTTTCGTCAACGGGAACACATGCTACTAATTCTAGATTAGCATTGAGAAACCTTTCAGTGACTCGCGTTAATTTTGTGAACAAGTCTCGTCCTTCACGGTAGCTTCTGACCATATTTGCAACAACTTTAAAGCGTGTCACACCATGTTCACGGCTGAGTACTTTAATCAATGCATACGCATCAGTAATTGATGTAGGTTCATCACAGACCACAATGACGACATCTTGTGCGGCGCGCGAGAAACTCAGTACCATGTCTGAAATCCCCGCGGCAGTATCCACTAAGAGTACATCAACCTCTTCTTCGAGTGTACCAAAAGCGCGAATTAAACCAGCATGTTGCGCCGGTGTGAGCTCCGTCATACCTTGAAGACCAGACGATGCAGGTACGATTTTCATACCGTGCGGACCTTCGAGAATAATATCTTTCAGATCACAGACGCCTTGAAGCACATGAGACAGATTCTTGCCCGCTCTTAGGCCAAGTAACACATCCACATTGGCGAGGCCAAGGTCGGCATCCAATACCATGACTTTTTTCCCTTGGCGAGCCATAGACGCGGCCATTCCCAGCGTGACATTGGTTTTTCCTACGCCACCTTTTCCCCCGGTTACGGTAATAACCTTGGTGCGTGACGGATTGGTTAAACGGCGCAGGCCGCTTGCTTGATCTTGCATGCTTGTCTCAATCATAAAAGTCCGCCCCATTCGACTCTGGGACATCACTGTTCCAGAAGTGATTGTGCTGATCCGCACCTGACTCCAACATTTCACTGGCTTTGCTAACCAGGAACTGTCCCGTGGCTTGGCGGATATCTTCCGGCACACGTTGCCCGTCGGCTAAGTAGGCCACAGGCAGGGCATTTTCGATGGTGACACACAACAGTTCACCGAGGCTGAGCGATTCATCGAGTTTGGTCAGAACACATCCCGATAACGGGATGCGGCGAAAATGTTCAATGGTTTCTTGCAATACGCGGCGTTGTGATGTCGCCGGTAACACCAGTAGGCTACGAATATGCGAGCCACTATTTTGCATCAGGGTATCGAGCTGTTCCGACAAGCGAAGATCACGCTGCCCCATCCCGGCGGTATCTAGCAATATCAAGCGTCTATGACGCAGCTGATAAAGGATGTCGGCAAGCTCATCGGCATCTTTAGCCACTTTAACGGGGCAACCAAGGATACGGCCGTACGTGGCTAACTGTTCATGGGCACCGATACGGAATGTATCTGTGGTCACCAAGGCAATATCTTCCGGGCCAAATTCCATCGCGGCTCGCGCCGCCAGCTTAGCAATCGTGGTGGTTTTCCCGACCCCTGTCGGACCAAGAAGTGCAATCACGCCGCCGGTTTCTAGCATATTCTCGTCAACCGTGATCACCTGATCCGCAACCAGGTCAAGGAGCGCTTGCCACGCCTCATTCGGTGGTGTCTCTTCTGGGATATAACAGGCCAGTTGATCCGCTAGCTCAGAAGATAGTCCCATACGCTCTAAGCGTTTGATAAGCATGGCGCGTAACGGCTCTCGCCGCTCTACCTCTTGCCACATAAGCCCCGACAATTGGTGTTCTAATAAGCTTCGAATTGATGCCATTTCCTGACGCATTGCATCAATTTCTTGATGAGAAGCCTGAGATTGACGTGCCTCAAACCGGGATGGATCTAGCTTAGGCTTGGACGTTGACGGAGATGCATGCGGACCGCTCGACTTATTGGCAGCCGTTTGCCAGCCAGAACGACTGCTACTTTTAAGTTGACGACGAGGCTCATAACCGCGTCCTAGCGCGGCAGGCCGTTCGTCAGCCCCTGATGGCGATGGGCTCCGTGCTGGCTGCTTTTGTTGGCGTTGTAGCAACGCGCTCAACGAGTCAGCTTCTGTTTCTGGTTCCGCGGGCTGAGATTGGTCACGGTACTCATCCAACATGGCAGAAAAACGAGGTGGGCGCTTAGTATGACCGTTTTGACGACCACCTGCCTGTTGCCGTTGACGCAGTTGCACTTGATCATCCGCAAGTTGGCGGTGAGCCTGAGAATAAGCCTGAGCAGATTGTTGCTGCGCTTTTGGTGCGGGCTTATCAGGCATTGGCTCTGTATCCGCATCAACCGCCGCGACAATTTCTACGCCGCCTGTCACTTTTTTGTTAGACATGATCACCGCATCAGCGCCAAGTTCTTCTTTCACTTGGCTTAAAGCTGCTCTCATATCCTTTGCAAAAAAACGTTTTATTTTCAAAGCACTGCCCTACTCATAAACGATGTTAATTGTTGCCAACCGCATTGACGATACGAATTTGTTTTTCATCAGGCACTTCTTGATAAGACAAGACGCGTAGCGTCGGTATTGTGTTTTTAACAAATTTCGCCAATGTCGCTCGTAGCACGCCAGACGTTAGCAATACGGCCGGCTCTCCTTGCAACTCTTGTTGTTGCGTCGCTTCTGCCAACGAAGACTGCAACCGCTCAGCCAGACCCGGCTCAATCCCTGTCGACTCGCCACCGGATGCCTGCATAGTTTTATGCAACATCTGTTCCAGTTCAGGAACAAGCGTAATAACTGGCAGTTCAGGGGCGCTGCCATTGATTTCTTGAACGATCAGACGACGCAACGCAATCCTGACCGCTGCGGTTAAAATGTCAGGATCTTGACTCTTACCGGTATACTCAGCCATGGTTTGCACGATAGTGCGAATATCACGAATAGGGATCGCTTCACTCAGTAAGTTTTGCAGTACTTTGACTAGCACACTGAGCGGAATTTGATCCGGGATCAGTCCTTCAACCAAGCGCGGTACTTGCTTACCTAACATATCGACCAGATTTTGCGCTTCCTCATGACCCAATAAACGCTCGGCGTTGTTGGTCAACATCTGGCTAAGGTGGGTGGCCAACACAGTGGCAGAGTCAACCACGGTGTAACCGAGTGCTTGGGCATGCTCTCGTTGGCTTGGCTCAATCCAAACCGCCTCAAGGCCGAAAGCCGGATCCTGGGTGGGCTCGCCGTCGATAGGGCCAAAAACTTGACCTGGGTTGATCGCGAGTTCATGTTGAGGGTGGACTTCGGCTTCTCCGACAGCGACCCCCATTAAGGTGATGCGATAGTTATGGGGTGGCAGTTCAAGGTTGTCGCGAATATGTACCGGTGGGATCAAAAAACCAAAATCTTGCGACAGCTTTTTACGTACGCCTTTGACTCGGTCGAGCAGCTCTCCGCCCTGATCACGATCGACCATGGCAATCAGACGATATCCAACCTCCAGTCCGATAACATCCACCGGCTGCACATCGTCCCACGATAACTCTTTCGGTTTAGCGGGCGCGGCTTCGGGAAGATCGGTTTGCTCCGGCGCTTGCTGTGCTTTTTGATATTGCTTGTATTTCCAGTACGCCAGGCCACCACAAATCACTGCCAGCAGCAAGAAAGGCACATGAGGCATCCCCGGTACTAGCCCCATCACCGTCAAAATACCGGTGGCAATCATCAACGCACGCGGATTATCAAACAGCTGGAACACCACCTGCTGTCCCATGTCTTCTTCGGTGTTTTGTCGCGTCACCATGATGGCGGCGCCTATCGACAGCAGCAACGACGGTATTTGTGCAACCAGACCATCACCAATGGTCAGTAAGGTATATACCTCCAACGCCTCGGAAAAACCCAAGCCATGTTGGCCCATCCCGATAGACAAGCCACCCACAATGTTGATGAAAAGGATCAAAATACCGGCGATGGCATCGCCTTTAACGAATTTAGACGCACCGTCCATTGAGCCATAAAAATCCGCTTCTTGCGTGACTTCTTGGCGTCGTGACCGTGCTTGTTCTTGGTCGATAAGCCCTGCGTTTAAGTCGGCATCGATCGCCATTTGTTTACCCGGCAATGCATCCAAGGTAAAACGCGCGGTCACTTCTGAAATCCGGCCCGCACCTTTGGTGACGACCATGAAGTTAATGATCATCAGGATAAGAAAGACCACCAAGCCCACGGCATAGTTACCACCAATGACCACCGAGCCAAAGGCACCAATCACTTGGCCTGCTGCATCCGGGCCCTCGTGCCCATAAAGCAAAACCACACGCGTGGAAGCAACGTTAAGCGCCAGCCGCATTAACGTTGCAATCAAGAGCACCGCTGGGAAAGCCGCAAACTCAAGTGGGCGCCGTGTATAAATGGTGACCAGCAAGACCACGAGCGACAATGCAATGTTAAATGAGAACATCAAGTCGAGCAGCATCGGTGGAACAGGCAGAACCACCATCGCTAAGGTCGCTAATACCAGTGCTGGCGCGCCGATAGCCGGCATCGCTCCTAACCTGTGGTAAGGCACTTTGTCAGAAAATGGCAATCGCCAGTTGGCTTTTAACATGTTAAGCGTTCAAATCCATGATTGGTGAACGCGGGCCTGGTGCCGCGTATAATCAAAACGGGAATGCAGAGGAAGCAAGTTTTACGCCAAAAAAAGACAATAAAGTGTCAGCATTTTGGCACTGCGCTGACATTGCCGCGTTCGGCAACGCTTAGTCATGTTGCAAGTCGGAAGGGATAGGTAAATAAGCGTCATCAGGACGAGTGGGCCGTCGACCCCGTCCTTTTTTGTATTGCTTAAGCTGGAAGACATACGCCAAGACCTGCGCGACGGCGGTAAACAAACCGTCAGGGATCTGTTGCTCAAGCTCGGTGCTAAAATACAATGCCCGCGCCAGAGGGGGAGCGGGGACAATGGCAATGTCATATTCAGCCGCAATTTCTCGTATTTTCAATGCAGTAAAGTCCGAGCCTTTGGCTATCACGACGGGCGCACTATCGATATCACTGTTGTAGCGTAGCGCCACGGAGTAGTGTTCGGGGTTAGTCACGACCACATCGGCTTGAGGAACGTCCGCCATCATCCGGCGTTGCGCCATCTCACGCTGTAACATTCGGATACGCCCTTTCACTTCTGGGCTACCCTCAGTTTCTTTGTGCTCGTCTTTTACCTCTTGCTTGGTCATTTTAAGCTGCTCATTGTGTTGCCAAATTTGAAACGGCACATCAATGACCACCACAACCAACAGTGAGCAACACACGAGCAATACGAAGTTCAGTAAAATGTCGAGCGCGTGATAGAGATTACTGGGAAAGGTATCAATGGTCAGCTCAAAGAAGTCTTCCAGGTTCACATAAACCAGATAAGCCGCCACGCCCGCGACCAACAGCACTTTGAGGACAGACTTCAATAGCTCGACCAAGCCTTGGGTACCAAACATACGCTTGAACCCAGAAAGCGGACTCATTTTCGACAGCTTAGGCCGTGCGGCTTCCCAAGAGAAACTCACACCACCGAGCCCGGCCGCCCCCACGAGGCCGGAGATAAATAGCACAATCAAGATCAGCCCAAGTGGCAGAATCAAATGCAGTAGCTCACCGACCACCACCAGCATCAGCTCTGAGCTATCAAAGATCTCTGCACGTGACAAGGAGAATAGGCGCGTCATCAATGCCATTAGGGCTTCGCCCAGCGCTTGCCCGAACCACATCAAACTGATCGCCCCGACCACTAACACTGCCACGGAAGCCAGTTCTCTTGAGCGCGGTACTTGGCCCTTTTCCCGCGCCTGCTCCTGCCTTCGGGGCGTGGCGTCTTCTGTTCTTTCCTGACCGTCGCTCTCTGCCATCAGCTTCTATCCACAGTTAATTCGAATCAGCGAACAAACTTGGTTCAACCCTGTTTCCCAATGATTGTTGTAATGCGTCAACATACCGAACAGCAAATACCAGCTGATCAGCAACCCCATTAACAATGCAAAAGCGAAGCCAAGAGAGAAAATGTTTAGCTGCGGCGCAGCCCGCGTCATCACACCAAAAGACAAGTTAACCACCAGCAAGGCAATGACGCCGGCCAGGGAAATACTGAGTGCTACTTTAAACATGATGCCAAACCACTGTGCCAAACTACGGTAGTCGGCGGCACCAATCATTTCGCCAATCGGTAAGGTGTCAAAACTCATCACTACCAGGTTAAGCATTTTTAGATGCCCATCCGTGGCGAGAAACAACATCACGGCCAAAAACAAGTAAAACTGCCCTAGCAAAGGGGTATTCTGACCATTAGCCGGGTCGACCATGGATGCAAAACCCAAGCTCGATTGCATCCCCAAAATTTGCCCTAACACCACAAACGTTTGGGTGATAAATTGGGTAACCATCCCCATCGCCACACCAATGACCACTTGCTGCGCGAGCACGGTAAAACCGGCAAAGGAAACCAGCTCTATATTCTCGGGGGCGGCCGGTAACGCAGGCATCACGGCAAAGGTAATCGCCAGTGACAGATAGAGGCGGATCCTCACTGGCACAAATCGTGCGCCAAAGAAGGTCATCGCCATCATCATTGACGAAATACGGGTAAAGGGCCAAAAGTAGTTAGCCATCCAAGATAAAATCACCGAGGCTGGATATTCCATGGCTTGCCTCGTCAGTAGAGAATGTTGGGGATGTGATCAATCAAGCGATAGAAATACTCCATCAGCATTCGCGTCATCCAGTGGCCAAAAAACATCAACGCGATAAAGGTCGCGATCAAACGCGGTAAAAAGCTCAGCGTTTGCTCGTTAATCGAGGTTGCCGCTTGAAAGATGGCGACAATCAGGCCAACCAACAAACCAGGCACCACAATCGCTGAGACGAGGAGTAACACCAAATAGAGCGCATCTTGGAAAAGCTCGACAAACGCTTCTGGGGCCATCGCTGCCTCCTTTAGCCGAAACTGGCTGCCAAGGTGGAGAGGATAAGATTCCACCCATCAACCAAGACAAAAAGCATTAACTTGAAGGGTAACGACACTATCATGGGCGATAGCATCATCATACCCATCGCCATCAATACCGACGCCACGACCAAGTCAATCACCAAAAATGGCAAGAACAACATAAAGCCAATTTGGAACGCGGTTTTGAGCTCTGACGTCACAAACGCGGGGATCAGCACCGTCATCGGCACTTGTTCAGGCTCATCGACTTGCGACCCAGACATATTGACGAAGGTTTCCAAATCTTTAACCCGCGTTTGCCGGAGCATAAACTCACGCAGCGGCACCTGTACCCGATCAAAGGCTTCCCGCGCTGTGACTTGTTCATTGATATAAGGCTGAATCGCCTCTGTGTTCATTCGGTCAATCACAGGTGACATAATAAATAAGGTCAAAAACATCGCGATGCCAATGATCACTTGGTTCGATGGCGTTTGCTGTAACCCCATGGCTTGACGCAAAATGGCCATCACCACCACGATCCGAGTGAACGACGTCATTAAAATGACAACCGCTGGCAAAAAGCCCAGCGCGGTCATTATTGCCAGAATTTGCAACGTGACGGAGTAGTCTTCACTACCATCCGGGTTGACACGCATCGTGACCGCTGGGATCCCGCCTCCCGTATTGCGACCCACTTCTAAACGTGCCGCCTCACCACTTTCGCTAATCGATTCGGTGGTGATGCTTTCTTGTGCTGGCGTCGCTTCTTGTTCGGCTGCAGCAAACGGTGTAAATAAGGTAGCTGCCACCCAGACCCAAGCGGCCAATAACATTCGTATCGTCATTTTCGATTCAACAGTTGGCTAAGCTGATTGGCAAAGCGAGAAGGCTTGTCAGACGCTGGCGTCGCCGTTGGAATGGGGTTATCCAGTGTTTTTAACACGTTCACGCTGGTAGCCGTTACGCCGACAACCAGCTGCTCGCCGTGGATATCGACCACCAGAATGCGCTCCTTTTGACCCACTGCCAATTGGCTGACGATCGTGATTCCGTCACTTTGCTGTGCCAGCCCCGGCACTTTTAATCGTCGCAGCAACCAGGCCAGAGCAAAGATAAGCCCTAGCACTAATCCTAACGACAACAGCATTGTCACTATACTGACCTCGGGCGCCGCCGCCCACACGGGCATTGGCACCAAGAGTACACCCCAAACGCGTCGGTTCACCGTCATCCCTATCGTAGTTTCTTAATCCGTTCAGTTTGGCTAATCACATCCGTGAGGCGGATACCAAACTTGTCGTTAACGACCACCACTTCACCGTGTGCGATAAGCGTGCCATTGACCAGCACATCGAGCGACTCCCCGGCCAACCTATCTAACTCAACCACCGAGCCTTGGTTGAGCTGAAGCAGGTTACGGATGTTAATTTGCGTATGCCCCACTTCCATAGAAATGGTCACTGGAATATCGAGGATCGCGTCCAGTTTGCGCTGTTCATCCGCCCCCATTTTTTGCTCGCTGTCATCAGTGAGCTCTTCAAGTGGTGCCGCTTGTACATCATCAGAGCCCTCGGCATCAGATTGCTCAGCCAGGGCTGCAGCCCAATCATCGTCTACATCATTTTGATCCATGACGTCTCACCCTTGTTTACAGATTCTGATCACTGAGCATTACCTTGTTTATCATCGATGGGTAAATCTTCCTCGAGATCATCGAGTAGCTCAGGTTTATCCTGCAACAACGAAATATCCGATTTCGCCATTTCAGGACGCTTAAGTTTTTCCACAATTTTCAGTGCCAGCTTATCGTTAGATTGTCCCATCTTCGCGCGATAGGTGGGCAAGTCTTCCACGAACACCGTACACGCATCCGGCATATCAACCGGAATCACATCGCCTTTTTGCAGCTCCATCAGGTCGCGCAAGGATAAAGTGACATCTAAAAGCTTGGCACTCAATTCAACATTCACATCCAAGATTTCATCCCTTAGCGCTTTACTCCAGCGCACATCGGTATCCATCTTGTCACTTTGTACCCCGGCATCAAGTAGCTCGCGAATCGGCTCCAGCATTGAGTAGGGCATGACCATATGAATGTCACCGCCACCACCATCAAGCTCGATATGGAATGAGCTCACCACTATCACTTCTGAAGGGCTGACAATGTTGGCCATTGCCGGATTAACCTCTGAGTCTAAATACTCAAAGGCCACTTCCATCACGGGCGCCCACGCGTCTTTGTAATCCTCAAACATCAACTTCAGCAGCATCTGGATCACACGCCGCTCTGTCGGGGTAAACTCCCGCCCTTCAATGCGAGCATGAAAGCGCCCATCGCCACCAAAAAAGTTTTCCACCAATATGAACACCAGACGGGCTTCCATGGTGATCAAGCTGGTACCTTTTAATGGGCGAAAACGCACCATATTCAAACTGGTCGGCACGTACAAGGTGTTTTGATACTCGCCAAACTTCATCATCTGCACGCCGTTGATCGACACTTCGGCGGTTTTACGCAGCATGTTAAACAAGCTAATGCGCATATGACGGGCAAAGCGCTCATTAATAAGCTCGAGCGTCGGCATCCGCCCACGCACAATTCTGTCTTGTGACGAGAAATCAAACTGAACCGCACCACCTTCACCTACTTCGGGCTCGTTATCCTCCTCTTCAACGTCATCAACACCGTGAAGAAGCGCATCAATCTCGTCTTGGCTGAGTAAGTCAGTCACGTCATCACCTATTGCATCACAAATCCAGTAAAGAGCACACGCTCTACCACCGGCTCGCCCGTTACTTTGATTAAGGCCGCGCGCACATTTTCTGCCGACTGGCGACGAATTTCGAGTTGGCCTTGTGGTGTGCGCAGTTGCTCCACCGTGGCCGCACCAAACGTATTAAGAAGCGCGTGCTCAATCAGCGGTAAGTTTTCCTTCGCTAGGGTTTCCATCTCACTGCCACGCACTAACAACTGGGTATTGACTTGCACCAGTCGTTGTTGCTCATCACCGGTGACATTAAAAACAAAGGGTTTAGGCAAGGTGACATAAATCGCGGGCAGGGCATTGTTTTGTTCCTCGAGGACAATGTCTTCTTGGCTGCCGTCATCACCAGATAGGAAAAAGAACGCCGCACCGCCTACCGCCGCGAGCAATACAACGGCGGCGACAATGATAATAATCAGCTTTTTCTTGCTCCCACCTTGCTCTGGGGTTGCGTTATCATCTGCCATGGCTGGTCTTGCTCCTTGTTATTTAAGCGTAGTAATCGACGGCGCGATCACTGTGTGAGACGTTCAGCGTTTGCCCGGCTAGCATGGCATCATCGCCATCATCCGGCCCTGTCGTGCCACGTGGTGCCCCACCTGCATTGCCAGCACCATCGCCATGCTGGCCATAGGCCATCTGTTGTGCACCACTGTCTTGCTGTTGAACCGACCCCTGGGCTAACTGTAGCCCTTGTTGCTGCAACATATCGCGCAATCTTGGCATCGCTTGCTCGACAGCATCACGCGCTTGCTGGTTCGCCACCGTGATATGCACAGAGGCTTGGTCGTTGTTTATCCCCAACTTAATTTGCATGCGTCCAAGCTCGGGTGGGTCGAGACGAATATCCACTTGCTTGAGGTTTTTAGACAACATGACATTGATTCGCTCAGTCAGTGCCGCGCCCGCTTCGCTAGGTGTTTGCCCCAAAGGTAGCGGGGCCTGCGCAGTTTGAGCGACCTGAATATCTTGTCGTGCTGTCGCTGCGTTCGCGCTTGGTGTGCCTAGACTGCTTGCCAATTGCTGGGCCAAGTTCTCGCCTCGTGAGGCCCCTTCCGCCGCGCTTGCAGCGCTGCCTGCAGCCAATGCGGCGTCAGTTTGAACCGCCTGTTCTGCCATCGCTTTCAATGCCGCTTTACTGACATTGTCTGACCGTTCATTTTGCCCGGCTAACATAGAAGCGGCATTCGGGTTGCCTGTTGCGCCACCTTTTACGTCAGGGTTTGCCATATTTTGTGGTAGGCCAGTCGCCTGTCGCAGCTTATCAGCCAGCTCGTTCGTTTTCGTCGTCGCCCCTTCTTTGGCCAACAAATCTTTGAGCGCAGACTCTTTATTGACTGACGCAGCATCGCCTAAGGCAGACTCACCGGGCGCCATCTTAGCGGCGGCAGCCCCATGTTGACTCTCCTGCTGCGCCTTCATGGCCGCCCATTTGATCGCCGGTCCATCCACTGAGAGAGATTGCCCCCCTTTAGGCATCTCACCACTGCTATCAAGCGCCACTTGGCGCCCAGCACCTTGTTCCAATGCGGCGCCACGATCTTGCGTGGCTTTAACCTGGGCGACTAACGCGGCGAGTTGTTCGGGCGATAACTGTGCCAATACCTCCTCCGCGGAAACCTCATCCGGCAGCGCTTTAGAGAGTTCGGAAAGCAGTGCTTGTTTGTCTACTTCACCCTCTTGACCCTGGAGGTCTACTCGCGCGTTACTGTCAGCGTCGCTCATCGGTAATGCATCGGTAGATAATGCCGTGGTATCCCCACCGGCAGGCAAGGTTTTGCCAGTAAGCATGTCCGCCGCTTGATTCAAACGCATTAATAAAGATTGGCTTTCTTCCATTGCCGTCATATCGGCAATTTTTTCCATCTCCGCCTCGCTGAAAACACCGTCAGCCAACATGGCTTCCGCATCAATGGCCTGACCATCGACGAGTAATGTTTTGCCATCAGGGGTTAGCTTGATAGACTCCCCTTGTCCTTCACTTCCATCGAGGGATTGATGCAAAGCGGACAAAAAGCCGGCACTTTGCTCTCCTTTCACCTCGCTGGACGCGCCCTCACTCGGCGCAGGCAGGGTTTTACTCGAAACATTGGAAAGTGTCAGCATTGACTGCGTCATAAGTTTCTCATCATTACCTATGGTTACCTATGCGTCAGCTTGGCATCAGCTGGCGCGTCGGTAATGAGAAAGCAATTATCGCGCCATTTTATTGTGAAGAGAAGGACGAGGGGCGTCGACGTGCGATAATCGCTGCCATTTCATCCATTTGTCGTTGTTCTTGGTAACGAGCACGCTCTGCTTCCTCACGTTCTCGTTTTTCTATCAGCCACTCTAGTGATTGCCGGTGCTGGCGGGTTTGTTGCCATGTCTGACGGCACTGCTCTAAATGATCTTTAAATTGATGCTCTGCATCTCTTTGTTTTGCCAAGGTTTCATCAAGCTGAACAATGAATTTATTTAAATGACCAAAGGCGCTGGCCGATAGGCCTGACTGACCACGCTCAGACATCTGACGGCAATACTCAAGCCGGTACTGTTCAATTTGCTCCAACTGGCGATAGTAATCATCAAGTGATTGCTGAGCCGCGCTCACACTGAGCTGGGCCTGCTTTTCATCTTCTTGCGCCTTGTCTAACAGCAACTGAAGTGCGTGATCGGCCATCGGTTACCCCTGTAAGGTTGAACGCAACATGTTGACACACATATCAAAAGGAACCACTTCTTTGATCCCTTGCTGCAGGTAATTGTCGAGCTTGGGCTTCAAGCTAAACGCCTGATCAACCGCCGCATCACTGCCAGGTTTGTAGGCGCCTATCGAGACCAGATCTTGGTTTTTACGGCACACGGACAACACTTGCCGCACCGCTTTCGACATCAAAATTTGCTCATCGCTGGTAATATTGGGCATCACTCGACTCACTGAACGCTCAACATCAATGGCAGGATAATGACCGCTATCTGCTAACTCGCGCGATAGCACAATATGACCATCGAGTATCGCTCGTGCTGCATCGGCAATAGGGTCTTGTAAATCATCCCCCTCGGTCAGCACGGTAAAAAAGGCCGTGATCGACCCTTGCCCAACGGCACCGTTCCCCGCGCGCTCAACCAATGAGGGTAAGCGCGCAAACACCGAAGGCGGATACCCTTTGGTCGCGGGTGGCTCGCCCACAGACAACGCAATTTCGCGCTGAGCCTGCGCAAACCGCGTTAACGAGTCCATCAATAAGAGAACATCAAGACCCAGATCGCGAAAATACTCAGCAATGGTCAACGCCGTTTGGCAGCCTTTTAACCGCACCAGCGGTGAGGCGTCGGCAGGCGCGGCAACCACTACCGCTCGGGCACGGCCTTCTTCTCCGAGGATATCATCGATAAACTCTTTCACTTCTCGGCCACGCTCACCAATCAACCCCACGACCACCACTTGTGCAGTGGTACCGCGTGTCATCATCCCTAAGGTGACAGATTTACCCACCCCAGAGCCGGCAAACAAGCCGATACGCTGCCCTTTCCCCACCGTCAATAGACCATTGATCGCTTTGATGCCAACATCAAGCGGCTCACGGATGGGTTGACGTGATAAGGGGTTAATGGGCATACCCTCCAAGCTCGCCTGTTTATCCGTGTAGATGTCGCCTTTACCGTCCAGTGGATTGCCCATGCCATCAATAACTCGTCCCAACAGCTCCATACCTACCGAGAGTTGACTACGTTCAGACAAAGGCGTCACTCTTGCACCTGGAAATACGCCTGATACTTGCTCGTTGGGCATCAGATATAAAAGTTCGTCGGCAAATCCCACGACTTCGGCTTCAATAGTGCCATTAAGGGTTTCAACCGAACAAACAGACCCAATGGGCGCGCGACAGCCTATCGCTTCAAGTGTCAGCCCAACCATACGCACCAATTTGCCCGACGCCACTGGCTTGGGGGCTAAATTATCAAGCTGACATTGTTTTAACCGCTCAGCGAGTTGGCTCATTATGATTGCCCTGGATCCTCAGTCGATGTGGGTTCATCTTGCGTCGTGGCCGTGGCGTCTTGCTCAACGGGTTCGTCACTCGACGGCTCGCGCTCAGCGGTCGCTGATTCGTTGGCATAGGCGCCAGTATCAACAGGCTCTACCGTTGCGCCGTCTGATGGCGTGGATTGCCGGGGTTGATTCTGCCCTTGAAACTCTCTTAATAACGCGTCCACGCGGTCAGCATAGCGATAGTCGACGACTGAATCTTTGGCTTTTACATGGACGTCTCCACGCGAGAGTGCGGGCTCTGATTGCAAAGTCCAGTCGCGGGCAGCCAGCATATCGTCGTCATACGCGTCGGTGACAATGGCATAGTCATCTGGATGCAAAGCAGCAGTAACCGGGTGGTCGGCCACTGGCAAAGCGGCAATGGCGGCCCGTAAGGTGTGTAGAATCACCTGAGGATTAGTGTCTAGCTCCACGCCTGTCAATGATTTCGTCAAGGTCTGGACCATCACCAACAGTTGTTGCTCGACATCGATATCCAGCTTTTCTAATGGATGACTTAGCTGATTGAGAATACTGTCAAGCTGCTGGCAACGCGCTTCAATCAGCGCTTGGCCATCGGCGAGGCCTTGCTCAAACCCTGCCTTTTTTCCTTCTTCATGGCCTTTCTCATGCCCTTGTTCTAAACCGGCTTCGAGCCCCTCAGCATGCCCCAGCTGCTTGCCTTCTTCATACCCTTCGTCATAGCCCTGCTGGCGAATAGCATCGAGGGCATCAGCGGTTAAAGGTTCGGGGGCTGGCTCGTTTTCCTCCGGCTCCACCTCAACGTCCGGCTCCCAACTGGGGTCGTAATTGAGTGCGGTCTCTTTGGGCAGGTTTTCGCCTTCGTTGTAAGGGGGCAGTGCCCACCTATCAATGCTTTCGGCATCGGCCTCATCGACGCGGATATAGCCACGGCGTTTTTCTAAACTCATCGTTGCCCCTTACAAAAACGACTTAGACGAATTCATCGCCGCCGCCTCCGGTAAGCATGATTTCACCTGCATCAGCGAGACGGCGTGCGACAGATAGAATCTCTTTCTGCGCCCCTTCCACGTCTGAAACCCGGATTGGCCCCATGGCTTCGATATCATCTTGCAACATTTCTGCTGCACGTTTAGACATGTTGCGATAGATTTTCTCGCGCAAGTTATCTTCCGCCCCTTTGAGCGCTTTTTGCAGCACTTCTTGCGGTACATCACGTAGCAAGGTTTGTACGCCGCGATCGTCCACATCAATCAAGTTATCAAACACGAACATCAAGTCTTGGATTTGTGAGGCCATCTCTTCGTCTTGATCGCGAATCGAGTCCATCAACACCCCTTCGACGCTGTTGTCCATGTAGTTCATGATTTCCGCTGCCGCTTTCAAGCCACCAATTTTGGCCGCTTGTGCCCCTGCTTGACCTGCAAACTGTTTCTCCATGATCTCATTCAGCTCATGGAGCGCGGCTGGTTGCACTTCTTCAAGGTTGGCAATCCGCATCATTAAATCGAGACGGTCGCGCTCTACAAATTGCGAGAGGATCTCTGCCGAATGCTCGGGATCCAAATAGGATAAGACGATAGTTTGGATTTGCGGGTGCTCGTTGATAATAATGCTGGCCACTTGGCGCGGATCCATCCATTTCAGTGAGTCTAAGCCTTTCGAGCCGCTACCCAACAAGATCTGATCGACCAAGTTATTCGCTTTGTCCTCACCCAAGGCTGCCACCAGGGCGTTGCGCACAAAGTCTTCACTCCCCATCCCAATCGAGGTGTATTTTTGGATTTCCTCCAAAAAAGCACGATGGACCGCAGCCACTTTGTCCGAATTAAGGTCAGTCATCGAGGTCATGGCCGCGCCCACCCGTTGAACCTGTTTCGGCTCAAGGTGGCGAATGATACTCGCGGCGTCTTGTTCACTTAAACTGAGCAGCAAAATGGCGGCTTTTTCAATCCCACTCAACGAGCTGATATCGAAGTTTGAGCCTGCTTGCTCATCACCGCCTGTGGTTGCGACTTCATTTGCCATCTTCGGTTACCCAATTTTTCACCGCTTGTGCGGCCAGGTCTGGCTCATTGGCCACCAGCGCCCGCACCGCTTTTAACAAGTCTTCATCTTTATGTAAGTTTGGCAGCTCCACATCCGACGCTGACATCGCAAAGTTGCTAGAGCCGTCAAGCTCAGAGCCTATCAAGCCAACATCATCCCCATCTGGGGTGATAGGTAAGCCATCTGGGCCAAGGATTTCGCCATTGGGCCCCACGGTATTGCCATCTTCGTCGGTATTTGGATAAAGTAGCTTTTTCATCGCTGGACGCACCAACACCACGATAATGACAATGATCACCAAGGCGGCCGCTAACCACCGTACCCAGTCATTAAAGTTGGGATGATCCCAAATCGGCACATCTTGCTCTGCCGCTTGCTCTGGCTCAACAAACGGGACGGCGATGACTTCAAGTACATCCCCACGTTGTTCGCTAAAGCCCACCCCGCCCATTAGGAGACGGCGGATTTTGGCCAATTCATCGTCTGACAACGGCTGCTTGACCGTATCCCCGGTTTCAGGATCGACACTTTGTTTAAAGTTCACCGCCACAGAAACAGTTTGCCGATCAATAACGCCTGACTGTGCGCGGCGGTGGCGAATGGTGGTGTCGAGTTCAAAGTTGCGGGTGGCTTCACGGCTCACTGACCCGGTACCGCCTGCACCATTTTTAAGATCCCTGACGTCTTCCGGGATGGAGGCATCGGCCGGCGGTTGGTTGCTTAACGCCCCTGGAATACCCGCTACACGATCCGAGCCATTATAATCTTCGCGCGTATATTCGCTGCGTGTTGCCGGTGTGTTGGGGTTAAACTGACGCTGCGTTTCTTCTAGCGAACTGAAATCCAGTGACACATCGACTTGCGAGGTATAGTTGCCCAGCCCTAGTACGGGGATCAGTATTGAGTCGATTTTTTCGCGCAATTGACGTTCTTGTTTACGCTCCAATTCGTACTCTTTGCGCCGCGCCGCTGACGCAGGATCTTCACTGCCAGAATTTAGCAAGCGACCATGTTGGTCGGTAACGGTGACGCGCGTGGGTTTTAGCGAGGGGACGGCAGAGGCAACCATATCAACAATGGAGTCCACTTCCTCTTGACCCAAGGTGTTCGTCCCTCCCAAGGTTAAGAATACCGTGGCCGATGCCTCTTGATTGTGGCGCACAAAGACACTCTGTTTGGGCATCGCTAACAAGACACGTGCTTTTCGCACTTGCCGCACTTCTTCAATCGCGGCGGCGAGCTGTCGCTCACGGCTAAGTTTCAAACGTTCTTGCTCGAGTTTTTGCGAGACGCCAAAACCCATGTCATTGAGCAAAATTTCATCGCCCTCGGCCGTGCTGGTATTCAGCCCCACCCGGGTTAAACCGAGACGAATCGAGGAATAATCGCTTGAGGGGACGCGGATGGTATTACCATCCAGTTGGTATTCTACTTTGTTTTGGTCAAGGTGATCCAAAACAGGGATCAGTTCTTCTGTTTCGTACGTACCCAGTGGCCGCATTTCGGGTTCCTGCACCCAAAAAAACAGCATCATGATCAGCGCAACACAAATCGCAACCGCTAACACCAAGATCAACTGGCGCACCATGTCGAGATCGCCAAATATCGAGTTTGACGATGCTGACTGCTCTGATGCGTCCGGATCTTGCGTGCTTTGCTCTGCGTCTAATGCCGCATCGGTTGATGGCAGTGCTGCTGCGCCATCTGAAACCGCCAGATCGGTGTTTTGGTTCTCTTCAGCCACTGATTAATTCCTACATTAAACAGGCATATTCATGAGTTCTTTATACGCCTCAACTAACTTGTTGCGCGTTTGCACGGTGGCATCAAACGCCACACTCGACTTGTTTCGAGCAATCATGACATCCGATAAGCTTACATTGCGGTCACCTTCATCGAACCGTGTGGCAAGCTCACCCGACGTCTTTTGCAATCCATTTACATGGTTAATCGCACTGGCAAGCATATCGCCAAATTCTTGGCTGACTTGTTGACCGGTTGCAGGCTGAGAGACATTCTTCGCCGCTGCCGCCATGGCTTGCATCTCTTGCGTCAAGGCATTCGCTTTCATCGTCGATCCTTCCTGTGTCAATATTTTGTCAATTCAGTCAGATTTTCATCAGTCATCTTACCATGTGCAACTTTGAGACCACTTTCGCAAAGGCTGACGACTTTGGGTGATTACTGGGGAATATCAATCCCGGCGTCGCGCATTTTGGCGAGCTTATAGCGCAGTGTCCTGGGGCTGATCCCTAAGCGCTCTGCCACATCTTTACGCCGCCCCTCACAGGCTCGAATGGTCTCCAGTATGATGGAAAACTCCTGATCGCGTAATTCATTGCCTAACCCTGCACCATTAGACTGCGCTTCCATCGCATCATGACTCGGTACTGAAGATGACGTTGTCGCCGAAACGGTTGATTGGCTATCCATCACCTTACTTTGTAAACTCGAGGCATCTTGCCAGTCTTGCCCTTCAAGTAAAATATCTGTCGCTTGAATATGAGATTGGGTTGCCAGTATCAAGGCACGCTGCATCACGTTATCAAGCTCCCTGACATTGCCCGGCCAGGTGTAATTCAACAACTTTTGCTCAGCGTCAGGCTGTATGCTTGGGCAAGGGAGACCTTGTTTTTGACAATGCCGTGATAATAAATAGTTTGCCAACGGGATGATGTCACCTGGGCGTTCATATAACGCAGGCCACGTGATGGGAAACACATTCAGACGGTAATATAAGTCTTCACGAAAGTGTCCTTGGGCAACATAGTCTTTTAGATCGCGGTTGCTAGTAGCAAGCACGCGCAAGTCAAGCTGAATGCTTTTGCGACCCCCGAGGCGTTCCACCTCTCGCTCTTGTAACACACGGAGCAGTTTGGCTTGTAGCCCCAAATCCATCTCACTGATTTCATCCAATAAGATAGTGCCACCTTGGGCTTGCTCAAATTTTCCCGGACAAGCTTGCACAGCACCGGTAAACGCCCCTTTTTCATAGCCAAAAAGGGTTGCTTCCAGCATGTTTTCTGGAATCGCGGCACAGTTAATCGCGACAAACGGGGCACTCGCGCGGGTAGAATGGTCATGGATATAGCGCGCCATCACTTCTTTACCCGACCCTGAGGGTCCAAGGATCATCACGTTGGCATCAGTGTTGGCAACCTTATCGGCCAAGGCTAACAAGGCGACGCTTTTAGGATCCTCTGCAATGGCATCCGAGTCGTCACTTTTAACCGGGGCGTAGCGACTGACCATATTAAGTAGCACTTCAGGCGCAAAGGGTTTGGCCATATAGTCGATCGCCCCCTCTTTCATGGCAGCGACCGCATCCTCAATGTTGGCATAAGCCGTCATGAGCAAAACGGGTAAATTCGGCATATGTGTTTTGATTGAGCGCAAAAGCGCCAAGCCATCCATACCCGCCATCTGTACATCTGAAACAACAATATCAATCGGCTCGGCTTTGAGTGTCACTAGGGCTTGCTCTGCACTGTCCGCCTCACGCCAATGGTATCCCGCCAAGGCTAGGGTATCGACCAGCGCCTCGCGCAAACCTTCATCATCTTCAACGATTAGCACTGTGGTTTGGCTCATTGTGTTTCTCCTACGCTCTTACCCTGCTCTGCCGCTACACCCTTAGCGAGCGGCAAACACAATGTAAAACAGGCCCCTTTTTCAGGCTCCGATTGTAAGGTGAGCTTGCCATCATGGGCATGACACACCATTTGCACAACGGCGAGGCCAAGACCTGTACCTTGCTGTCGTGTAGTAAAAAAAGGCTCTAAAACTTTCGCTTGCAGTTCAGGCGCAATCCCAGGACCATTGTCCGCAACAGACAGCAATAAATTATCGCCTTGTTGGCGCGAATCAACCACAACTTGGCAGCCCTTGCCTGCCACTTGAACGGCATTGACGACCAAGTTACTCAGCGCGCTGGCCAATGCATTGGGGTTACCGAGCAACGCAAGACTCTCATCATCACTGTTGATGGCAAAGTCAACATCGTGACCTTGAATCACCGCATCCACCATCGGCTCGAACTCGTTAAACAACTGCTCAACGGTAAACACTTTAACCACTTTGTTGTCGCCACCCTTCGCAAACAACAACATATCATTCACTTGCTTTTCCAAGTCATGTAGCCGGTCTAACAGTTTGAATTGAAACCGCTGCCGTGTCGCATCGTTGAGGTTGGGCGCGCCAAGATTCGACGCATATAAAATCGCGCTAGATAGCGGCGTACGCACTTGATGTGCCAGCGACGCTACCATTTTCCCCAACGACGATAGCCGTTGCAGATCACTGACGCGCGACTGCAATAAACGGGTTTCTGTCATGTCGGTGATCAAGATAAGTTGCCCTGAATCGGACGCAGAAATGGCAAGCTTCACCCGACGACCATCTTTGAGAGAGACTTCGTGTCCATCATCATCTCGCGGCGAGAATGCGCGTTGAATCACATCAAACCATCGCTGCTGAGTAAGCGGTTCCCCAAGAAGGCGATGTGCCTCTGGATTGGCTTCAGCGACACGGCCATTCGCATCAAGCAAAATAACGCCTGCTGGCATCACATCGAGAACTTGCTTATACCGAGTGACTTGTTGATCCACTGATCCCAGTGGCGAAGATTGGGTTTCCATTTAGGCAACACACATTTCGATCAAGGTTTTACTCACTTAAGCAGAGATTATGCCATAAAAATAAATAATATTATCAGATAGTTGAAGACAAAAAAGCGAAGTCATTTTTTTGACTCCGCTTTTTGACGCCTCGTCGTTCTAGATTAATTCTTCCTTATTCAATCCGTACTTTCGCATCTTTTCTACCAGTGTCGTTCGCCGCATACTCAGCATGTCAGCCGCCCTAGCAACCACACCAGACTGCGCCTCTAGCGCCTGCTTAATCAAATCAATCTCAACCTCGGCGAGGGTTTCTTTCAAGTTAACCCCCTCAGGCGGCAAGCTTGTGAGCCCTGGGCTATCTGCAAAGCCTGGCATATCCTCTTCGAAAGCAGGTTCGTCCGGCTCATGAAACATCGCCGTTAGCGCATCACGCTCCGCCATTTCAGTATCTTCGACCGAATAGGCCTCAGGCTGGAATTCAGGGATATCACTGTAGCGATATTTAGCTGGCAAATGGTTCACATCGACCATTTGCCCAGGATACAAGATAACCAAACGTTCAATGAGATTAGCCAGCTCGCGTACATTGCCTGGCCACTCATGCTCCATCAGCGAATGAATCGCGCGAGGTGAAATATGGATCCGACCATTACCTTCCACATCGAGACGAGACATGAGCTCATGGATCAATAGCGGAATATCATCAATTCGCTCGCGCAGCGCTGGCATTTCGATAGGAAAGACATTGAGTCGATAATACAAATCTTCTCGAAACTCACCGTCTTTGATCATGGTTTCTAGCGTACGGTGGGTCGCGGCAACGACGCGAACATTGGCGCGAATGCTTTTGTTGCCTCCCACTCGCTCAAACGTGCGTTCTTGCAACACACGTAACAATTTGACTTGCATTGGCATCGGCATGTCGCCGATTTCATCCAAAAACAGCGTTCCGCCTTCCGCCAGTTCGAAGCGCCCTTTACGCGCTGAAATCGCGCCCGTAAAGGCACCTTTCTCGTGACCGAAGAGTTCGCTTTCTAACAGCTCTCCTGGAATCGCCCCACAATTGACGGGCACAAAGGGGCCAGACGCGCGCGATGAGGCATGGTGAATATGACGCGCCACCACTTCTTTTCCGGTACCGGATTCACCGAGGATCAAAACACTGGCTTCGGTAAAAGCGACCTGTTCAATAAGATGACGGACCTGTTCGATGGCATCGCTTTTGCCCACCATATTATGAAAGGCGGTATTATCGCCAGACAACTGTGGAATACTGAAAGCCTGTTTACCGGCAAACTCGCGGCAATGATGGAGTGCATCGAATAATTGCGGGTAGTTCAAAGGTAGCCCAAGTTCACCCACATAGTTAGGTAACCCTGAAAGCTCACGATCGTGGCGTCGAATCGCAATCACAGGCACGTGATGATAGGTAGCAAGCTGCTCAAGTACTTTTTCAAGTAACGGTGTCGAGCGGACGTGGCCAAGAAAACATGCGCCCCAGTTTTGCTCCCAAAGTGCATCACTGACATCTGTCGTCGAGTGAAGCGCGTAACGCTCGCCGATAAAGTCGAGTATCACGCCGAGATCGTGACGAAACTGGTCATCGTCATCGATAACGAGGATCTTTGCTAAATCTTGCATGTGTGAGATACGTCTGCCCTGATAACTTTTTATAATTGTGTCGCTTTTAAGCAACAACAATCTCAATTTTAATCAAGACATTGTAATAGAGAACGCGCATAAGGCAACCGGAGACACAGTAAACCTGTGACTCCAGTGCCATGTCAGTGGTTTGATAGGCAGTTTAACTGGTCGCTTGAGTCATATTATGGTATTCGGAAGGGATCTGGTCCCAAGCGGATTTTATCTCTCTTAACAGCTCAATCACATCGTCGATGGGTTCCGGTTTGTTTTCCAAATTCGCGGTACTCACCTGACGAATCATAAAGTCATAGATGGCGTCTAAGTTATCAGCAATATCGCCGCCATCATCCATTGATAGACATGCACGTAGATTAATAATGATATCTAACGCTTTACCTAACCGCTCACCTTTGACGGATAAGTCGCCTTGTGCCATGGCAGCTTTGCCTTGAATTAAGCGCTCAATCGCGCCGGCCATCAGCATTTGGATAACCTTATGAGGCGACGCAGCGCTTAATTGACTGTCAACCGAGACCTTCTTGTAGGCCTGTAGTGAGCCTCTCATAGTCTTCCTCACTTATTGAAATTTCTTATACAGCTGCACAGACTGCTTCCCCTTGCGCTGCTGTAACAAGCGCTTGGCAGCATCGGCTTTCTGCCCCTCGAGTGCATCAATGAGCGTTTCTGTTCTCGCTAACGCCTGAGACCATTGCTGTTGATTCGGCGCTTGTGGCGACGCTGCAATCTGCTCAAGCAACGCTTGTCTGTCATGCAATTGCTGAGCCAGTTTTTCTGAATCAATGTCACTCATGCTCAATTGCTGCGCAATTGCTTCATCAATCTGCTCGAGTGCGTCGAGCCATTCGGATACCTGGGTCATCATTAACCCGGCATAATGTTTTGCATAGCTTGTAACTGTGAACGCATTTGCGAGGTGGCTTCTTCCATCGCAGAAAAGCGCTGCATGGTGCGCGACTCTAAGTTTTCCATGCGGCGGTCTAACTCTCGTTGATCATCACGAAGGCGAAGTTTTTGCTCTGACAATGTGCTTTCACGATTACTGATCGCACCACCCGCGCCGGTAAAGCCGCCGACGACTTGTTCAAGCTGACGCGCAAAGCCATCATTACCACCAAAAAAACCTTCCAATGCGTTAAAGTTTTGACGCAGTTGTCGATCAAGCACCTTGTTGTCGACTTCTAGACGACCGTCCATAGTGGTAGTGACACCAAGCTCGCTCAGGGTTTTCATTCCCTCCGGGGCTTGCTCAATCGGTGACGAGAAAAGATTGCGCAATCGACTGGTTGCCGTTCGAATGACACTTTCCCCCACCAAAGGGCCACCTTGCTGGGTCTCAGGGTCATACTTACTGACCGCTTGCGAGACACGGAAAAACGCATTGTAATTATCGACGAACGACGTAATGGTCGAACGTACAGACTCTCGGTCATGTTCAACGGCGAGTGCCAACGGCTTATCACTGGTTTGCGCGACTTCCAGTGATACGCCTTCGATGGCATTATCAAAGGTGTTCGTGGCACTGGAGACTGACGCGATACCATCAATCAGTATCTTGGCATCTTGTGCAGCTTGCATTTGTGCCATGCCGTTATTGGCTTGTCCCGCTTTGAAGCCTAACTGATGAAGCGCACTCCCCACTTGCGCATCAACACTGACTTCCACCTGATTATCCGCCCCCGTTTTATTGCCATTCAACACCATGCGTGCGCCGCTATCATCTTGGATAAGCGACGCTTGTACACCGGGATTTTTCGGATCGCTATTAATCGCACGCACGATGTCTGCCAAGCTGTCTTTGCCTTGGGGAACATCAATCACACTGGTGCGATTACCCATGGTAATAGTGAGCTTGCCACTACCTAAAGACGCATCAGCATCAACGCCCGGTGACACAAGCTTGTGTGCACCCGCGAGTTGCTGAACATCGATTTGATAACGACCGGGGATGGCATCTGGCGTCGCGCTGGCGCCAAGTGCGTCTGGATTGCTAACTGATGTGGTTCTCGCCGCAAAACCTTCATTGCGACGAAAATCGTACATTTGGGTTTTGAGTTTATCGAGAGATTCTTTTAAGCGGCCAAACGCACTGATGTCGGTTTCGACATCATTCATGCGTTTGACGATACGCTCTTGTTTAGGTGCACGCTCAGCATCCACGATTTTAGTGACCATGGAGTTGATATCCATGCCACCGCCCATGCCTGCTGCCTTAACACTCATAACGACTCTCTCACCTCGTTATACCTTTTCTGTGACAAGCCCTCGCGCGTGTTGCGACAATTGCTTAGCAAGCTCTAACATTTCCTGCTCTGGGATCTGACGGATGATGTCACCACTGTTCATTTCATAAACGGTGATCACACTGCGTCCTGTGTCTTCATCCAAACGGAATGCGAGCCCCTTGTTAAAGTCGGACATAAACTCATCGAGCCGCTCTACCAACTTCTCCAGTTGTTTGCGTTGTAGCTGACGATTTTCCTCAATGCGCTGTGACTGCTCTACACGGCGTTGTTGCATTGACTCTCTCGCCTCACGACGCTCTGCCTGCTGGTGCTGGCTGACCGGATCTGGGCGTACTTTTCCAACTCTTACATCTCTAGCAACCTTTGTGCCATCAGAGTGTACTGAGTGCGGCAGGGATGAATTTGTAACGGATGAAATGTCCATCGCTATTCACCTCCCAAAACGTAGCGGCGGCGATTAGGCCGCCACTCGTGAATGGTTTAACCGAGCAAGCTCAGTGCGGCTTGTGGTGCCTGCTTGGCTTGCGCCAAAATAGAGGTACCAGATTGCTGCAAGATTTGTGACTTGGTCAAGTTGGTTGTTTCTTTGGCAAAGTCCACATCACGGATACGGCTGTTAGAGGCCGAGACGTTTTCATTAACGTTATCCAAGTTGGCAATGGTGTGGCTCAAGCGGTTTTGCTTCGCACCCAATTCCGCACGGTGAGAGTCGATAAACTGCATTGCATTATCAATCATACCCACGGCTTTTTGCGCACCACCCATAGACGAAACATCAACATCTTTAATGGTTTCATCTACTTTGGTACCCATGGCTAGAGATGTTGCCAAGGCGCCGGTGAAGGTCGCATCTGATCCAGCACCGGTTACGATTTGCAGCTCGCCATCTTCAGTCACAGACGCGCTCAGCTTGTCTTGAGATTGACCATTGATGTAAGTAGCGATCTCTTCAATATCATCTCCGCCTTTGGCCGTCACGTTGATAGACGTAGACGTGCCGTCAGCGTTAGTGATATTGATTGCCATGGTGGCACCGGCAGTCGCCGTCCAACCTGCTGATTTTGCGTTAGCCGCCGTAAAGCTTGCCCCACCCATTTCACTGTGGTCTGCACGGATGTTTTTAAACTCCATCATCACAGCTTCACCGGCGTCTGCACCCACTTGGAAAGAGCGCGTACCGAAGGTACCGTTAAGCAGTTTAGCACCACCGAACGAGGTCGTTTCTGCGATACGGTTCAGTTCGTCTTTCAGCGCAACAACCTCTTCTTGGATTGCAGCACGTTCAGAGTCACCGTTGGCACCGTTAGCTGATTGCAGTGACAAGTCACGCATCCGTTGCAAGATGTTGCTTGACTCTTCCATCGCACCTTCAGCGGTTTGCGCCATTGAGATGCCGTCATTCGCATTTCGTACAGCCACGCCCAAACCACTGCTTTGTGCCATCAAACGGTTAGAAATCTGAAGGCCTGCCGCGTCGTCTTTAGCACTGTTAATGCGAGAACCGGATGACAAACGCTCCATCGAGTTGTTCAGCGCATCCGTTGAGTTATTCAAATAACGCTGAGCAGTCATCGCAGGGACGTTAGTGTTAACAGTAATAGCCATAACTATTCTCCTTTGGTTCTAGGTCCGGCTTCGCCCAGCTGACCAGGGAAAACCAGTATCAAAATTGTTCACAACCCATTTAGCGGCGCACGTTGAGAAAGCTTTAGCTTTTTTTGTCGGTGCTTGGCGGTGCATTTACACCACTGCCGTAAGGCGCTATGAAGGTTAACGCCCAAAGGAGAAATATCTTTAGCAAGATTTTGCGAAAAAATGGCACAAAAAAAAGCGGCAACCCATTGCCGCTTTTAGTGTGTTGATATGAAGAGAATTATTGCAGAAGGTTCAGTGCCGCTTGTGGCATCTGTTTCGCTTGCGCCAGCATGGAGGTGCCCGCCTGCTGCAAGATCTGCCCTTTGGTCATTGCCGTGGTCTCTCGGGCAAAGTCGGTATCGCGGATCCGGCTATTCGATGCCGCCACGTTTTCCTGAATATTCGACAAGTTGCTAATGGTGTGGCTGAGTCGGTTTTGCTTGGCACCCAAGTCCGCACGTTGGCTGTCAATATAGCGCATAGCCGAATCAATCACCCCAACGGCCATTTGCGCGCCACCAACATCCGACACATCGAGGTCGGCGGCGGTGACCAAATCACCATTGCCAGACACCATCCCCAACGAGGTCGCCAGTCCGCCACCAAAGGTCACCGCACCTTCAACTTTGTGCTCTTCGATAAAGACTTGAAGTTGACCCTCTTCATCGACTGAGGCGGTTAACATTTCGCCAGACTGACCATTAATGTAACTGGCCAGCTCCTCGACATCATCACCCGCTTTCGCGGCGATGGCCATGCTCACGTTTTGGCCATCTTTAGTAGTAAACTGCAGCTGCAACGTTGCCGCCGCAGGATCGACTTCCCACCCTGCCGATTTTGGCTGAGTACCCGTGAACTCGACCCCACCCATGCGGAAATCATCAGCGCGAATACTCGATAGTCCCATGATGATCGCCTCACCGGCATCCGCACCAATTTGGAACGAGGCTTCACCAAACGAGCCATTAAGCAATCGACGGCCACCAAACGCCGTGGTTTCAGCAATCCGGTTAAGCTCATCTTTCAGTGCTTCTACCTCTTCTTGGATAGCGACACGCTCAGATTTACCATTGGCACCGTTTGCAGACTGGAGGGAAAGATCCCGCATACGCTGCAAAATGTTGGTCGATTCCTGCATTGCCCCTTCGGCAGTCTGCGCAATCGAAATACCATCATTGGCGTTTCGCATTGCCACATCAAGGCCTCGTGTTTGGGCAACCAAACGGTTAGAGATCTGCAAACCCGCCGCGTCGTCTTTAGCACTGTTAATTCGGCTACCTGACGACAGACGTTCCATTGAATTATTCAACTCATCGGTCGCTTTATTCAGGTAACGCTGCGCAGTCATCGCAGACACGTTGGTGTTAACTGTTACACCCATTTTGCTCTCCTTTGACTTTCGCTTGCTTTGCGAAACAGCCTACCCGCGACGTGTTGCACTGTGTTTGGCGGTGCTGCGGGAACAGCTTGTTAATCAGTTTCAAAATCAGCCCGTTCAAAAACTGGCCGCTTGTTCGAATAAATACAATATGTGTGCCAACTTTTATAAATCATTAAAAATCATAATGTTAAATGCTTTTCGTTGTCCTGATAGCCAAAATTGATTCAAAAAACGCTGCCGCTTTTCTGTGCTTGGCGGCAAGGTGCGGCAATGCCTCGCCTAGCTTTTTGCCGTCTATGTGAGCGTTAGCCTGCAAGTTAGCGGCCAACTTCGCTCAACAGCCGGACGCGAGGCATATTTTTTGCTAAATTATTGGCTTATCGATGCTCGCCAGCCTCTTGCGGTAATACGCGAGGCTCTCACGGATAACAGGACGATGTAACCGATGACGCAAGACAATGACGGCCACACTAATTTGACGCTGGATGACGCCTTCCAGCTCGGGATTCGTCTTTACCAAGAAGGGAAGAAAACCGACGCGCGGCAAGTGTTCGAGCAAATACTGAGCCACGCACCCGATACCGTGCAAGTGCGGCAAGTGCTGGCCGTATTGGATGCGGAAGCGGGGCAACACACGCAAGCAATGGCTCACCTTGACCACGCGCTTGAGCATGCCCCTGACGATCTGTCTTTGTTGTTCGATAAGGCACAGTTATTGACGCAACAAGGGCATAATCACGCGGCCATGGAACTTGTTGAGACATTGTTTGCCGCCGCTCCGACGAACCAAGACATCCTTAATTTGCGTGAGCAGTTGACGGCCAAACTCGGCCTACAGGGAGAGAGTCGTCGAACGCATGCTTTGCGTGACGAGCTCCACCAGCTAAAAAACCAAGGGCTGGCCGATGAAATTAACAAAACCTTGTCAGTGGCGGCTGATTTGGTCGCTGATGGGCATAGTGACCAAGCTGAGCAGCTTTACCAAACCATACTCACGCTGGAGCCGGATTACCCACCGGCGCTGATGGCATTGGCGCAACAAGCATTGGATCAGAAAGCGTTCGGCAAAGCACAACAATTGCTACTACGTGGCAGTGAAAAAGCACAGGCTCATCCAGTTTGGCAACTGCTACTCATCCGCGCAGAAGCCGGACTGGGGGAGTATGCCAGCGCGCGCCAGCGCTGTTTAACGACCTATAAGCAAACGCAAGACACGGCATTTTTGCGTCAACTCCTGGTGGTTTATCTCAATGAAGCTAACTGGCTAGAAGCAAGTAAACTGGCCAAACAATGTTTGCGTGATGAACCTGAGCGCGGTGAGTTACATTATGCCTATGCCCGTGCGACCTTCGAACTACTCAAGCAGCACCACCAATTTACCCAAAATAAATTAACCGATTGCTACCAGATCCACCTCAAGGCGCTCAATCATGTCAAGGATAAGCAAGCCAATACGTTACAAGCACAACTGGGCGAGCTTGATTGGTATATGGGCGATATTGAGCAAGCACAGCATCGTCTAGAAGCATTGCTATCGGCGCAGCCGGATGATCAGGCACTGCGATTTAACCTGGCGTTTGTCTATCGTACGCAAATGGCCTGGGAGAAATTCTACCAAGCCAATGAAGCTGGGATTGAATGCGGTCGCCGCCTCAAATATCACGGCAACTTACCCCGTTGGGATTTATCTCGGCCAAAAACCGATGCCGTGCTTATCATGCCCGAGCAAGGGGTTGGAGATGAACTGGCTTATTTTCACAATGTTGCCATGGTGGTTGAACGCGCTCGGAAAGTGTATGTCGGCTGTGATCCCCGCTTAGAGCCCCTACTACGCCAAGCTTTCCCCAGCACGGAAATTGTGCCCATTTCTCGTACTGACGGGAAAGACATTTTTGTGCCAGAGCATGTCCTAGCCGATATTGATAGTTGGATTGCCGGTGGCTCGTTGGCGGGCCTGTGCTACCAACACTTTGGGCGCCATTTGTATCACCAAACCTACATTGTCCCAGATGTCGCCGCCGATGCGCCTTGGATCGCCCCGTTAGCCGAGCTACATCAACACGGGCCCGTGTTTGGCGTGTGTTGGCGAAGTGGCCTCGCCGCCGCCACCCGTAATATTCACTATTTGGTCGCGGATGAATTGTCTGGCTGGATAAAAACCATGCGCCAGCTTTGCCCCAATGCCCAATTTGTCAATTTGCAATATGGCGAGTGTGATAAAGAACTCAGTAAAATTAAGAAACAAACGGGGGTCGAGATCGTCTCCTTGCCGGGACTGGATCTTAAAAATGACTTTATGGGGACGGCGCACACAATCAAACAATTGTCTGGTGTGTTTACCGCAGGGACAGCGGTACACAGGCTGACCGTCGCCGTTGGCACCCCATGTTATGTGTTTTTTGCCGGCCATCAGCACAGTGATATGCAAACCCCTGACGCGATGCCGGGGAACCATGAGTACGCGTTCAGTTATCCGCCCATGCTCAGAGATAAGCAACCCCTGCTCGATGCCATGGCACACCGTATGGTGAGTGACCTCTGCCCCTAAAGGATGAGACTGCAAGTCTAAACGAATACAAAACGGGGCCGCTGATGCGACCCCGTTTTTCTCTTATTCTCGGCACCTTGTGGCCACCAAAGGCTTACGCTTTGGGTTAGATATAATTAAACAGCGAGAGATCTTTCGTTTTGGCAAAGGCCTGTTGGGACGCTTGCAGCGCGAGCATGTCCTCGTTCATATCGATGGCCGCCTGGGTATAGTCCAAGTCTTCCATGGTGCCCAGTGAGCGGTTGAGTACCAACTTGAAGTCTTTGTGCATACTTTCTTGCCGATCTAAGGTGGTCAGTCGTGTTCCCACTTCTGAACGAGCCTTGTTCAAATGCTTGAAGGCTGCTGCAAACTGTTCGGTCACTTGGTGGAGTTCTGCTGTGGCAGACGCATCGTCAATATCGGCATAAGACAGCGCGGCACCATTTTTAAACGAATCAAAAACGTTAAAACTGTCTTGCCTTTCAAGATTAATGGTATCACCTGGCTTCATCTCACCCTCGAAAGTCATTTTCAGCGTGTTCCACTCAACGCCGTTTTGAGGATCATAGAGCCCGGCACTGACCTCAGTACCATCTTGCATCAAAGAATAGGTGGTGTCCCCACTTGCATTAACGTCAAAAGACATCGAATAGTTAGAGGTATCCGCATCATTGGTGTTTTCCGCTTTTGCCATCAGCAGTAAAGACCCGTCTTCAAGATCGTATTCAGGCTGATAATCACCAAAAGGGTTATCAATTTCCATAAACAGTTTATCGCCTGGATCAGACGTCGGCACTTCTACCGCTGGGGCTACTTGGGCCGTACGAAAGTAACTATCCCCCGCATAACGCACGTTGCCTTGGCTATCACGATAAAAAGGCTGCGTACTGGTTTGGGTACCAGAAAACAAGAAATTGCCTGACTCATCCTTGGTGTTCACCAAGTCCATAAAGTTATCAAACATCCCTTGCAAATCTTGCCGATGCGCGGTGCGGTCTTCCACCGATAACGAGCCGTTGATCATCGCCATCACTTTGCGTTTCGCGCCGTCCATGAGCTGTTCGGACTCATCAATCGCGATTTCTTCGCGAGTTTGTCGATTTCGCGCTAACGTTATCGAGTCGATAAATTGGTCAATCTGCTCATCTTGCTGGCGAAAGTTTTGAATGTAGATAGACGACACCGGATCATCACCGGATGTAATAACACGTTTCCCCGTCGCCATCTGCTCTTGGTTATCCTGCACCTTCACATTCTGACGCATAATGTCGTTGGAGACCGACTGGTAATTGTGAAAGCTGGCAATACGACTAATCATACTGTCCTACCTTATCGCGTTGCATTGAGCAGAGAGTCAAATGTTTCGTTAGCGGCGGTCATAATCCGTGACGCCGCCATGTACGCGCGCTGAAACTTCATCATATTGGCCGCTTCTTCATCCAGGTTCACCCCAGACACTTCCGCCACACGACTTTCTGCGGCATCGTGTTCAACCATACTCACATCTTGCAGACGCTCATAAGAGGCTTTTTGTACCCCAAGATCGGTACTTAGTCCCTCATAGACATCGAGCACCGTCGAGCGACCGTTATCCATTAGTTTTTCCGTTTGCAGCTCCTGCATACGGATAAGATTACTATTGTCACCATCAGCCGGGATAAGGCTGATAGCCAGCACATCATCCGGTGCCGCTTTATCGTTGACCTCAATGATGGTGCCATTGACATCAACCGGCCCACCCGGTGGGTAGGCCTGTGGCGCGACCAAGACTTGCCCCTTAGGGTCGGTCACCGCAAATTGGCTACCATCGGGGGAGATCCGCACTTGAAACTCTTTTTGTCCACCGGCTTGTAGAATTCGCACATCACCGTCGCCATGGCTCACCGAGCTTGCACTGACATAACTTTGCGCCGCGATATCTGCCGGATCTTCCATGGTCACACGCATTTGCCCTGCCGCTGAGCGAGCGGGACGAATCAATACGCGTTCATTGGCCGCCAAGCCGGCATCCACTTGCACTCGCATTCCGTCAACATTAAAACTAGGCGGGGTGCCACTCGGTGTCACCGTCGATTGCTTTCCATCCGGTGATGTCAGGGTATATTGGGTGCCATCAAATTTCAGTTGATAATCGCCCCGCTTGAGCTGCTGAAGATCATCGATATAGACTTTTAAGTCAGCGGTAGAGTCGCCGTTTTGGATCACTCGGGCGCTGGCAATACGGTCATTGTTAAAGTCAGTGAAAATATTCTTTCCCACTTCCCCATTCAGATCAAAACCCTGACTCTGTAAGTCATTGAGAGATTGAGAGAAGCCAATGGCCATCCGACCTAATTCGTCTCGCGCTTGTCCTAAGGTATCATCACGATATTCAAACAATGCCCCGAGTTTGCCGCGGATGTCTTGATTAGAAATCGCTTTCACTGTCTTCCCTTCCACCAACGCCAAACGACGCTCTTGATGGTCAGGCTTACCCGGCAAGGTGGTCAATTCACTGCTATTCATGCCAGACACCAACATATGGCCACTGCCGATAATCACGTTGAATAGCCCATCTTCTCGCGCGTTTACGCTCACTTGGGTATATTCAGAGAGCTCTCGGATCAGCTTGTCATGCCGGTCTAACAAGTCATTGGCTTCGGCGGGCGTTTTCAGTATGGCTTTATGCACATCCACCAACTCTTGACCAATGTCATTCATTCGTTTGACGGTGGCATCAATTTGCGAGGACGTATCAATCGATTGCTGCTGCAACACACCATAAACATCGTTCATACCAGAAGCGACCATACGCGCTTTCTCAAGCACGACTTTACGAGCGCCCATGTCGCTGGGGCTATCTGCCAGCCCTTTGACCGCCCCATAAAATTCGTTCATATTCTCGGGTATTTTTTTGGCCGAATGCGCCATCATATCGTCAAGCCGCCCAAGCTGTTCATTGCGGGCAGCAGCATGAGAAAGGTTTGACGTCGAGACATTTAACTCGTTGACCGCAAACTTGTCATAGTTGCGGCGTATTGCCGCGGCATGGACACCGGTGCCGTAGTTATTGCCGCCCCAAAACTGGACATCATTGGTTTTTTGCTCAACCGACTGACGACTATATCCCTCCGTATTCACGTTAGAGATATTGTGACCTGTTGTATTCAGCTGTCGCTGCGCAGTCAGTACGCCTTGCGACCCAAGGGAAAGCAGGTCCAAGCCCATTGTGCCTCCAAATAACCCGGCAATTAAAACGAGATACTAGGGGTTAAGCAAAAATTGAGCCAAGGAGTGAATTTGAGTTATTGTCTAATTAAAACAATACATTAAGGAGTTCAAGAGTACAATTGAAGCAAGATGAAGTAAAAACGGCAAGCTCTTGCCTGCCGCCGCCTTAGTCCATCATGCCACGCACTTGGTCGAGCACACGAATGACTTTATCGGCATATTCCGGATCGGTGGCATATCCGGCTTGATGAAGCGCCCGAATAAACTGTTCAGGTTGCGCAGATTGCGATAAAGCTTGCTCATAGCGCGGGTTGTCACGCAAAAATGAGACGAAATCGTCAAAACTCTCTTGATAGGAGGGGTACGACCGAAAGCTTGCCGTTTCTTTGACCGGGATCCCGTCATACACTTCCAGGGTTTGTGTGGCGACTTTATCGCCTCCCCAACGTTGATCCGCTTTTATATTAAACAAGTTATGACTGTTATCGCGGGCATTGGCGATAACCTTTTTCCCCCAACCGGTTTCTAGTGCTGCTTGAGCAAGAATAATCGCCGGATCCGTACCTAACGCGCGAGCCGCGCGACGAGCATGCGGTGCCAGCGTGTTCACAAAGGTATCAGGCGAATCGAAGCCTTCTGAACGTTGGGGCGCAGGGGTGCTAGCGACTGGCGGCGCGATAGACTGACTATCGAGCGCCGCAATCGCTTTTTCTGCTGCCTCTCGACTACGGTTTTGATCCAACGGCAAAGATTGCGCCGACGCGCGAGCCGCTTCATTCATATCTGGCTGGCTGTCGCCTTGCGCTTTGCCTAATTGTTCAACAATCATATCCGCGAGGCCCAGTGAGCCCTCTCGGCTTAGTTCACTGGCCATTTGTTCATCGGCCATCTGCTCATAAAACTTCGAGGTACGATCGTCGATTAAGTCAGACTCAAACGCCTCATTGGCATCACGCATTGACTTGAACAGCATCTGGGTAAATAAGGACTCGAACTGCTCGGCGGCTGAACGCAACGCCGCTTGCTCATCCCCTTCTTCCCCTTTCACGGCTTGGCGACGTAGTGAGTCGAGCTGGCTTATATCGTGTACAAATTGACTATCAACAGGAGATTTCATGCGTTGCCCTATATCACTATCAATTGGCCATCAATGGCCCCAGCTTGTTTCAGCGCTTGCAGAATCGCCATGAGATCGGAGGGTGCAGCACCAACGCCATTCACGGCGCGGACTAAGTCGTCTAATGTCACGCCAGGTTTAAAGTGGAACATCCGCCCTTGCTCTTCCTCAACATTGATCTCGGTATCAGGCGTGACCACAGCTTCACCGCCACCTAATGGATTAGGCTGATCAACATTGAAGTCTTCTTGGATCGAGACCGTCATGCCGCCATGGGTGATCGCCGCAGGGCGAAGGCGCACATTTTGCCCGACCACAATCGTGCCAGTGCGAGAATTAACGATTATTTTCGCTGCCGCATCACCCGGCTGAAACTCAATATTTTCAACCGTTGATAAGAAAGCCACACGCTGGCTAACATCACGCGGCGCTCTGACTCTCACTGAGGTTGCATCCATAGCTGATGCGGTTGACGGACCAAGAAAGCGATTAACCGCATCCGCCATACGCTGTGCGGTAGTAAAGTCGGATTGGAATAAGTTGAAAGTCAGGTAATCACCACGACCAAAAGGATTAGGAACTTCCCGCTCAACGGACGCGCCATTAGTGATCCGTCCAACGGTTGGGGTGTTGCCCACCAACTGAGAGCCATCAGCACCGGTGGCGCTAAAACCGCCTACAATCAAGTTTCCTTGTGCGGTCGCATAGACATTACCATCCAAGCCTTTGAGAAAAGTTTGTAACAAGGTGCCACCACGTAAGCTCTCTGCCGAACCAATCGACGACACGGTAACGTCAAGTTTTTGACCTTGTTTTGCAAACGCGGGCAAGTCAGCGGTGACGGCAACGGCGGCAATGTTAGCTGATTGAGGATTGATATCTGGCGGCAATTGGATGCCAAAGTTTTCCAGCATCGACTTAAAGCTTTGATCGGTAAAGGGCGTGCTTTCACCTGTACCGGGTAACCCCACCACCAAGCCATAGCCGGTTAGGGTGTTACTGCGTACCCCTGCGACCTCCGCCACATCTTTGATGCGCGCGGCGAGGCTTGGCATCGCCACCATCAGCAAGACTATCGATAACAACCACTTTTTCACGTCAACTCTCCGACACATTGTAGGGCTACAAGGTGACATTAAAGAATCGTGCCAACCAGCCTTGCTCTTGGGTATCTTGTCGCTCACCTGTCCCTGAATACTGAATTCTAGCGTTGGAAATACGGGTCGAAGCAATGGTGTTGTCAGGGCCAATATCGGCCGGGCGAATTGTACCGCTGAGGCGGATATATTCATCCCCGGAGTTCAAAGTAAGCCACTTTTCACCGCGTACCATCAAATTCCCATTCGCGAGTACATCCACCACCTGTACAGAGATAGAGCCTTGCAGGCTGTTGCTCTGATCCGCCGAGGTGGAGCCGGTTACCGAGTTGTCGTTACTGACCTCGTACGACAGTGTTCGCTCGCCAATGGTGATCTCCTCACCGCCTAGTGATAAGGGATCCATACTGAGATCATTGGATTTAGCCAAGTCAGAACTGGCACTTTTTTGCGCTTGGGTGTTTTCTTCCAGCATCACGGTCACAATGTCACCCAGACTACGTGGTTTTGAACCATCGTACAGGTCACGCTGGTCATTCACGTTGAATAAGGATCCTGTCGCCGTGGCGTAATGCTCGGGCGCTTGTTGCGGCCGGATTGGCGACCACGCTGGATCATCCGCTTTGGGGTCTTCACGTTGACGCAATAAGCCAATCAAGCCTTCGCTGTCCGGTGTGGTGTCCCCTTCGACCGCGTCGGTGGTCGAGGTCGCTTGGTCAAGATCACTGCCTGTGTCTTGTTGCCCCGGCAATGAACAGCCACCTAGCCCCAACAAGGTGGCAAGGAAAAGGCCTGGGATTAATATACGTTGCACCGTCATCATTGCCTCCTTAACCCTTATTACAGCTGCTGATTGACGTAGCTGAGCATCTGGTCGACCGACGAGATCACTTTGGAGTTCATTTCGTAGACGCGCTGAGCCTCAATCATATTCACCAGCTCTTCGGTGACATTCACGTTAGAGGTTTCCAGCATCGATTGCTTCACTTCACCGAACCCATCGAGTCCAGGCACCCCCTCTTGAGGATCACCACTCGCACCAGTGGGCAGGTAAATATTCTGGCCGATAGGCTCCAACCCACCTGGGTTAATAAAATCAACCGTGGTTATTTGCCCGAGTACTTGGTTCTCTTGTTGACCACGTAATCGCACAGACACTTCACCATCCGTTCCGACCGTAATTTGTACCGCGTCTTCAGGAACAGTAATTTCTGGCTCTAGCGTATAGCCCGCACCTGATGTCACTATCGTGCCTTCGTCATTCAGGGTAAATTGGCCGTTACGCTGATAGCCAATGTTGCCATCAGGCAGTAATACTTGGAAAAAGCCATCCCCTTCAATCATCATATCAAGGGCATTGTCTGTGGTTTGCACATTACCATTGGTGTGCACGCGCTGAGTGGCCACCACTTTTGAACCAGCACCGAGCATCAATCCACTTGGCAACTCAGTGTTCTGTGAGGATTGCCCACCTGGTTGGTTGATGTTCTGGTAGAAGAGATCTTCAAACACCGCGCGTGATTTTTTAAACCCGACCGTGGATGCGTTGGCTAGGTTATTCGAAATCGTCGAGATATTGGTCTGCTGCGCATCAAGTCCGGTTTTACTGACCCATAATGCTGGATGCATAATTACTTCCTCTTAATAAACCTTAGCCAAGCCGTAATAACGATGAAGACGACTCGTCCATTTTTTCCGCGGTTTTCATTAACTTCACTTGCATTTCAAAATGACGTTGCAAGTCGATTAACCCAGTCATCTCACCCACAGCGTTGACATTACTGCCTTCTAACGCGCCCGTTTGCAACGTCACACCCGCATCGGCCGGAAACATAGTGCCGGGCTCTTTGGGTTTGAACACGCCGTCTTTGTCTTTAAAGAGATCTTGATTATCTGGGCGAACCAGTTTGATTCTATCCACCACTTCCATCGCATCAGCTGGCGCACCTTGGGGGAGTACAGAGACACCGCCGTCTTTGCCCACTTCAATTTTGGCTGCAGGGAGGGGAATAAATATCGGGCCCCCACTCTCTCCGACAATGAGGTTACCATTACTGTTTTGGAGTAAGCCGGTTTGATCGACTTTGAGATGGCCCGCACGGGTATAGCCTTCTTGCCCTTGGCTGTCTAGAACTGACATCCAGCCTTCACCTTGCACCGCCACATCGAGGTTTCGGCCAGTGGTGATCGTCGAGCCTTGTTCAAAGCTATATCCAGGTCGCTCAGTCATGTTAAACACACGGCTGGGTAGTCCTTCACCATAGGCCTGCATGGAGCGAGATTGCTCTAAATCTGCTCGAAAGCCTGTGGTGCTGACATTGGCCAGGTTATTGGCGCGCAGTTGCATGGCCTGCATATCTTGCTTTGCGCCACTCATGGCTAAGTATAACGAGCGATCCATAATTGGTTGCCTCCACAATCGTTCTACAGAGAAGAAAGCAAAGAGCGTGCCAGTAATTTTAATCGTTTAGTATCAGTACGTTAACGGGGGTAGTGTGGTTAAAAAGAAAGAAAAAAGGGGGAGAATGGAAAAGCCTTGCCGCCCTATGACTAAGCGGCAAGGCGTATCATCGCTAGCGGATCTGTAGGATATTTTGTTGCATCTGGTTGCTCACTTCCAAGGCACGCGAGTTCGCTTGGAAATTTCGCTGCGCGGTGATCAAATCAACCAACTCTTGGGTCATATCGATATTGGACTGTTCGATCGTGCCACTTTTTACCTGCCCGAAGGCGCCTTGCATGGCTTCACCAAAAATGGGGTCACCCGAGTCTTGCGTCACATCCCATTGCGTATTGCCCACTTGTGCCAAGCCTTGCTGGTTGGCAACACGCACCATCGCCACTCGTCCTAGCGCGACATTTTCACCGTTACTGTATGTCGCCATGATAGTGCCTTTAGGATCAATGTCGACTTTGGTGAGATACCCCGTGGTTGCGCCATCATCGGTGAATTTTCGCATCTCAAACGGTGCCGCATACTGGGTCGGATTATCGAAGTTGAGCGTAAGCTGCTGATCACCATTCGCGCCGTTCATTTCCAATCCCGCCCCCGCAGGCCCTAGGGCATCGGTCACGATCGGGTTACCACCATTGATATTGTTCACTGAGCCATCAGAGTTAAAGTCGATGGTGTGGCCAACCTGTCCAGCGGCATTGGTTGAATTACCCCCTTGGATATTCACCGGCTTCTCGCCTTCAGGATCTGTCATGGTGTAGTACACTGACCAGCTGTTCGGGTTCGCCGGATCGTTGCCTTTTACATAGTACGTCGACAACTTATATGGCTGACCGAGGGAGTCATAGACTGTGGCAGAGGTTTGCTTATTGTAAGTTTCTGGATCTTCAAAATTGAACTGCGCGGGATCTTTCTCTTCCCCGCCGGCAGGCAAGTTCAAGCCAATATCAACATTTTGTGACGCACGAGGCTGGCCAAACTGATCCGGGACGTTGAGCGACTGCGGCTCATACGACGAAACCTGCTGAGTATCAGGGTCGACATTATAACCGAGCAGATACTGGCCTTCAGAGTTGATAATGTCGTTATTTTTATCAAGGTGGAAGGCACCGTTGCGCGTTAAGTGGTAATCGTTGTTTTGCAGCTTGTCATTTGACACGCCGAAAAAACCATTACCGCTAATCCGCAAATCAAGCGGGTTGTTGGTGTAGATACTCGAGCCTTCGTGGAACTGTTGTGCCACGGTCGACGTTTGTACACCGGTCCCGTTCGTGGTCTTCGAATTAGAGAAGATGGAGGTTGAGTAGACATCACCAAACTCAGCACGTGACTCCTTAAAGCCATACGTATTGGCATTCGAGATGTTGTTACTGGTGGTGTTCATGTCTTTCTGGGCCGCACCAAGGCCACTTAACGCAATATTAAAACCCATTGCTTTTCACTCCTAATAAATCGGTTAGCCTTTCGTCACATTTCCGACGTCGGCATTACCGACCTCTAGCACTTCAGCAAGCTTAAACGGTGAGGAGAAGCCGGCAAGATTTAGCATCACGTTGCCATCGCCATTCCCCAGCAAGACACTGTTTACATTGGCATAGGTCGACACATCAAACTCTTGAGTTTGGCCATCAACCAAGCCGCTAACTTTGAGCTTATAGGTCCCTTCCGGCATAGGATTGCCGTTATCGTCGAGCCCATCCCATTCCACACGGTGATCGCCCGGCGGTTTGGCACCCATACTGAACGTTCGTAATAGCTGTCCTTGTTCGTTTTCAACTCGGACACTGACGTTATCGAGCGCACGCGGCAACTTCACCATACCAGCCACACCGCCAGTCTCTCCTTTAACACCTGTCGATCCAGGCACAAGGACATCACGTCCGACCAAGGATGACGCTTGCAATGCTTGGTTGGAAGTAATCGACTCGTTGAACGTATCAAACTGATTGTTCATTTTGCCGATGCCTTCTACCGTCGCAAAAGACGCCATCTGCGAGATCATCTTGTCATTATCGACAGGTTTGAACGGATCCTGTTGTGACAGCTGTTTGGTGAGCAGAGAAAGAAAGTCTTCTTGCTTGAGTGCCTGTTTGCCTGTTGTACTATCTTGGCTCTCTTGCAGTTTTTTCTCTTGCTGCGCCTTTAGCTGGTCAATGTAGGACAGTCCGTTACTCGAACCTGTACCGTCGATTCCGGCCATCTTCGCCTCCTACATTACTGCCCCATCTGAAGCGTACGCATCAGCATTTGTTTACTGGCATCGGCAACCTGCACGTTGGTCTGGTAGGCCCGCGATGCCGAAATCATGTTCGCCATTTCTTCCATGACATTGACGTTCGGTTTGAAGATATACCCTTCTTCATTCGACATTGGATGATCAGGGTTATATTCCGCCCGTAATGGCTTTTGGCTTTCCACAATACCGTCAATGTTGACCGGCACACTTTCCCCTTGCTGTTTGAAGCGGTTAAGCTCCGCAGAGAAAATCGGATGCCGAGCTCGATACGTTTCTTCCGCAGAACTGCTCACCGAGTTGGCATTGGCCAGGTTGCTTGATGTGGTGTTCAATCGTACTGACTCGGCACTCATCGCCGATCCCGACACGTTAAAAATATTAAACAAACTCATCGATTATTTCCCATTCAATGCCTTCTTCATGTTCTTGAACTTAGAGCCAAGAAAGTCCAGTGAGGCTTGGTATTCTAGTGCGTTCTGCATGAACAAATTCTTTTCTAATTGCGCATCAACCGTGTTGCCATCGCCAGTGTCTGGTTGCGTGGGGATACGGTATTTCTTTTCCCCCATCACCTGGCTAGAGGCAGCAATGTGCCGCTCATTGGTGCGGCTTAGGCCAATACTTGCCTCGGATGTTGCCGCTTTTAAGGCGCGTTGAAAGTCGATGTCTTGCGCCTTGTAACCTGGCGTGTTGGCATTCGCAATGTTGCTAGACAGGGTTTCTGCCCGCTTGCCTCTAACGCCAACTGTGTGCTGGTGCACACCAAGTGCATTGTCAAATGTGATCGCCATGGACAACCTCCGAGTTCTTACTGCATGTAATAAAGCAAACAGGGTGCCAAGTTTTCAACAAGGCCTTGTTTTTGTCTTCAGCTCAGGTGGGACGCGGGGTGAGAGACAGGAATGTCTATCGATAAAAAGTGAGAGAGCGGCAGAGAGATGTAAAAAGCGGCAAACCATGTGCCGCTTTGCCGCCTGCTATTTAAGCTTATAGATAATGCCGGGGTTACAGCGGATCATTTCAAACTTGTCGGTTAACCCCGTGAGTGACTCCGACGCGCCCAAGATCAAGTAACCGCCAGGATTCAATGCCCCCGCCATCTGATTCAACACTTTGGCTTTCATATCAGGTGAAAAGTAGATCAGTACATTACGACAAAAAATGATGTCGAATTTGCCTAACAGACTATAGCTTTCCATCAAGTTTTGCGGGCGGAACGTCACCATGCGCTTGATATTTTCTTTCACCCGCATTTTGCCATCTCCCACGTCCTCGAAAAAGGTACGTCGACGTTCCGGCGACAGTCCGCGTCCCAGTGCCAAGTTGTCATATATCCCCTGGCGACACGCCTCCAGCATGGATGTCGATATATCAGTCGCGGTGATACTCACGCTTCCAAGCATGCCAGGTTTGCGTTGCTGGGTTTCCGCCACTGTCATGGCAATGGAGTAGGGCTCCTGCCCTGAGGAGCTTGCTGAAGACCAGATTTTTATCGGCTTACGAGATTTGGCTAGCTCGGGTAACAAACGATGTGCCAACACTTCATACGGATAAGTATCGCGAAACCATAAGGTTTCATTGGTGGTCATCGCATCTATCGCAGCGACTGCCAGCTCGCGATTACGTCCAGTGGTGACTGACTTTATCAACTCTGACAGCGACCCCAAGCCAAATTTATTCACCAGCGGGCTCAAGCGGCTACGTACCAGATACTGCTTGCTATCTCCCAGTACGATCCCACACTTGGCTTCGAGATGTTTGCAAAAGTCTCGATATTCTTGGTCACTGATTGCTACATTTGTCATTAATTAACTCAATCGCTCTGGTTGGGTTACGACTTAACCGCCTCGAGTACGGCAGAGCCCAATTCATCAGGGTCGAACTTCGCAATAAACGAGTTAGCCCCGACACGCTGAACCATGGCCTCGTTAAATACCCCACTCAATGATGAATGCAATACTACATGAAGATCCTTGAGACTCGAATCTTTTCTAATCTCGGTTGTGAGGGTATACCCATCCATTTCAGGCATTTCGATATCGGATATCACCAAGGCAAGTTGACTGTAGATGCTTCCCTCGGCGGCCATTTCTTTCAGTTTTTCTAACGCTTCTTTGCCATCTTGTACCAAGATAACGTCATACCCGACGCTTTCAACCGCGCGCTTCACCTGACGGCGTGCGACGCTGGAGTCATCGGCCACTAACACCTGGCTAGGCGCACTTTCTTCCCGCTCTTGCCGTTTCGAGAGTACTTCCTCACTCACATCTTCATTCACGGGCGCGATTTCATTGAGAATTTTTTCAACGTCGAGCACTTCCACCAACTCGTTATCAATTTCGGTGACCGCGGTGAGGTAGTGCGATCGCCCTGTCCCTTGCGGGGGAGGAAGAATTTTTTCCCAGTTCATATTGACGATACGCTCGACCGAGCCGACTAAAAAGCCCTGCATGGAACGGTTAAACTCGGCAATAATCACAAAGCGGTTCTCTGGATCGGGAATAGCTGGCCCGCCAGTTGCTAGGCTCATGTCGATGACAGAGACGGTTTGACCGCGGATGTGGGCCACTCCTTTCACCAAAGGATGCAAATTTGCCATTGCGGTGAGCCGTGGGCACTGCAACACTTCTTTGACTTTAAAAACATTAATGCCAAAGCGCTGTTTTCTCATCAGGCGGAAAGTCAACAGCTCTAACCGGTTTTGTCCTACCAGCTGTGTACGCTGGTTGACCGAATCAAGAACACCACCTGTCATAAGATAAACTCCATATTGCCCCGTTTTTTTTGTAGAGTAGCATGGTAATCATAGTGGGTAATCACATGACTCTCGAGAAAAGAAGGGATTTTTTTTCTTAACGTCCGCTACTGATGGATTGAACTATGTCCAAGATATTACGTTTATTTATCGTCGTTTGGCTTACAAGCTTTAGCCTAAGTATAGCTGCTGCGACAGTAAGTCAAATTGAAGCGGTGCAAGAAGCCGCGGAGGCGCATGTCGCCGGTATTATTTCGCTGCCTGAAAATGGCGAACTCAACATCGCGGCGGGGAACCTTGATTCGCGCATGCGCCTAACCGATTGCCCCGTGCCACTCGACACCAAAGTGCCAGGCCGTCAACAGATTAATACCTCGGTCACCGTAATGGTGTCTTGTGATCGAGACAACTGGCAAGTGTATATTCCGGTTAAAATCGAGTTGATGACCCCCTCGGTTGTCGCAAAGCGACCACTCAATCGTGGCATGACTATTGCTTCGAATGATCTAGCCGTTCAAATGGTAAATAGTCGGTTTCAACGCGGGCATACCTATACGCAACCCGCGCGTTTAATTGGCTCTAAAGTCAAACGAACCGTGGGAATAGGTGAACCGATCAGCAGTAACGATGTCTGCGCCGTGTGTCGAAATGATGACGTTTTGATCACTGCGCAAGGAAACGGACTGAACATTGTTGCAAAAGGCACGGCATTAAGTGATGGCGCTCTAGGTGAGCAAATAAAAGTGAAGAACAATAAATCTAACCGGATTGTCGATGCTACAATCTCAGCGGTCGGCGAAGTAACGGTTAATTTCTAACTTTTTACGTCACAATGCTAAAGTAACAGCAAGGTGTGCCGATATGCTGAGCAACGGACTCAAAAAGCGACTGACAGTAAGGCGATGTTATGGCGAGTATTGACCAACTACGTGGTAATCAGCAACCCCTGACCACAACTCGTAATACGAGTAACCAGACCAAAACACAAGAAACGCAAAGCGGCTCAGTCCGTGAACAGCAAGGGGTAAAACCCCAAGACGACGCTGTTTCACTCAGCCAACAAAGCCAAGTGATCGATAAAATGAATCAGAAAATGGCATCTGAGCCCTACTTTGATAGCGCCAAGGTTGATCAAATCAAGCAAGCGATATCAAACGGCTCTTACAAAGTAGATCCTGATAAGCTCGCCGCAAACATGATGCGTTTCGAGAACGATCTCAACGACAGCTAAGCTGATTGGAGTGGTTATGACCCCTACTGCGCCTTTAACAACCTTGGTTGAACAGCAACTCGAGCGAGTCCAAGCGCTACAAAGCGTGCTCGAGCAAGAAGCCGGTGTCATTGCCAGCCGCTCCTCCGAAGATATCGAAGCAATAGCCAAGCAAAAACAGTCGCTTATCAACGAAATTCAACGTAATGATGCGCAAATTAGCCGTCACCCAGAACGCGATTTACTTAACCATGATGAAACGTTAAGTGAACACGTGAATGCCATTCAAGCCACCCTCTCAGCCTGCAAACAGCAAAATGAAACCAATGGCATCGCGCTTCAGCGCGCGAGTCTGAGTATTCATCGCCTGCGCAACCTGTTCCAAGAAAGCGGTGGTAAGTCAGAATTGACCTATAATCAAGACGGCAATGCGTCGGGGAGAAAAACCCTAGGCACTAACGTTAAAGCATAACGTCTTTCCTACGAACAACGACCACGCTCCAATCCACCACACCGGCCACCTATTTGCTCGCTTTTCTTGCCTATCTTATCGGCGCACAATCGTCTGCCTGTTTTTTGTCGACTCTGGCTTGCTCCCTAAGATGGCCTAACGCGCTATCGCGCCACGATGGTGCCTGACTCAAGCACAAAAAAAGCGAGCATAGTGCTCGCTCTCCGTCTAAAGGCATACGTCGTTTTTACACCCTGCCTGCTTAAGTGCCAAGATGTTGGCGTCATTCTTCTCATTTGATCAAAGCAAGACGCCCTAGTGGCTAGAAAATAATATTATTGTTATTCGGTACAGGCTGCGATTCGCCATAGCGTTTCATTTTCTGCATGGTATCGAGATCGAGTTCGAGTTCAGTGACGTAACTGTCACCCACTTTATAACTGGCCACCACTTCTGCGCCGCGAATAATACCATCCACCGCGCCCTGGGTCGTGTCGCGGCCTAAACTTTGATCATCAACGCGTGCACGGCTGCTAACCCGCAAGCCATATACTTGTTCACTCAATTCTTTGTACGCATCCACTTTAGAGGCACGCATGGCCCGGGTTTCTTTTTCTTCTTGGGTTGCGCCTTGTTGTGCACTAATTGACGCCATTCCCACCGCCGAGATGATGTTTTCTTCTTTCATCTTAGTTAATGGCTGACAGGCTGACAGCATCAGCAAGATTGCGATGACAAATCCGTGTTTCGTAAACATTTATCTACCTTACTCTTTCCTGTACTAAGGTTTTAGCACCACTGTCTCTCGCTTCACGCGGTTTTGATCGTCTCGAATAATCACGCCATCGCGTTTGCGAACCTTGTATAAACTATCAATATCACGCCCAATACGATCGGCCGGCAAGAAGCCTTGCGCCGAAGCAACCACCACGCGAGATTCCATACCGATTACCCGGGCATTAACTAATACCCCGCCGCCTTGACGCAACATAGTCCCCGTCAATACATAATCGATTTGTTGTTCAGGGTTAAGTTCTTTCCAGTCTCGGCTAATGGTAAAATCACCATCTTCCGTCACCCGAATCGCGCCCGTCGATTTAAAGTCAATCACCGTAAAGCCGCGGCGCTGCATTTGATAAATCAGTCCCTCGGTGACGGTATTACCTAACCAGTTGGTCTCATCCATTTTTTGCAAATCAACAAACGAGGTGACCGCCAAGGGCGTTCGCGCTGTCAAATACGCATTGGTGGCTAACAGCTCATCGGCCATACTGTTTAGAAAGTAATCAAGCGTGTGACGTGGCCGCTGCTTAAGGAAAAACTCACTGCCCGAATACGGCTCTTTGCCGTTATAAATTGGCGTGTAAGCACAGCCTGTTACCAATAGCGCTACTATCGCCACTATCCACTTTTTCATCGTATCATGCTCCGCGCTCAGTCATCGATGTGAGACAAGTGTGTCATTAAGGGTATCGGTTGATTTGATGAAACCTTTACCTTTGATTGCTGGCTCTATTTAGGTACACAACTTGCATCAGCGTCTTTGCGTCATCTTTTTGGTAGGGCTTAACCCTACGCACTAATAGATTGAAAGCAATTTCCATACCCACTAAGTGAGATCTTGACTATGAAAACCCTTTTGGCGCGGTTAACGCTCATTGTCAGCCTGAGTGTCGCTCCTTGGACACACGCGGCGTGGTATGAAGTATCGGCCAGTTCCCCCATACTCGAAAGCCAGCAAGCCGCCCGTGTTCGGGCACTTGAAGCCGCGACCTTTGATGCTATGCGCTTTGCCGGTGCCGATGTAGGCAGCTTGCAGCAACTCAAGCGTTTTTACTCGCAAGCTAAACCTGGTTATCAGTTTAGCGGCAATGCGGTACGCGAGGTACAAGTGTTAGAAGAAGGCACTCAAGGCGGCAATTATGTTGTCAATCTGCGCTTAGATATCTATCCATCGGCAAACGCTTGCCACAAAACCCAGTATAGAAAAGGCATGGTATTAACACGTTTTCCGATTGTTTCACCCCAACAAGCCGCGTTAGGGGGCATTTATCAATTTGGCGATGACTTTTCGGTACTCCTCAACCGTGAGATAAAACAACACGCACAGAGCTTTGTCGGGCGTGGTATCGCCAATGTTGATGTCTCTCCTAATGCGCCCCGCACGGTGGCCATGTTAGCTGAAGACAAAGACGCGCAGTTTGTGATCACCGGCGCAATCACTGATCTGTCTGCCACGACGGACGCCAGTGGCTTTGGTGAGGCACAAAATAACCGCCAATTGGCCGTCAATGTCCAGGCAATGGACAGTGAGAGTGGTGAAGTCATATTTCAACGCCGCTATCGCGATGTTGCCCAATGGCCGTTTGAACGCCATAGCCAAGTCGATACCCAGACCGCGCGCTTTTGGCAATCTCCTTATGGGCAAATGGCACGCCGAATGAGTCGAAATATATTGTTAGACTTGGAGTCATCACTGTCTTGTCGCGCCAGTAAGCCAGAAATCGTCGCCCTCAAAGACAATATTGCACAAATAAATGTCGGGCGTATCAATGGGGTTAAACAAGGCGATCAACTGAACCTGTGGCACATTGCCTCGTTCACCGATGATTTAGGTATCGTACGTACTCAACGTCGAAAAAGCGGCATCACACTGACCGTTGCACGCGTTTATGAAAGCAGCGCGGAAGCCGTGGTTCAGCCCAATAACCTCAGCGGCAGCATACAAATCGGCGACATAGTGACCAAAGGGGTAAATTAAATGAAAACAGGCGCTTAAATCGCGCCTGTTTTTACGTATAATGTCGACACGCTCTCATAGCTCAACAGGATAGAGCAGTCGCCTCCTAAGCGATCGATCGGGGTTCGAGTCCCTGTGGGAGCGCCATTCCTTTCTGTATGGCTAAAACCAAGTCAAGGCCTGTGTATAGGTTGCCAGTAGCCAGAGGCTGGCCATCGCCATCACACCAGCGACAATATCATCCAGCATGATCCCTAAGCCACCGTGAACATGTTTATCCAGCCAGCTTATCGGCCATGGCTTAACCATATCGAAGAGGCGGAATAACACAAAGCCTGCTAAAACGGTTTGCCAATCAGTGGTAGGCACCAACGCCATTGTCAGCCAAAAACCAACAAACTCATCCCAAACAATCGCTCCATGATCATGCACTTGCATGTCTTTCGATGCTCGACCACAGATAGCAATGCCCGCTAAGCTACCGACAATAATCGCCAACCACAGTGCAAGCGTTCCCCCAACGTTCACCAGCACCAGGTAGAATGGCACCGCAAACAAGGTACCGACGGTCCCCGGCACTATCGGTGACAAGCCACTGCCAAAGCCAAGTGCCAATAAATGATATGGATTGGTCAAGGATAAACGATGCTTAGGATCTGTCACGACGTGGCTCCTTAAAATGATCCCATCCAGACAGCACCCAATCGAGAGGCTGACTGTCTGCCACAAGTTCAAGGCGGTGGTTGCCGGTTATTTGCCCGATGCATTGCACATTGACTCCGCTGTGCTTAAGCGTTGTATCTAGCATCCCCCGATACATTTCCGGTACCGTAAAACAAAGCTCGTACTCCTCGCCACTGGTGAGGGCGAGTTTTTGTGCCTGCTCAGTATCGCCGACCTCCGCTAACAAAGACTCAGAAAGCGGCAGTTGCGTCACATCAACTTTTGCACCGACACCACTAGCGGTGAGGATGTGGGTTAAGTCTGCGTGTAAACCATCAGAAATATCAATCGCCGCTGACGCGATACCTCGCAATGCCTGTCCAGCGGTCACTCGTGGCTGAGCCCGATAATGACGATTGATCAATGTGGTTGCGCGGGCCTTATCAACCACTGGCTTGCCGAGAATATAATCGAGCCCGGCTTGGCTCTCACCCAGTGTGCCGGTCACGAAAAGCCAGTCTCCCGGTTTCGCACCCGCACGAGTCAGCGCCTGCCCTTTAGGAACATGACCGTGTAAGGTAATGGTGATACTTTTGGGCCCACGTGTGGTATCGCCGCCAATGAGTTGGACTTGAAAATGCTCGGCAAGGGCGGTAAAGCCTTGGCAAAACCCTGCCACCCAAGCATCATCGGGCTCTGGTAATGTGAGCGCCAGAGAACACCACGCTGGCATTGCGCCCATTGCAGCCAAATCGCTTAAGTTAGAGGCTAACGCTTTATGCGCCACATCAGAGGCACTCGCAGTCGGAAGAAAGTGGGTGCCCTCCACCAGCGTATCTGTGGTCACCACTAACTGACAGCCTTCAGGGACCTCGACCAACGCACAGTCATCACCAATACCTAAAGCGACATCACGACGCTTGACCGGCTGACGAGCGAAGTAGTCGCGAATCAAATCAAATTCGTTGCGTGTCATAACTCGTATGTGTTGGATAAGAATAATAAAAAGGCCAGCAGTGCTGGCCTAGTCAGGAAGGGATTAGCGCAGCCGAGGGTACGCTTTATCCAAGACGCCATTAACAAACTTATGGCTGTCTTCTGCGCCAAAGCGTTTGGCCAGTTCCACGGCCTCATTGATAACCACTTTGTAGGGGACATCGTCGCACTTCATCAGCTCATACATTGCAAGGCGTAGTAAGGCGTGCTCCATATCATCTAAATCCTGCAAAGGACGGGATAGGTACGGGCGCATCTTACTATCAAGCTCTTGATGGCTAAGCGCTACACCGCTAAACAGATTACGAAAATACGCAACATCCGTTTCTGGTTCACGTAGAAGCGGCTCTGTTTTCTGATGCTCGTCTTCTTCTTCGTATTTATCTGCGGCAAGAAACGCGGCTTCAATATCAGCGACATTGCCTTGCGCTAGCTGCCATGAATAGATGGCTTGCAATGCAAACTGACGTGCATTACGTCGTGCGGCTGGTTTCACTTTAACCCCCATTTAGGATTCAATTTGGGACAGAACATTCACCATTTCAAGCGCGCTCAGTGCAGCCTCTGCCCCTTTGTTACCAGCCTTGGTACCTGCGCGTTCGATCGCTTGCTCAATGGTGTCTACCGTCAGCACACCAAAGGCGACTGGGGTTTCAAACTCCAGTGCAACTTGTGCTAACCCTTTATTACATTCTCCGGCGACATAGTCAAAATGCGGTGTGCCACCACGGATCACCGATCCGAGTGCCACAATCGCGTCATAGCGACCGCTCTTGGCGAGCTTTTGGGTCACCACAGGCAACTCGTAGGCACCTGGGCAACGCACCACGGTGATATTATCGTCGTTGACTTGGCCTTGGCGCTTCAGTGCGTCAACCGCACCATCCAGCAAACTCTCGTTGATAAAGCTATTAAAGCGAGAGATAACAATAGCAACCTGCGCGTTGGGCGCGGCAAATGCCCCTTCGATTACGTTCATGAGCCTTCCTGTGACTTGCTTTCCGGAATGAGAAACCGCGCGATTCTACCACATTTTTATCCGATGGCACCATGTTCCGTGCCAGTCGATGATGGTGCAAATCGCGCGCCCCGTTTATCTATCTTATTCGGTGACGTATTCCACCACGTTCAGGCCAAAGCCTGACAAGGCATGATAACGCTTGGTCGACGACGACAGCAGGCGCATTTGCTTGACGCCAAGATCTGCCAATATTTGCGACCCAATCCCTACTCGGCGAGAGGTCCCCTGCCATTTAGCGCCGGCGGGTTTTTCACCTTTATCTTGCGCTTCAAACGCTTTCACTTTGTTGATAATGGCATCGCTGGTTTCTTCTTTACCCAGAATCACCAACACCCCGCCTTCATCGCTAACCCTTTGCATCGCGCGGGTCAGACTCCAGCTGCGCTCAGCCGTCCGATCAGATTGGAGCACATCGGTAAAAGTGTCTTGCAGATGCACACGCACTAGGGTGGGATCGGCGGTCACCTCGCCTTTACACATCGCATAATGGATTTGGTTATCAATGGTGTCGCGGTAGGTGACTAAATCAAACTCACCAAATTCCGTCGGCAATTTACAAGACGCCACCCGTTCAATGGTCGTCTCGTTGAGATTACGGTATTCAATCAAATCGGCAATGGTGCCCAGCTTGATGCCGTGTTTGTCACAGAATACTTCCAAGTCTGGGCGACGCGCCATGGTGCCGTCTTCATTTAAGATCTCAACGATCACGGAGGCAGGACTATAGCCACCTAAACGGGCCAGATCGCACCCCGCTTCGGTGTGGCCAGCACGGGTGAGCACCCCTCCTTCTTGCGCCATCAAGGGGAAGACGTGGCCCGGCTGCACCAAGTCAGCCGCTTTAGCGTCGGGGGTAACCGCGGCTTGCACGGTGCGTGCGCGGTCAGCCGCCGATATCCCGGTGGTAACACCCTCTGCCGCTTCAATCGACACGGTAAACGCGGTGGAAAATTGCGCATTATTGTCCGACACCATCAAAGGCAACCCAAGTTGCTGGCAGCGCTGCTGGGTCAGCGTCAAACAAATCAACCCTCGGCCATGCGTGGCCATAAAGTTGATCGCTTCTGGGGTCACAGCTTCTGCCGCGATGATCAAATCACCTTCATTCTCGCGATCTTCGTCATCCATCAACACCACCATTTTGCCTTGGCGGATATCGTCAATGATTTCTTGAGCGCTACTAATTGCCATCTTGGGATCCTTATTTCAAAAAGCCGGAACGGGCCAATGTGTCTAGACTGACACCCGTTGATTGTATCGGTTCAGCGGCCTTGTCACCGAGCATCAATCGCTCAAGGTAACGGGCAATGACATCGACTTCGATGTTTACCTTGCGTCCAGGCGCAAAGTGCTGAATAGTGGTTTGCTCAGCCGTGTGCGGCACGATGGTGAGTTTAAACGCACTGCCGTTCACCTCGTTCACCGTCAAACTGATCCCATCCACCGTGATAGAGCCTTTCAATGCCACATACTTGGCGAGTTCAGGCGGTAATGCAATCCAGTACTCCCAGGCGCGGCCAGTTTGGCTAACGGACGTTACTTCTCCCAAGCCATCAACATGCCCCGAAACCATATGACCGCCAAAACGGGTGGTAGGTAGCATGGCTTTTTCAAGGTTAACGCTATCTCCTACCGACAAGGCGCCCAGCGATGAACGCGCCAAAGTCTCAGAGGAGACATCCGCGCTATAGCCCGTTGCGGTCAATGCGACGACAGTCAAGCACACCCCGTTGGTGGCAATGCTGTCACCCAGTTTGACGTCCGAGAGATCAAGCGCACCGCTGTCGATCGTCAGCGTAACGTCTTGTCCCCGACGACTCAGGGTTTGTACGCGCCCTATCGCTTCAATAATTCCAGTAAACATTGTTCTTAATACTCTTGCGTAATCACGGCATGCTCAGAGAGGCTCGCCCGTAAGCGGACATCGTCACCGACAGTCTTTACCTGGTTAAAGTGGAAACGTGGCGCGTCATCCATCGACTCTAATCCGCCTAATGCGACCAAAGGACGGCTATCGGCCCCTAATAATACCGGCGCTTGGTAGACAATCAGCTCATCCACCAAGGATTCACTCAGCAGTTGGCTTGCCAGCCTCGCGCCTGCTTCCACCCATACTTTGTCAATATCATGTTCCGCCAATGCGCGAAGGATAGTGGTGAGCGATGCATCGGGCATCACCCATTCTTGCACGTTATCTGGCCACGCTTTATTACTCGGCGTATCAACAATACGGATCACGTTGCCCGCAAGTTGATAGACACTCGCTTCCGGCACGGTTTGGTTGTGTTTATCCAAGATCACACGTGTCGGTTGGCGTCGCGTCGATTGAGGATAATGGTCGAGGACAGCACGAGGAAGTTGGTTGTCACGGATATTGAGGCTCGGGTTATCCGCAATCACCGTGGCACTGGTCGATAGAATCGCACTCGCTTGCGCGCGAAATGCTTGCACATCAGCGCGCGCGGGTTCCCCAGTGATCCATTTACTGTGTCCATTCGCCAAGGCGGTGCGCCCATCGAGGCTCCCTGCCAGTTTGAGCTGCACATAGGGCATTTTAGTTTGCATACGTTTGATAAAACCGGGGTTCAGCGCGTTGGCGCGCTCGGCCATCACGCCCACAACCACCTCAATGCCGGCTTCTTGTAACCGTGCGATACCACGTCCAGCTACTTGCGGGTTTGGGTCTTGCATCGCGCACACAACGCGGCTAACGTTGGCAGCAATCAACGCATCGCAACACGGCGGCGTGCGACCATAGTGAGAGCAAGGCTCTAAGGTGACGTAAGCTGTCGCCCCTTGTGCGCGTGCTCCCGCAGCCTTTAATGCATGTACTTCAGCGTGCGGGCCGCCGGGGGCAATATGAAACCCTTCACCGACCACTTCGTCGCCCTGTGCAATCACACAACCGACATTAGGATTAGGCGTGGTGGTATAACAGCCTTGGGCCGCGAGCGCTAACGCGCGCATCATCATGGTTGTATCCCGATCGCTTTGACTCATTTTTGCAACCGTGCGATTTCTTCGCCAAATTCACGAATGTCTTCAAAACTGTGATACACAGAGGCAAAGCGAATATAAGCCACTTTATCGAGCTCCTTGAGCGCTTCCATGACCAAGTTCCCTACCATGGCAGAGCCAATTTCGCGCTCTCCGGTGGCACGCAAACGTGACTTTATACTGTTGATCGCTTTTTCAATATCATCCGCGCTCACTGGACGCTTTTCTAATGCGCGTTGAATGCCGCCACGCAGTTTCTCTTCGTCAAACGGCTCTCGGTTACCGTTGGTCTTAATCACCCGTGGCATCACTAATTCCGCCGTTTCGAACGTGGTATAACGCTCTGCGCACGCCAAACACTGGCGGCGACGGCGAACTTGGTGACCATCAGCCACAAGACGAGAATCGATCACTTTGGTGTCGGTAGCACCACAGAATGGACAGTGCATGAGTGTCGCCTCCTCAATATCGTCTTGCTAGTGTAACCGATTTGTAGCGATGAAAAAGCCTATCGAAGAGGACTTTATGGTGGTTTTGTGTGCTAAACAAAGCCAGTGAGGCACATCGTGTCGATAAAAACAAAAAAGACGCCCGAAGGCGCCTTATAACCTATTCATTTCCGTGTCATTAATTAGGCATACACAGGCAGGCGACGGCAAATCGCTTGGACTTTTTCTTTGGTCTCGGCAATCACTTGCTCATTATCGATATTATCCAAGACATCACACATCCAATGCGCAAGCTGCTCAGCATCTTGCTCAGTAAAGCCACGACGTGTAATGGCTGGGGTGCCCACACGAATACCAGAGGTGACAAACGGGCTGCGTGGATCGTTCGGCACACTGTTTTTGTTCACAGTGATATTAGCCACGCCCAGTGCTGCGTCTGCTTCTTTTCCGGTAATGTCTTTATCGATAAGATCAACCAGCAACAAATGATTATCGGTTGAGCCTGATACTATTTTGTAGCCACGCGCTTGGAAGCCTTTGACCATCGCGCGAGCATTATCAATCACACGCGCTTGGTAAGCCTTAAACTCAGGCTCCATCGCCTCTTTAAACGCCACCGCTTTACCCGCAATCACATGCATCAAAGGGCCACCCTGGCCACCTGGGAACACGGCGGAGTTGAGCTTTTTATAAAGGTCTTCACCCGCATTCGACAGGATCAAACCACCGCGAGGGCCCGCAAGCGTTTTGTGGGTAGTGGTCGTCACCACATGCGCGTGTGGCAATGGATCTGGATATACGCCTGCCGCAATTAAACCCGCGACGTGCGCCATATCGACCAACAGCCATGCGCCCACTTTATCGGCGATTTCACGCATGCGCTTCCAATCCACCACTTGTGAATAAGCAGAAAAGCCACCGATGAGCATTTTGGGCTTGTGCTCCAGCGCAAGCTGTTCCATTTGCTCATAGTCAATTTTACCCGCTTCATCGATACCGTAAGGGATGACATGGTAATGCTTACCAGAAAAGTTGACCGGCGAGCCATGAGTCAGGTGACCACCATGCGCCAAGCTCATTCCCAGAACCGTATCTCCAGGGTTGAGCAGGGCCATATATACCGCGCTATTTGCTTGTGAACCTGAGTGAGGCTGCACATTCGCATACTCACAACCAAACAGTTCACACGCGCGCTCAATCGCCAGCGCTTCGGCTTTGTCGACATACTCACACCCACCGTAATAGCGCTTGCCGGGATAGCCTTCCGCGTACTTGTTGGTCAGTTGAGAGCCTTGCGCTTCCATGACGCGTGGGCTGGTGTAGTTTTCTGATGCGATCAGCTCAATGTGTTCTTCCTGACGTGCCGTTTCTTCTTCAATGGCGGCGAACAGGGCGGGATCGTAATCCGCAATCTTCATGTCACGCTTTAGCATTTGTCTCTCCTGACTTAACATTGGCGGGCAATTACCCATAAAGCAAACGCTAGGGCTTTTTCAGCTCACCTAGCAAAAACCGGCGCAGGGGCGATGGCTTAGATCACGCCTTGGCTTAGTCGCCTTAAGATGACAAATCAAAGCGATTAAGCCAAGGAAAATCGTTCGCCACACCAGCACTACGCAAACGTTTTCGTTACCGCTATGACTGCGTTTGCCATTCTACAAAAAATCCAACCTATCAGGTAGCCTGCGTCACAATTTTTTATTGCGCATGGCAATCGTAATGGTCGGGCGTCAACGAACATAGTCGGTGTAAAGGTTTTACAGCTGAGTATCATAATGCTGACATTCTACATTCAAGTGATTTACCTCCCCGCCTTTCTCTTCGTCCTAATTGGCGATAAAATCCGCGCCCGATTATCCCATTAACTTTTTACCGCCAGCCCTTTGGGTTTTGGCGGGCTTTTTGTTGTTATCACGTTTTTGTTGTTGTCACGCTAATAAGTAGGGAGAAGCCGTGTGAGTCAGTATCAACACAGCTTTAAAGAAGACATTATTGCTATTGCCTCTGGCGCGTTTTTAGTCGCCCAAGGGGTGTTTTTCTTGCAACAAGCCGGACTTTTAACGGGCGGGACCACAGGGCTGGCTCTGTTGGTCAGCCAATTTACAGACTTGTCCTTCGGCACCCTGTACTTTCTGTGTAATTGTCCGTTTTATTTGATGGCATGGTTTCGCATGAGCCCACGCTTCGCACTGCGCAGCTTACTTGCGGGGGGCGCGGTATCGGTGATGGCTGACCATATTGCCTATTTCTTTGAAATTACCTGGCTGGCACCTGCGTACTGTGCCGTCATTGGTGGGTTGCTAATGGGCGTCGGCATGTTGATGATCTTCCGTCACAACGCCAGCTTGGGCGGCTTTAACGTCTTGGTGCTCTATTGTCAGGACAAGTTTGGGATCTCGGCAGGAAAGCTACAAATGGGCATCGACTGCACCATCCTCGCGTTATCTTTCTTCCTCATCGACCTCAATCTCTTGATGTGGTCGGTAGTTGGCGCGATTGTGCTCAACTTAGTCTTGGCGATGAATCATAAGCCGGGTCGTTATCAAGCGCATCCGGCCAACCCTAGCGCGTAGTCAATCACCACGCCACACAAACAACAAAGCCAAGCCTCACGCTTGGCTTTTTGTTGCTTACCGTATTGGCCCAAATCGCGATACTAAATCGCTTCTTCGTCTTCTTCACCAGTACGGATGCGCACCACGCGCTCAACATCAAAGACAAAGATTTTGCCATCACCGATTTTACCGGTTTGTGCGGTATCAATAATGGTATCCACACATTGCTCAGCCACATCGTTACTGACGATCACTTCAAGCTTCACTTTGGGTAAAAAATCGACCATATATTCGGCGCCACGATAAAGCTCAGTATGACCTTTTTGACGACCAAAACCTTTTACTTCTGAGACAGTCATCCCCGTAATCCCCACGTCGGCAAGTGCTTCACGTACGTCATCGAGTTTAAATGGCTTGATGATGGCTTCAATTTTTTTCATTCCGTTATCCTTCTCGTTGGCCGCAGCCGGTCCTGATGGATCAGTTGTTTAGCTGAAATTGTATCGCAGCAGGATAAAAAATCATCCATCGATTCACGCTTATCACCAAAAAGCCGCCATAGATTGGCGGCTTTGATTGGTATAGGGCTTATCCCAGTGTGACCCGCGCGTTGCGGAACATACGCATCCATGCACTGTCTTCGCCCCAATCATCGGGGTGCCAAGAGTTAGCGACCGTACGGAATACCCGCTCAGGGTGAGGCATCATAATGGTTACACGGCCCGACTCAGTGGTCAGCGCAGTAATGCCATTTGGTGAGCCATTCGGGTTAGCCGGATACGCTTGTGTTGGCTGGCCGTGATTATCGGTGTAACGCAGCGCCACCGTGCCTGACGCCTCAATGGCCGCCAGATGCTCTGCATCACGCACCTCAACGCGTCCCTCACCATGCGATACCGCAATGGGCATCCGTGACCCTGCCATCCCAGCAAAGAAGGCGGAGGGGCTTGATTGCACTTCCACCATGCTAAAGCGCGCTTCAAAGCGCTCCGACTCGTTACGAACAAATCGTGGCCAGTGTGCGGCCCCTGGGATCAATTCATGCAGGTTCGATAGCATCTGACAGCCATTGCACACACCAAGTGCTAAAGTGTCTTCACGCGTAAAGAAGTCACTAAATTGATCGCGCGCGCGGCTGTTAAACAAAATCGATTTCGCCCAACCTTCACCGGCGCCCAACACGTCACCGTAAGAGAAACCACCACAGGCCACCAGCCCTTGGAAACCGTCCAAACTGACGCGTCCTGAGAGAATGTCGCTCATGTGAACGTCCACGGCGTTAAATCCAGCGCGATCGAAGGCAGCTGCCATTTCCACATGCGAGTTCACGCCTTGCTCACGCAAAATAGCCATGGTCGGTTGTTGACCGGTGGCGATATATGGCGCAGCGATGTCTTCGTGCACATCAAAGCTCAGGCTAGCGTGTAAACCGGGATCGACCGCCTGCTTAGCGTCAAATTCTTGGCGAGCACAGTCCGGATTATCGCGACGCGCTTGCATCTGATACGTGGTTTCAGCCCAAATCTGACGTAAGTGCTGACGACTGGCTTGATAGATAGGCGCCTCACCGTGACGTAAGATAATCTCATCGCTATCACTTAGGCCGCCAATCAGATGGCTGCATGCGGTCAATTGATGTTCGGCCAACACCGCATAAACACGCTCAAGATCTTGCGCCGCTACTTGGATCACCGCGCCCAGCTCTTCGTTAAACAGCACTGGCAAGGCATCGTCGCCTAAACGGGCGATATCCACGTCAATACCGGTGTGACCGGCAAACGCCATTTCCGCCAAGGTGACGAACAGTCCGCCATCGGCACGGTCGTGATACGCCAGTAGCTTTTGCTCTGCCACCAAGGTTTGCATCGCATGGAAAAAGCCTTTTAGGCGAGCGCTGCTGGTGACATCGGCAGGCTTATCGCCCAATTGATGATAAACCTGAGCCAACGCGGTTGCGCCCAGACGCTGCGCCCCTTCTCCGAGGTCAATCGCGATCAGGTGGCTATCACCTTTATCGGTCCGCAATTGTGGGGTCACGGTACGACGCACATCTTCCACGCGGCCAAAGGCGGTGATGATCAGCGACATCGGCGCGGTCACGGTTTTGTTTTCACCGTCTTGCTGCCACTGGGTTTTCATCGACATTGAGTCTTTACCCACCGGAATGGTCAGTGACAGCTCAGGACACAGCTCCTCACCCACGGCCTTGACCGCTTCGTACAAGCCGGCGTCCTCGCCTGGGTGCCCCGCCGCAGACATCCAGTTCGCAGACAGTTTAATGTTGGTTAGGCTGCCAATATCAGCACAGGCGATATTAGTGAGTGCTTCCCCCACCGCCATACGGGCAGAGGCAGCAAAATCGAGTAAAGCGGCTGGGGTACGCTCACCCATCGCCATCGCTTCGCCGTGGTAACTGTCATAACTGGCCGCCGTCACCGCACAGTTGGCGACCGGTACCTGCCACGGGCCGACCATTTGGTCACGCGCAACCAACCCGGTCACCGAACGGTCACCGATGGTGATCAAGAAGGTTTTCTCCGCCACCGCCGGCAAGCGTAAAACACGCTCACAGGCTTCCTCCAGCTCAATGCCTTGGGTGTTAAGCGCGGCACCTGTCACTTGCTGACGCGTCACATCCCGGTGCATTTTGGGCGCTTTACCCAGCAAGATGTCCATCGGCATGTCGATGGGGGTATTGTCGAAGTGGCTATCTTCAAGCGACAAATGACGCGCATCGGAGGCCTCACCAATCACCGCGTACGGCGCCCGTTCACGCTCGCACAAGGCTTCAAAACGCGCCATATTTTCGGGTTTGACTGCCAAAACGTAGCGCTCTTGTGACTCGTTACACCAAATGGCAAGCGGACTCATTCCCGGCTCGTCATTAGGAATATCACGCAAATCAAAGCGTCCACCACGGCCACCATCATCGACCAACTCTGGCATGGCATTGGACAGGCCACCCGCACCCACATCGTGGATAAAGGCAATCGGGTTATCGTCGCCAAGCTGCCAGCAACGATCAATCACCTCTTGGCAGCGACGTTCCATTTCTGGGTTCTCACGCTGTACCGAGGCAAAGTCCAAGTCTTCCGCCGACTGGCCTGATGCCATCGACGATGCCGCCCCGCCACCCAGGCCGATGTTCATCGCTGGGCCACCTAACACAATCAGTTTGGCGCCCACATCTATCTCGCCTTTTTGCACATGGCCATCGCGGATGTTACCCATTCCACCGGCGATCATGATCGGTTTGTGGTAGCCACGGACTTCTTCCCCCGCATGTGAGGTCACCCATTGCTCATAGGTACGGAAGTAGCCCAGCAAGTTGGGGCGACCGAATTCGTTGTTAAACGCCGCGCCGCCCAAAGGGCCTTCCAGCATAATATCGAGCGCAGTGGCAATGCGCTCAGGCTTGCCATAATCGCGCTCCCACGGCTGAATAAAGCCGGGAATTTTGAGGTTAGAGACAGAAAAACCGACCAATCCTGCTTTGGGTTTGCCCCCGACACCGGTCGCCCCCTCGTCACGAATTTCACCGCCTGAGCCGGTCGCTGCGCCTGGCCACGGTGAAATTGCGGTGGGGTGGTTGTGGGTTTCCACCTTCATCAAAATATGAGCCGGCTCATGATGATATTGATAAGTGTGGCGCTCTGGAGTGGGAAAAAAGCGTCCAACGTTTGAGCCAGTCATCACGGCTGCGTTGTCTTTATACGCCGACAGCACGTTATCTGGGGTTTGCTCATAGGTGTTTTTGATCATCTTAAACAGCGATTTAGGCTGCTTCTCACCATCGATGGTCCAGTCGGCGTTAAAGATTTTGTGTCGGCAATGCTCTGAGTTAGCTTGCGCAAACATCATCAGTTCGATGTCGTTTGGGTTACGCCCCAGCTGGGTGAAGTTCTCGACCAGATAATCAATTTCGTCTTCTGCCAGTGCCAACCCTAAGGCTTGGTTGGCCTCGACTAAGGCGGCTCGGCCACCGGAGAGAATGTCTACGCTATGCATCGGCGCAGGTTCCGCTTGCTCAAACAGCACCGCGGCGGCCTCAAGCTCACTGAACACCGTTTCCATCATCCGATCGTGCAACAATCCGACTAAGGTCGCGTGTTGCTCATTGGTCAAAGGTGCAGATAACTGAATATAGTACGCCGTCCCGCGCTCCAAGCGTTTGACCGCATCCAAGCCGCAGTTATGGGCAATATCGGTTGCCTTGGAGGACCACGGCGACAAGGTGCCGGGGCGAGGCGTCACGAGAAACAATATGCCTTCCGGCGCGTGCGGCGATAAGGTTGGTCCGTAAGTCAGCAGCTTTTCGAGCTTTTCGCGACTCGCGCTATCCAAAGGATGATACAAGTCGGCGAAATGAATAAACTCAGCATACAGTGCCGTGACAGGTAACTGGTGTGCTTGGCAGCTCGCCAGTAATTTGTTGACACGAAACTCAGACAGTGCGGGGGAACCACGCAAAATATCCATGTGCGTACGTCTCTCGTTAGCGGTAAATGAAAGGGGTATACCCAAGTTATCGCATCTTGGCACCATAACTTGGGTATCACCACCGGCATTGCCGCAATGGTTGCTCTCTCCGTTATCGTTAACGCTGACTCCCAGGGCAGTCCTCCCACGTTGCTCGGAGGTGTCGCCACGCCACACGCGCTTTAAGACTGGCCTTTTGCCTAAGCGGCCGCCATTATAGGGGAAAACTGTCACCGACAACACACCTGACGCAACCGTTTGCGCAAAAAATTTTCCCTCTATCGGTCTGACGTCTATTCACGTAGAATGGCGCGTCTATCGATCATCGCTAGCCGTTTGATGCTGGCATGCAACAGTGAGCGACAGCCTTTGACACAGCGTGACTTTTCTTTGCGATCATGGATGATTAGCCTAACGGTGCTTGTGCTTAGCCTCACCGTCACAGGCTGTGATTGGACGTTCGACGATCGTACCGTTCTAGAAAAAATTCGAGACCGTGGTGTCTTAAGAGTCGGGACACTCAACAACGAACTCTCATACTACATCGGCCCCGACGGCCCTACCGGACTAGATTACGAGCTCGCCGCTCGGTTTGCTGACAAGCTCGGGGTCAAGCTAGAAATGGTGCCCACTTATACGCTTTCCGGCCTCTTTCCTGCCCTTGAACGCGGCGACGTGGATCTGATTGCGGCAGGCCTTACCATTACCGACCAACGTTTAGCTCAGTTTCGCCCAGGCCCTGCCTACTACTTTGTCAGCCAACAAGTGGTCTATAAAAAAGGGCATTGGCGCCCGCGGGATGTTGATGATTTTAATCGTGAAGATGCCATCATGGCGGTGGTGGAAGACTCTAGCCACGACCTCACCTTGCAAGCGTTAAAACAAGACCACCCTGATCTCAGCTGGAAAGTCGTGCAGGACGCCGACGATGATGAGCTGCTTAAACAAGTCGCAGACGGTGAGATTGACTTTACCATTGCCGACTCCGTCGATATTGCCTTGATGCAACGCACCCACCCAGATATTGCCGTCGCCATGGCCCTCAGTGAGGACGAACCCGTGGCCTGGTTTATGAAAAAACAAGGCGACAGCAGCGCCTATGCCTTAATGGTCAACTTCTTTGGTGAGATAAACCAAACTGGCGAATTAGCTATTTTAGAAGAGAAGTATTTTGGTCACGTCGACCAATTCGATTACGTCGATACCCGCGCCTTTTTACGGGCATTGGAGAGCAAGTTGCCTAAGTGGGAGCCGCTTTTCAAAAAGCACGCGAACGATTTTGATTGGCGCTTACTAGCGGCCCTATCGTATCAAGAGTCACATTGGAACCCACGGGCGATCTCCCCCACTGGGGTGCGCGGCATGATGATGCTTACCCTGCCGACGGCCAAATCCGTGGGCGTGCGCAATCGCCTCGACCCAGAACAAAGCATTAAAGGCGGTTCGCTCTACCTGCAACGTGTACTTGACCGTGTACCAGACAGTGTTAATCCACACGAGCGCATTTGGTTTGCTCTCGCGTCTTACAATATTGGTTTTGGCCATATGATGGATGCGCGCCGACTGACGGAGGCGCAAGGCGCCGATCCTAACTCTTGGAGTGATGTAAAACAGCGTCTGCCATTGTTAGCCAAGCGCCAGTATTACACCCAAACACGCTACGGTTACGCGCGTGGCTACGAAGCGCTTAGCTACGTCGAAAATATTCGCCGCTATTACCAAAGTATTCTAGGCTATGAGAAAGCGCACGTAGAGTCACTCGACAGCCAACAAGTTGAAGATCTCGGTGGTCTGCAGACGATCGTCGCCCCTGACGAGCCGTCGGAAAATGCCCCCGAGCAAACAACCGAGCAAGCGCCTGACCCGGCGTTATCACAGTCAGAGGATAACTCGACACCGCAATCAGGCACGCAACCGCAATGAGGACAGCATGGTTCCAAGAAAACGGCTGGTGAAACAAAGCTTTCGCAAAAACAACATTTCATCCGCTAACCGGCGTAAGCGTATGCGCCAAAATATGCACAAGAAGGTACTTTGGCGACAACGTGCCTTTGCGATTCGTGAATTTGCGGCCTTTGATGACGCGTTTTAGGACACCTTGCCTGAGTCAGGTAAGCAAGATTGAGATTGACAGGCTGCTTTTTTAGCGGCCTTTTTTTCGGCACGACGACGGCGGAAAAAGGCTTGCAGTTGCGCACGGCATTCCGCTTCTAACACCCCTCCCTCACTTTGCACATGATGATTAACACCGTCATAGCTGAGTAAGTTCATTACCGAGCCAGCGGCCCCGGTTTTGGGATCTGGCGCGCCAAAGAAAACCTTTCTGACACGGCCATGCACCATCGCCGCCGCACACATGGGACAAGGCTCTAATGTCACATAAAGGTCCGCGTCTAATAAACGATAATTACCCAGCACTTGGCCGGCTTGGCGTAATGCCATCACTTCGGCATGGGCCGTCGCATCATGCTGGGTAATGGTTCGGTTCCACCCCGTGCCCACAACCTCACCTTGATACACCACGACAGCGCCAACAGGCACTTCACCCTCTTGCTCCGCTTTGTCTGCTAGCTGGATCGCGTGGCGCATATAAACGTCGTGCTCGCTATCCGACGCGTGTGGATCTTTCATCCCAACCTCTGTGATTAACAACCTAATACGCCCTCAGTATACGATACAAATAAGCCGGCTCGAAGGCCGGCTTAAGACACTCAACGTACAACAGCGTATTACTGCACCAAGTATTGGTAGCTGGCTTGAATGCCCAGAGGCAATCCTAGCGCCCAGTAGGCGAGTAAGAATAAGGTCCAGCCCACCAGCATGGTCAGAGAATAAGGGATCATCATTGAAGCCACGGTACCAATCCCCGTGGTTTTTACATAACGCTGGCAGTACACCACCACCAACGGGAAGAACACCATCAATGGCGAGATAATGTTCGACACAGAATCACCCACACGATAAGCCGCTTGCGACAATTCAGGGGAAATGCCCACGACCATTAACATCGGCACGAGAATCGGCCCAATCAGCCCCCATTTCGCCGATGCGGAACCAATCAATAAGTTCACCATTGCCGTCAGCAAAATCATCCCCACAATCGTCATCTCACCTGGCAGGTTCATTGACTGCAACAGCTCCGCGCCGTTGAGCGCCAACAAAGTACCAATGTTTGATTGGGTAAATGCGGCCAAGAATTGCGCGCAGAAAAACGCCATCACCATATAAGCGCCCATGGTCGCCATGGTGTCAGACATGGATTTGATCACGTCTTGGCTAGTTTTAAAGGTACCCGCGGTTTTGCCATAAACAATACCTGGAATAATAAACAGCACAAAAATCAGTGGCACGATCGATTGCATAATCGGTGCATCAAAGGCGGTCAGCTCGCCCGCCGGTGAGCGGAGCGGTGACGTTTCCGGCCATGAGGCCGCCACCAGCGCGGCAATTCCTAGCAGCATCGCCAGCCCAGCTCGATTAAACGCCTTCCCTTCAATTGCCGTAAAGGAGCCTAAATCTGGTGCGTCTTCTGCGTCCTCATCAATCGGCGTGCGATTTAGACGTGGCTCGACTATTTTCTCAGTCACAAACCAGCCCAGCGCCACAATCAAAATCGATGACAGACCAGTGAAATAGAGGTTCGCAAGCGGGTTTACCTGATAGCTATCGTCCAACACATGCGCGGCAGATTCAGTAAAACCGGCCAGCAAAGGATCAATCCCTGACGGAATAAAGTTCGCGGAGAAGCCGCCGGATACCCCGGCAAAGGCGGCAGCAATACCTGCCAACGGATGACGACCCGCGGCGTGGAAGATAATCCCACCCAGCGGGATCACCAGCACATAGCCTGCATCTGCGGCGGTATGGGAAACGATCGCCACCAGAATCAGCATCGGCGTAAGCGCTTGCTTTGGCGTCACACTCAGCATTTTCTTAAGGCCAGTGGTAATAAAGCCGGACTGGTCAGCCACCCCCACACCGAGCATCGCCACCAAAACAATCCCCAGCGGCGCAAATCCAGTAAAGGTGTCAACCATATTGGCTAAAAAGTGGGCGAGCGCACTACCGGTGAGCAGGTTTTTAACTTGGACAGCGTCACCGGTCAAAGGGTGGACTGAATCAAAAGAAACCTGAGAGAGAATGGCTGATAATACCCACACGGTGATCAGCCCCCAAAAAAACAAGAGCGCGGGATCCGGAATTCGGTTCCCTGCCCGCTCTATCATGTTCAAAAACCGATCCATGCCGCGCGGCTGGCCAGCATCGGTTGAGTCGCTTATGTGTTGGCTCACTGTTTACTCCATTTTTCGATGTTGTGTCTTTGCTTACCTGATCCACCAGGCTTTAGCGACATTAAAATGACAATCCATCGCCAGTAAAGCAAAAAACAGCATAGTTAGCCATAAGCAAGCCAGTTAACCAAATGTTAAATTGATTTGTAGTTAGAAAAGCAGCACAAAAAACGGATGCTTACTGAGGACACTGAAACATTTAGAAACAAAAAACCTATATGGCGTGGAAGTCGTGTTTTAACCCCTAGCAATCTATGTCATCAAATATATGATGGAGGTAAACCCACTCGAGGAGAGCACCATGAAATCCATTTCGCGTGTCATAAAAGCCCCTGCACCGCACTGGGTCGGTAATGGTTTCCCCGCCCGCTCGCTGTTTTCCTATCACAATCAAGCGGCGGAGATGAGCCCCTTTTTACTGCTGGACTATGCTGGCCCAATGCACTTTCCGGCGGATGGCGTGAAGCGAGGCGTGGGTGAGCATCCCCATCGCGGCTTTGAAACCGTGACCATTGTGTATCAAGGTGAGGTGGCGCATCGTGACTCCACCGGTAAAGGCGGCGTGATTGGCCCCGGGGATGTACAGTGGATGACCGCAGGTAGCGGCATTATGCACGAGGAGTTTCATTCCAGTGCGTTCAGCCACACTGGCGGCGAGCTGCAAATGGTGCAACTGTGGGTTAACCTCTCCAAAAAAGACAAAATGACCGACCCGAACTATCAAGGCATTCGCAAAGCCGATATTCCCGATGTTCCCTTGGCCGATAAGGCGGGCACATTACGGCTCATAGCCGGTGAGTTTGAGGGGCATCAAGGGCCGGCCAAAACCTTCAGCCCTATGCAGGTTTGGGATATACGGCTAAACGCTGACGGAAAAACGCAGCTTACGCTCCCCCAAGACTGGACCACCGCGGTGGTAGTATTGGAGGGCAATGTCAGTATCAACGGCGCCGACCCAATTGGCGACGCCGATATGGCACTGCTTAGCCGCCAAGGCCGCGAGGTCGCATTGCACGCCTCACAAGATAGCGTAATTTTGCTACTCAGTGGCGAGCCCATCACCGATCCCATCGTCGGTCATGGCCCTTTTGTGATGAATACTAAGCAAGAGGTTTTGCAAGCGTTCAACGATCTGCAAGCAGGCAAGTTCGGACAGTTATAAGGACTGAGCCAAGACGCTGTCATCCGCGAATACCAATAAAAAAGTCCGACATTTGGCGGGCTTTGTTTTTTGAAACTGTTCTTACAACGCTAGCCCTGCCCAAAAGTCATTTTGCAGCTGCTCTATCCTCTCATAACTACAAAAGTTCTGACTTCTGAACTGAGCCCTGACCAGTCCATCAATATCAGCTGCCAATGTGGTAATACGGCTGATAGTCTCCGGATTGGTAGCAGGCTCAGACAAAATCATTTTCAAATCATATCCAAGCAAGAAGGCCCCTTGCCGCTCGGTATCATACTCTAAGTGCTCTGCCGGGATATAAGGCTCCCACAAACGATCCGCCTGAACATGCTGATATTCAAGAAGAATAGTTAGAAAGTCAGATGCGTCTTTACTGCTCTCGTTACCCCGCTCCTGCCAGGCAATCAGTTTTAGCAAAGTCAGCCCGGCCAGTGACGCAACTTTGATAATATCGCCCTGCCCTAGTTCTATTGATAGAGCGGCATCGTAAGCTTCCTGAAATCCAGCTACCGTCATAGTGACAGCATGCTCCGGTGGCCATTGTATTTCACCTGCTTCATCGGCGATGGCACCAAAGGGAATAATATCAATTGGCAAACCACTGTCAGGATCTTTAAGCCGATGCGCTTTATTGGTTGCGGTTAATCCGGCATCCAGCAAAGCCTGCTTTACACTGGCGAACGCGTCCCAATCCGGTATCAGAATGCCAGTATCAATATCCCGAGTCTGACGGCCGGGATCACGGCCAAACACATGATACAAAACGAGATCTCTTGCCGTTGCCCCAGCAACAAAAAATGGTACGCCAGTTTGCTGAGTTGTGCGGGTGATCAGTGTCAGTACAGGCTCAAACCCGGGGTTCAGGGAGTGTTTTAAGGTGTAGATATTGCTCATTGATAAGTTCGGCAACCTCCTTGTTTCGGCTATCTCTGCTTGCAAGTAGCTCAGCGACAGCCAGCAATGCCTTGGCATTGATATTAATATCCAGCGCCTTTCCCCAGAATGCAGGCACCAACCAGAGCCTGCCAGAAGCGTCTGGCTTTGCTTTGAGCAGCGCAAGCTTTTTTTGCAGTGGCTCAAAGGTAAAGAGCTGTAACTCATAAGGCTGCAAATAGCGTGTTAGTTCATCGGCAGCGACTTCTCCTCCCCAACAATCCTTGGATGCTAAAGGAATGTCTCGCCAATCATCCGGCGCAACTAATTTTAGCCCTCCGAGCTTTGGTCTAAGCACGGTACGATAGTGTTCAATCCAGAGCTGATAAAGGGCCTCTTTATCCAGAATGCGACGGGTACGACCAAGACTGACAAGCTTCTCGGCTTCTAAATATTTAAACCCCTTACTCACCATACCTAATGAGATATTCGCCATCTCGGCTATGGTTCGAAACGGCAGATGTAACACATCTTCTTGAGCCAACAAAGCAAACAACAGCTTCATAAAACCTAACCCAGGCTTTGCCGGCTGTGGAATTGCAAGGTGGTTTTCAGTAAGATTTTTGCCCTCAACCCATAGGTTTAGCCCGTTAAAGCTCACGCGAGCATTACCGGCCTCATCAATAAAATTGATCGCGTTCTTGGTGCAAAAATCGGCGAGATGAGTCGTCAGTCTGTTACACACCAACAGATTGTCTGAGCGAGCAGCGCCTAGCAATGCTGATAGGCTATCTTTACGATGAATACGCTTTATTTCAGTGCTAAACAAATAGCGTTCGCCGTGCACTGTCAGAGTCACCTCAGCATCGGTGTAAGGCTCACCATCCGGCTCTGGAGCGAAAGTATACTCCCCTTGAATCTGCGCAGGCAGATTATCCAAAGCTAGCTTTAGTAGTATCGCGTTCTCGTTCACACCCAAATACCGTTCATGAATCATGAACAAATAATAGCCGTGAACAGTGCATTCCGCAAGATAGGCGGCGAGCTTGAATTAAGCAGGCACCGGTTAACATAGACTGTGTAACATATCGCCATAGATAAAAACCACGATGATACATATTCAGCCCCCAGTGAATGCTGCGTAAAGACGTTATCGCTGAGTTAGATACGAGTAACAGCGTTACTTGAGTAATAAACGTTATGGTATTGTGCGACAAAAAATGCCAGTCAGAAAACTGACTGGCATTTCATTGATTTACTGAAGGCTTATTAGCTGTTTACGGCTAGCCTTACTCCCACTCAATCGTCGCTGGCGGTTTGCCGGAGACGTCGTAAACGACGCGGGAGATGCCGTCGACTTCGTTGATGATGCGGTTCGACACTTTGCCAAGGAAATCGTATGGCAGGTGTGCCCAATGTGCGGTCATAAAGTCGATGGTCTCGACGGCACGCAGGGCAATGATCCAGTCGTATTTACGGCCATCGCCCATCACGCCTACCGAACGAACAGGTAGGAATACCGCAAAGGCTTGCGAGACTTTCTCGTAGAGATCGGCGTTGCGTAACTCTTCGATAAAGATCGCATCGGCGCGACGAAGCAGATCGCAATATTCTTTTTGAATCTCGCCCAGCACGCGCACGCCGAGGCCTGGCCCTGGGAAGGGGTGGCGATAAAGCATGTGGTACGGTAAGCCTAGCTCAAGGCCAATTTTTCGCACTTCGTCTTTGAACAACTCTTTGAGTGGCTCAACCAGACCCATTTCCATCTCTTCCGGCAAACCACCGACGTTGTGGTGTGATTTGATCACATGCGCTTTACCGGTTTTCGAGGCTGCTGACTCAATTACATCCGGGTAGATAGTGCCTTGTGCCAGCCACTTGGCATTTTTCATTTTGCTCGCTTGCTCATCGAATACCTCGACAAACACGCGGCCAATGATTTTACGCTTGGCTTCCGGATCCGCTTCGCCTTTAAGGGCATCGAGGAAACGGTCTTCGGCGTTGACATGGACGATGTTCAAACCAAAGTGGTCACCGAACATTTCCAGTACTTGCTCACCTTCATTAAGACGCAATAGGCCGTTATCGACGAATACACACGTGAGCTTATCGCCAATTGCACGGTGAACCAGCATGGCGACCACAGAAGAGTCGACGCCGCCAGACAGGCCAAGGATCACTTCATCATCCCCGACTTGCTCACGAATACGCTCAATCGCATCGTCGATAATGGTGGCAGGTGTCCACAAGCGCTCGCATTGGCAGATTTGCATCACAAACTGCTCCAACATACGTTGGCCTTGGCGCGTGTGAGTGACTTCTGGATGGAATTGCACGCCATAAAAACGTTTGTCTTCATTGGCCATGGCCGCGAAGGGGCAAGTGTCCGTCTCGGCCACTTTGACAAAATCTTCTGGAATGGCGACCACTTTATCACCATGGCTCATCCATACATCGAGGAGCGCATGCCCGTCATCGGCGATGGCATCTTCAATGCCATCAAACAGTGCACTTTGCCCAACGCGTTTTACTTGCGCATAGCCAAACTCACGGTGCTCAGAGCCAGCCACCTTACCACCAAGCTGCTCGGCCATGGTCTGCATACCATAACAAACCCCTAACACAGGTACGCCGGCATTAAAGACATACTGCGGTGCACGCGGCGAGTTCTCCTCTGCCACGCTCTCTGGGCCACCGGATAGGATGATGCCGTTGGGCGCAAAATCACGAATGTCTTGCTCATCCACATCCCAGCTCCAAAGCTCACAATACACACCGATTTCACGGACACGGCGCGCAATCAGTTGGGTGTACTGGGAGCCAAAATCAAGGATCAAAATACGTTGAGCATGAATGTTCTGGGTCATTATCTGGCTTTCTCAATTAAGTGGAACAAAGGGGAGCCGCGCTCCCCTCTCAAATGCATCGCGGTGGTGATGTCTTTAGCCGAGACGGTAGTTCGGCGCTTCTTTAGTAATGGTGACATCATGCGCGTGTGACTCTTTCATGCCCGCGCCAGTGACGCGAACAAACTGCGCTTGGGTACGCATCTCTTCAATGGTGGCAGAGCCGGTGAGGCCCATGCTGGAGCGCAGGCCACCCATTTGCTGATGAATGATCTCTTTCATCATGCCTTTGTAATCGACACGCCCTTCAATCCCTTCAGGTACCAGCTTGTCTGCGGCGTTGTCGCTTTGGAAGTAACGGTCAGACGAGCCTTTTGACATCGCGCCCACCGAGCCCATACCGCGATATGATTTATATGCACGGCCTTGGTAAAGTTCGACTTCACCCGGAGACTCTTCGGTACCAGCGAGCATTGAGCCCACCATCACGCACGACGCGCCCGCGGCAATCGCTTTACACAAATCCCCTGAGAAGCGGATACCGCCATCGGCAATCACGGGAATGCCGTACTCTTGCGCTACAGCGGCTGCATCACTGATCGCAGTGATCTGCGGGACACCCACGCCGGTAACGATACGCGTGGTACAAATCGAGCCTGGGCCAATTCCAACCTTGACGGCATCCACACCGGCTTCAATCAGGGCGCGTGCGCCTTCAGCGGTGGCGACATTGCCGCCCACAATCTGCAGGTTCGGATACGCGGCACGTGCATCACGAATACGTTGCAGAACCCCTTCAGAGTGGCCATGTGATGAGTCAATCAGCAGCACATCCACGCCCGCTTCAACCAAGGCGGCAATGCGCTCCTCGTTGCCCGCACCGGCACCAACCGCGCCACCGACACGCAAGCGGCCTTGCTCGTCTTTACAGGCATTGGGCTTGCTTTCCGCTTTTTGGAAATCTTTGGCGGTGATCATACCGGTGAGATGATGACTTGGGTTGACCACCAAAATCTTCTCGACGCGGTGCTGTTGCATGAGCTGTTGTACCTGCTCACGTTCTGCGCCTTCTTGCACAGTGGCGAGGCGAGATTTTGGTGTCATCACGTCTTCGACGCGCTTGCTTAAGTCAGACACAAAACGCACGTCACGGCCTGTGATGATCCCCACCAGCTCTTTTTGTGCATTGACAACAGGGTAACCGGCAAAGCCGTTACGCTCAGTCAGTGCCTTCACGTCAGCAATGGTCATTTCTGGGGTTACAGTCACTGGATTGGTGACCATGCCTGCTTCATAGATTTTGACCAAGCGTACTTGTTCGGCTTGTTGCTCGATAGTCATGTTCTTATGGATAAAGCCAAGACCACCTTCTTGCGCCAAGGCAATCGCCAAACGGGCTTCGGTCACCGTGTCCATCGCGGCGGATAGAACAGGAATGTTTAAGCTGATCGAGCGTGTCAGTTTTGTACGCAGATCGGCATGGTTAGGAAGAACATTTGAGTGGGCAGGGACGAGGAGTACATCGTCAAAGGTTAGCGCTTCTTTCGCGATTCTCAGCATTGCAATATCTCACACCAAAATTTGTGAAGGGGAACAAAATATTGCCGCAGCATTATACGGGCAGCGCAAACGTTTGGCTATCGATTTTTATTAAGAATCGCTGTTTGGTGGGCAACGGATTTTTAGTCGGTTGATTTATCACCAGATATCAACGCGACTTTTTCGCAACCGATTGCTCAAGGTCTATTTGGCATACTGGGGTGCGGCAGGTAGTATGCCCTCAGGCTTATTGAAAGGATCCGTGATCGTGACCGCTAACAACCGAAACATTCTTTCCGTCTCTCGCTTAAATGCCGAAGTGCGTCTTTGCTTGGAGAAAAACATCGGTATCGTCTGGCTCACGGGTGAAATCTCTAATTTTACCGCTGCGACATCCGGTCACTGGTATTTATCGTTGAAAGATAACCAAAGCCAAGTTAAATGTGCGATGTTCCGTGGTAACAATCGCCGCGTGATGTTCAAACCTAAAAACGGCGATCAAGTGTTGGTGCGTGCGCGTGTCTCTATGTACGAGCCTCGCGGCGACTATCAACTGATCTTAGAAAGCATGCAGCCCGAAGGCGATGGACGACTGCAACAGGCGTTTGAGCAACGCAAACAAGCGTTAGCCGCTGAAGGCTTATTCGCACAAAGCGCCAAACAGGCCTTGCCCGACCAACCCAAACGCGTTGGCATAATCACCTCCAAAACAGGCGCTGCCTTGCACGATATTCTAAATGTGTTGAAACGGCGCGATCCGAGCCTGCCCGTGGTTATCTATCCAACGCTGGTACAAGGACAAGAGGCAGCGGTCTCTATTGCCCAAGCCATTGGACGTGCCAACAGTCGCAACGAATGTGATGTGCTGATTGTTGGCCGTGGCGGAGGCTCACTCGAAGATTTATGGTGCTTTAATGAAGAAATCGTCGCCCGTACTATCGCCGCCAGTCAGATCCCTATCGTCAGTGCCGTGGGCCATGAAGTGGATGTTACCATTGCTGACTTTGTTGCCGACGTGCGCGCGCCGACGCCATCAGCCGCCGCAGAATTAGTGAGCCGTGACCTCAGTTATCGCTTGCAGCAATATCAGCAGCGCGAGCAAGCGCTCAAAAACGCGATTGGCACCCTCCTGTATCGCCAGCAACGGGCACTGACGCAGCACGAACACCGTTTATCTCATCAGCACCCTCGCCGTCGTCTACAACAGCAGAGTCAGCATATTGATGAGCTGCAAAGACGGATGCACCAGGCACTCACTAAGCAGTTTTCACGGTACAGCAGCCAACTGAGCACGCTAGATAATCGATTGCAGCGCATGACGCCTGACCGTCGTATTCAGCAACATCAGGCTCAATTGGCGCAATACCATCAACGCCTCACCCACGCGATGGACTCACACCTGTCACATGCGCAACAGCGACTCGCCACCTTGGTCGCCACCTTAGATGCGGTCAGCCCACTTGCCACCCTTTCTCGCGGCTATTCAATTAGCCGTGATAGTGATGGGCACATCGTCACTAACATCAACCAGCTAAAAGAGGGCGATACCTTACATACTCAGCTCAGCAACGGCGATGTCACCAGCGTGGTTCGGCAGCGACACCCGCATCAATCTTCTGATTAAACTCTGCACAACACACATCTGACCGATCAGTAAGCGATCGCGCGATCTTGGGGTTTATTCCCCTTGATCAGCTTCCTACCCTGAAAAGAATATTTATCAATACACTTCCCGAAAGCATAAGTTACATATTCTGCATTTGGATTTTTAAAAGGATAAAAATCTGAACCGTATTTTATTAAAGCCTGGATCCAGAACAATCTAAAAGTGTGACGAGGGAAGGGGTGTCGATTTTATCACCGCTCAAAACCTGAGCGGCAGCGTGACACACTAGGATCTAAGACAACAGATAATCGCGCTCATTAATGTGAGTCAGATCACTTTATTCAGTAACCGATCCTAAGAGAGATCGAACCCACCACATCGCGATCAAAAAAAAGCCCAGCATCGCTGCTGGGCTTTGTATTACTTCTTATTACGATTTTTCACCATATCCATTAAGCGTTTACGCTGACGGGATTGAGATAATGTCAGCTTTTCTTTTTTCCCCTCATAGGGGTTTTCGCTGTTTTGGAACTGGATCTTGATCGGCGTGCCCATAATATCCAGGGTTCGACGGTAGTAATTCATCAAATAACGTTTGTACGAATCAGGTAACTCTTTAACAAGGCTGCCGTGAACTACCACAATCGGTGGATTGTAACCGCCTGCGTGCGCATATTTGAGCTTCACCCGACGTCCCCGGATCATCGGTGGTTGATGGTCATCTTGCGCCATTTTCAGAATACGGGTGAGCATCGCGGTTCCGACGCGTTTTGTCGCTGACTGATACGCCTCTTGAATCGACTCGAACAAGTGGCCTACCCCGGTGCCGTGCAAAGCAGAAATAAAATGCACACGGGCAAAGTCGACAAACCCTAAGCGGCGATCAAGCTCAGACTTCACGCGCTCTTTCACTTCGCTATCTAAGCCATCCCACTTGTTGACCGCCAAAACAATCGAGCGGCCCGCATTCAGCGCAAAACCAAGTAAGCTTAAGTCTTGGTCCGAGATGTTCTCTCGTGCGTCGATCACCAACAATACGACGTTGGCATCTTCAATCGCCTTGAGGGTTTGGATCACCGAAAATTTTTCCACTTTATCGGTCACCCGTTTACGACGTCGAACCCCGGCGGTATCAATCATCACGTATTCGCGACCATCACGCTCCATGGGAATGTAAATCGAGTCGCGGGTAGTGCCTGGCATGTCATAAACCACCACGCGCTCTTCGCCCAGCATACGGTTAGTCAGGGTTGATTTACCCACATTGGGACGGCCGATAATACCGATTTTAATCGGCAGCGACTGTAAGTATTCATACTCGCTTTCAGCCTGCTCTTCGGTTTTAACCGCGTCTTCGCCACTGTCGAGCGTATCCGCTTCATCGGTCAAATCGACCAAGCCTGCTTGCTCGTCGTCCTCGTCCGCGGACACTTGCTCAACCAAAGGCGTCAACGCACGATTAATCAGGCCGCTAACACCTCGACCATGCGCGGCGGCAATTTGGAACATGTTGTCCATGCCCAGCTGCCAAAAGTCCGCGGTTGCCGTGTCTGGGTCAATACCATCCACTTTGTTCACCACCAAGAAGGTGGTTTTTTCACGGGTACGAATATGCTGAGCAATGTCTTTGTCCGCTGGCGTAAGACCGGCTCGACCATCCACCATAAACAGCACGACATCGGCTTCTTCAATCGCCGCTAGCGACTGCTCCGCCATCTTGGTTTCTACACCTTCTTCGGTGCCGTCAATGCCGCCGGTGTCGATCACGATAAACTCGTGATCATCCAGCAATGCTTTGCCGTATTTTCGATCCCTGGTCAGTCCCGGAAAATCCGCTACTAATGCATCGCGTGTGCGGGTAAGACGGTTAAAGAGCGTCGATTTCCCCACATTCGGGCGCCCCACTAGGGCTATAACAGGAATCATGTAGACCTCTTCTTTTCATTCGCTTTATTAATAAACAAGGCTCCCGACTGTCTTTGCAGCCAGGAGCCTAAATATAGAACTGGGTGGCTTCGCTTACTCGATACTCAGCTTTCTCAGTTGACCATCACGGGTGATCACGATATAGCCATCATCCGTTTGCACCGGGGCAACAGCGATCCCGTTACCTTCCAGTGATTGCTGCGCGACAAAATCGCCCGTTTGCGGGTCAAGCCAATGCAAGTAGCCTTGGCTGTCGCCGACCACCAGATAGCCGCCGCTTGCCGCGGGTGCCGTTAAGATACGGTACGCCAACTGTGTGTTGCGCCACTTCTCTAGGCCGTTGCGTGCATCTAACGCAACAATATTGTCTTTATCATCAATAAGATAAATACTATTGCCTGCTACGAGGAAGTCTTTAGCAGAGGAAAAATCCCGCTTCCACGCCGCTTTTCCGGAGCGCAAATCAATAGAGACTAATTGGCCATTATAGCCTACTGCATACAAACGGTCGCCATCGATCACTGGGGTCGCATCCACATCCACTAAGCGGTCGATTTCAGTCGCCCCTTTTGGTGTCGAGATAGGAATTTGCCAAATAGACCGTCCGGTTTCGATCATTGCCGCGCCTAGGCGTCCATTGGCCATCCCCCAGAATACGCCGCCGGAAATAGTCACCGGCGCACTTTCACCGCGTAGGCTCAAGTTCGGCACATCATTGGTGTTGTTCCACTGTGGCTCGCCCGATTCCGCGTCCAATGCCACTAACTCACCACGGCTGGTGTTAACGATCACCAACCCAGCTTCCACCAAAGGCTTGGCCAGCACTTCGCCATTCACGTTCTGTTGCCAAACCCGCTCGCCGGTTTCCGCATCCAGTGCGTACACTTGACCCGTCTCGCCACCCACATACACTTTGCCGTATGAGGCGCTCAACCCGCCGGAGAGCAACGCCGGTGTCTCGTCTTGCACCGACTGTTGCCAGATAGATTCACCGCTTTCTAAATCAAACGCGGCGATTAAACCTTGTCGATCAGCCGCAAAGACTTTGTCATAGGCCACTGTGGGCTGAAGTGCGGAATAATACTGCCCGACACCGTCGCCCACTTGTGCTCGCCAATGCTGGGTTGAAGATATCTCATTGGTCACAGCAGGCAGTGGCGCCATTTGCACCACATCTTCTTCACCGGCACAGCCAGCCAGTACAGCCATGGTCGTGGCCATTGCAGCCATACGCCATAATCGTTTTTTCATACCACGACCTTATTGACTCAGATTATCAAGCTTCATGTTAACGGTCGGGCTTTCCGCCGCCGCCAATGACGCTGCATACGCGTCTCGCGCTGCCTGCTTGTCGCCTTGACGAAGCAAGACGTCGCCGCGGATCTCTTCCACTTTCGCGGTCCAGCTCTGCGTGGTGACTTTGTCGAGTTCGCTCAATGCAGCTGGGTAATTGCCTAACTCCGCTTCAACGCGCGCCAGGCGTGTCGTCACCAACCCATACAGCGCCTCGTCTTTCACGGCTTGCTGAGCGTTTTGCAATTGCTCACGGGCACTTTCCAGCTCCCCTTGCGCAACATGCTTTTGTGCCAGCTGCAATGCCGCCAAGGCACGATAACCTTCATGGCCTTCTAATTGGCTCAATGACACGGTATCGCCGCTTTCAATACCACTTAGCACTTGTTCGTATTGCTGTGAGGCTTGCTCTTGGTTGGTGAGCTGTTGTGACTGAAAATAACGCCAGCCATATAACGCCCCCAAACCGACAACGGCGCCGATCACGACCGCTTTACCGTTGTCTCGCCACCACTTCTTAATGGCTTCAACCTGCTGCTCTTCTGTGGTGTAGACGTCCACGTTCTGTCCTCTTAAATCAATGCTTTTAGTGACGCGGCGATCTCATCCTGATTCAGTGTTTGTTGCTCGCCGCCTTTCAAATCTTTTAACGCCACTGTGCCGTTGGCAACTTCATCCTCGCCTAGCACGAGCGCCACAGAGGCGCCGACTTTATCCGCGCGCTTAAACTGTTTCTTAAAGCTACCACCGCCAAAATGTGACATCACACGCAGTCCGGGCACCTGTTCGCGTAAGCGCTCCGCCAGTTTCATCCCAGCGATCATCGCGCCTTCACCCGCCGTGACCATGTACACATCCACCGCCGGGCGGACATCATCTTGGTTGAGGTTTTCCAGCATCAGAACCAAACGCTCTAATCCCATTGCAAACCCAACGGCAGGCGTCGCTTTCCCCCCGAGTTGCTCAACCAAGCCATCATAACGGCCACCACCGCACACCGTGCCTTGCGCCCCCAAGCTATCGGTGATCCACTCAAACACGGTCCGGTTGTAGTAGTCGAGGCCACGTACCAAACGGTGGTTAACTTGGTATTCGATACCTGCCGCGTCCAAGAGTTCACACAAGAGGGCAAAATGCTGTTTTGATTCGTCATCCAGATAATCACCCAACTGAGGCGCATTAACCAATACAGCTTGGATGTCCGCATTTTTGGTATCGAGCACGCGCAATGGGTTGGTCTGCATTCGACGCTTGCTGTCTTCATCCAACACTGATTCGTGTTGCATCAAAAAGTCCACCAGCGCTTGACGATAGTTCGCACGCGCTTGTGGTGAGCCGATTGAGTTAAGCTCCAATCGCACATGCTCAGCAATGCCCAGCTCGCGCCACATACGTGCTGTCATCATGATAAGTTCCGCGTCCACGTCTGGGCCATTTAGGCCAAACACCTCAACGCCAAACTGATGAAACTGGCGATAACGACCTTTTTGTGGGCGCTCATGACGGAACATAGGCCCGGTGTACCACAAACGGTGCTCTTGGTTGTACAGCAGGCCATTTTCGATCCCCGCTCGGACACAACCCGCGGTCCCTTCAGGACGCAAAGTGAGGCTGTCGCCGTTGCGATCATCGAAGGTGTACATTTCTTTTTCGACAACGTCTGTCACTTCGCCAATCGCACGGCTAAACAAATGCGTTGCTTCCACAATAGGCATGCGAACTTCGCTATAGCCGTAAGCGCTCACTACCTTTTTAATCGTAGATTCGAGCTTTTGCCATAAAGGAGATTGAGACGGGAGGCAGTCATTCATGCCTCGAATTGCTTGAATTGTTTTAGCCACGTTAACTTCCGTTACCGACATGATAGAAAAGGGGAGAAGGCCGCCTAACGGCTTAGCCTTCTTGATCGATTTGTGACACCTTGATGCGGTTGCGTTCATCCATCATCGCCGCTTTGGCGCGGATTTTTGCCTCCAACTCATCCACCAAGTTGTCGTTATTAAAGCGCTCTTTTTGGCGTTTACCGTCGAGGTAATAAGCACTGCGCTTGTTACCCCCAGCCAAACCGAGGTGAGACGCTTCGGCTTCACCCGGGCCATTGACCACACAACCAATCACGGAGACATCCATTGGGGTCAGTATATCTTCCACGCGCTGCTCGAGCGCATTGACTGTACCAATCACATCAAACTCTTGACGCGAACAGCTCGGACACGCAATAAAATTGACGCCGCGCGAGCGAATGCGAAGTGATTTGAGGATATCGAAGCCCACTTTGATTTCTTCTACCGGATCGGCGGCGAGCGATACCCGCAAGGTATCACCAATGCCTTCCGCCAATAGCATTCCCAAACCAACGGATGACTTAACCGCACCAGCACGCGCGCCACCAGCCTCCGTAATGCCAAGGTGTAAAGGCTGATCAATCTGCTGCGCAAGTTTGCGATAAGACTCAACCGCCAGGAAGACATCTGACGCTTTGACGCTGACTTTAAATTGATCGAAGTTAAGACGGTCCAAGATATCAACATGACGCATGGCCGACTCGACCAAAGCATCGGGCGTTGGCTCCCCGTATTTTTCTTGCAGATCGCGCTCAAGTGAGCCGCCATTCACACCAATTCGGATTGGAATGTTTTTATCACGTGCGGCATCTACAACCGCCCGAATGCGCTCTTCTTTACCAATATTGCCTGGGTTGATACGCAAACAATCGACACCATACTCCGCCACTTTTAATGCAATACGGTAGTCAAAGTGGATGTCTGCCACCAAAGGGATCGACGTTTGCGCTTTAATCTCTTTAAACGCTTCCGCCGCGTCCATGGTGGGTACTGACACCCGAACGATATCTGCCCCCACCCCTTCTAGCGCTTTGATTTGCGCGACGGTGGCTGCCACATCTGTGGTTCGCGTGTTGGTCATAGATTGCACGGCAATCGGCGCGCCATCACCAATCGGCACATTGCCGACATTGATGCGCGTTGAGGGACGGCGTTTGATGGGAGTTTCGTTGTGCATATCGACGTTCTCTGATTACTGCGGAAGGCGCAACCGAGCCACTTGGCCGGTTGGGAAGCCATCAAGATCAATGTTGTCGCCATTAAAGGTGATTTTCACCACACTAGGGGCACCCAATACTAATTGATACGGGGTGTCGCCAGTTAAGGTCACTTGTTCACCCTCAGATTTTATCCCGGTTGCCAGTCGCTCACCATTGGCGTCTCGCACGTCTATCCAGCAATCTCCACTAAAGGTCATCACCAGACGGTTATTGACCGTGCTTGCGGGGGCTTCACCCTCAGACGCTGCCGTTGGTTGTGCCTCTGGTGTTGTTTGCGTTGTCGCCTCGTCCGTTTGCGCCGACTCAACCGCAGTGGCCGATTCTGACGCCGTCGATGCTGATGGGCTCACCTCATCTGACACCGGCGCGTTCGCGGCATCTTGTACATCAGTGACCTGCGGCTCCGCCCCTTGTGAGGCCGCCGAATCTGTCATCGCAGGCTCGGCCATTGCCGGTGCATCGGCGGCAACCATCGCGCTATCTTGTGCTGATGGGGTCGTGACGAGCTCATCCGCTTGTTGGCTATCTAATTGTGTTGGCACGGACGTCATAGCCTGCTGATTCTGCCAATACCACACGCCAGTGATCCCGACCGCAATGGCAATAATCACCCAAGACAGCCACATTAATCGACTTTCGCTCTTTTGCCGCCGCGTTTTGCGCGAGAAGCTTTGCATTTTTTGTACGGTAGCCGCACTGCTCGCTTCCATATTACTATTACCCAAAAGCTGATCGGCGTCGATTTGCATCAGCTTGGCATAGGAGCGCAAATAGCCACGTGTAAACGTGGCCAATTGATCCATGTCTGGGTTGTTTTGTTCAAGATCCTCAATGACACTGACCCGCAACCGAAGTCGGTCAGCAACATCACGAACACTCCAGCCCATTTTCTCTCGCGCTTGCTTTAATACTTCCCCGGGCGCAGGTTGGGTATCAGATTGCGCTTGTTCTTCCGTCTGTTCAGTATTCATTCGCTAGGTACAATTGATATTCTTTGGATTCTGGAAACCGTTGCGCCAATCGCTGAGCGTCATGGGCAGCTCGCTCCGTGTAGCCTTGTTGCTGATAAGCTTTCACTAGCAATAACAGTCCGGCAGGCTGAACACCAACGCGTTGGTGGAGCCGCTTGATACGTGCGACGGCTGCTGCCTCTTGCCCAGTCTCTATCTCTAACTTGGCAAGTTGTAACCCCGCACGGACATTCAGTGGGTCGTGATCAGCCGCTTTGCTAAACAAGGCTTTTGCGCGTTCTACGTGGCCAGCTTTTAGCTGACAAAACGCCGCGTTTTCATAACTGTCTGACACACGATGATAATACGGTTGTACGACTGCTTGCAAAAATGCGTCATTTGCCGCGGCAAACCGCTGTTGTTCGCACAAGAAAACACCGTAATTGTTATATACATCGCCTTTTTCAGACGCTTGCGCTAACGCTTGTTGATATAAGCGATCCGCTTTGTCGTTTTCACCGACACGTTGTTGATAATACGCCATCGACAGCGAGGTGCGATAGTAGTTAGGTGCATATTGGCGCGCTTGCTGCAAGTTTTGCTGCGCTTGTTGATAGCGATCACTGTTTAGATAGCCTAATCCCAGTGCAATACGCGCCTCTGCGGCTTGAATCTTATCAAACTTGGGCTCACTGTGCTGCGAACTTGGCGTTGAACAGCCAACCAACGCCATCAACACGCCCACAACCCAAACCGTTTTTGTCATGCCATCCCCTTATCGCCATCTCATTTAGACGGGTCGAACAGGGATCACCTCCTGTGCGCCCAGTCGCTTCTCGGCACGCTTAGTTCGGTCGACAATGTCACCGGCTAGTTGGCCACACGCTGCGTCAATGTCATCGCCTCGTGTTTTACGTACCGTCACCGTAAAGTCGTATTCCATCAAGGTTTTCATAAACCTATCAATACGAGAATTACTCGGTTTGTTGAACGGTGATCCAGGATACGGGTTAAATGGGATCAGGTTAATCTTCGCTGGGGTGTCTTTTAATAGCTCTGCGAGTTGGCGCGCATGCTCCATGTAGTCATTGACATGATCCAGCAAGATATATTCTACCGTCACACGGCCGCGGTTGGCATTTGAGGTTGCAATATAACGGTGTACCGCATCCAAAAAGGCCTCGATATCCCAACGCTCGTTAATGGGCATGATTTGGCTACGCAGCTCATCGTTCGGCGCATGCAGTGAGATGGCCAAGGCGACATCGATTTTGCCAATCATTTGCTCCAAGCCAGAGACCACGCCCGATGTCGACACGGTGACTCGGCGCTTAGATAAGCCATAAGCATTGTCGTCGAGCATCAAATTCAGAGAAGGGAGAAGGTTTTTCATGTTGAGAAGCGGCTCTCCCATGCCCATCATCACCACGTTAGTGATCGGACGACGGCCCGTCTCTTTCTCAATGCCGATCTCTTTCGACGCACGCCACACCTGCCCGATGATCTCAGACACACGCAAGTTGCGGTTAAAACCTTGTGCCCCGGTTGAGCAGAACTTGCAATCAAGCGCACAGCCTACCTGAGAGGAGACACACAATGTCGCCCGGTCATCTTCGGGGATATACACGGTTTCCACGTCTTGACCGCCCACACGCATTGCCCATTTGATGGTGCCATCTTGGGAGTAATGCGCTTCACTGACTTCTGGGGCTTTAATTTCTGCCACCCGCTTGAGCTTCTCACGCAACTTCTTGTTGATGTTGTTCATTTCATCGAAGTCGTCGCAACCAAAGTGATACATCCACTTCATGACTTGGTCAGCACGGAAGGCTTTTTCGCCGAGCTCATCAGCGAAGTAGGCACGCAATCCTTGCCTGTCAAAATCAAGCAGATTAACTTTCTCTGTCGTCATTGGGGGTTGCCTCGTAAGAACTAGCTAGGTGGTAAGACTGAATCATCGCCTCACGCGTGCCGATGTCTTACCTTGATCATAGCCAAGATATCTCCTCGGGACGCGCTTAAGGCGCGAAATTGTACAGGCTTTAGATCACAGTTTCCACTCTCTAACAGCGGGGTTATTCAATGTGGTTGTCTGATTTCGATAGGCAGAAAAAAAGAGGCTGACGCCTCTTTTTGAAGATTAAAAAGCAGGTGCTTGATTTAGCAGCGAGGATGAATTTCATCCGCGGTAAAAAAGTACGCGATTTCGCGCTCTGCAGACGCAGGGCTATCAGAGCCATGCACTGAGTTGTATTGCATGCTTTCCGCATAGTCAGCGCGCAATGTGCCACACGCTGCTTCTTCTGGGTTGGTTTTTCCCATCAACTCACGGTAGCGGCTGATCGCGCTCTCGCCTTCTAGTACTTGCACCATAATAGGGCCTGACGTCATGAACCCAACCAAGGATTCAAAGAAAGGCTTCCCTTGGTGCTCGGCATAAAATCCTTCTGCCTGCTCTTTGCTAAGATGGAGCATTTTCGCCGCCACGATACGCAAACCTGCACTTTCGATACGCTGATAAAGCGTGCCAATTAAATTACGCTCTACGGCATCAGGTTTAACGATAGAAAAAGTGCGTTCAATGGTCATTCGCTTGTCCTTTCACTGTCTGAATCTGGCCCGCTAGGGGCAACAACGCGCCTACCCTAGCAAATTTCCTCGCGTGTCCCTATGACCAATCGGGTGAAGCGTTAACTCACACAAAATTTTTGTTAACCTTTCACCCAAGGTGTCACAGGTCTATTTCGCTTGGTCGAGCAATACACGCGCTAGGGTTTTCACACCCATACCGGTCGCGCCCACGGCCCATTTATCATTGGCCGCTTTGCGGTAAGTGCCAGAGCAATCAATGTGCATCCAGCCTTTTTGATAATCCTCAACAAAGTAGGAAAGGAACGCCGCCGCGGTGCTCGCACCTGGCATGTACGCCCCCATGGATGCATTGGCAATATCCGCAAACGAGGAAGGCAGCAGCTGGCGATGGAACTCGGCCAATGGCAACGGCCACATGCCCTCGCCTTCTTTTTGTGCCGCGTCAAGCGTACGGTGTGCGAGCTCATCGTCGAAACTAAACAGCGCATGATAGTCATTACCCAACGCGGCTTTTGCCGATCCGGTGAGCGTGGCACAATCAATCAGAAGTTCAGGTTTTTGTTCACTGGCGTACATCAGGCCATCAGCGAGCACCAAGCGCCCTTCCGCATCGGTATTGAGCACTTCAACGGTCACGCCATTTTTGTACGTGATAATATCACCCAACTTGTAAGCACTGCTTGAGATCATGTTCTCGGCACAGCAGAGTACCAGTTTAACGCGTTTATTCAGCCCCTTGGCAATCGCCATCGCCAGCGCCCCGGTCGCCGTCGCTGAGCCGCCCATGTCCGCTTTCATGGTGGTCATAAAGTCGGAGCCTTTAATGCTGTAGCCCCCAGAATCAAAGGTGATCCCTTTCCCCACCAAACAGGCATACACAGGCGCGTCCGGATCGCCTGTAGGGTTATAGTCAAGTTGTAACATGGTCGGTTTGCGCGCCGAGCCACGACCGACGGTATAAATGCCATTCCAGCCTTTTTCTAACAGGTCGGTACCGGAAATGATTTTATAACTGACCTGGTCGGGGGCCATGGACTTAACAAACTCCCCCGCACGCGCCACTAACTGATGTGGCCCAACTTCTTCTGCCGTTTGGTTGATAATATCGCGTACCCAGTCACCCACGGTCTGTCGAAGCTCGAACTCTTGCGTATCGGCATCGTTCAACACAGTCTGCGTAAAGGCGACCTTATTTTTGGGGCCACGAAGCCCTTGGTAGAACGCCCAGACTAATTCAAGATCCCAGTGTTCTCCTGTGAGTGTCAGCGCAGGCACACCTTGCCCTTCAAGCTTGCGCGCCGCTTGTTGCACCTTGTCTCGCGGGTTGGCATCGCTCGACACATGGATCACCGCGTTGTCAGCGTCAAAGGAGACCAGCGCGTTATCGCCCCACTGTGGCGCCGCCGGCTGATGCGACAGGATAACGTTTAATGAATCTGACATATTGCACTCCTTGTACTGTCTCGCTGCTTTTACTGTACAGCGTGTCTCACTGAGCCCTCAGACAAACGCCTGGACGCCTCAGCGATATGAAAAAAGCGAGCCCATTGGCCCGCTTTGAATGTATGTTTTATTGGCCACAGGTACTGTGCCGAGCCGGAGACGATAACACAAGTATTATCAATCACTCGCGAGAGCTAGCCCTCAGTCTCTCTCATCCATCCAGCACATGATGATCGCCTCGAGGATGCGCTCATTGGAACGCTCTGGGTCATCGTCAAAATCATCCAGTTCAGTGATCCACTGATGCAAATCAGTAAAACGAACCGTTGTTGGATCGACATCTGGGTAGGCGTCACAAAGCTCGATTGCAATATCGAGCGAGTCTGTCCATTTTAAGCTCATCTTGCTTCTCCGTCCGTTACAGCCTTGGATTAATGGTTTTCGGCTGCGTGATTCAAGGTATAGCGCGGGATCTCAACCACCAAATCTTCATCGGTAATTTTTGCTTGGCAACCCAAGCGAGACTCCGGCTCAAGCCCCCACGCTTTGTCGAGCATGTCATCTTCTAGCTCATCACTTTCGTCTAACGAGTCGAACCCTTCACGGATCACCACATGGCAGGTGGTACACGCACACGACTTTTCACACGCGTGTTCAATGCCAATGCCATTTTTCAACGCCACGTCGAGGACTGTTTCCCCTTCTTTCGCTTCCAATTCCGCACCTTCTGGGCATAACTCGTGGTGCGGCAGAACAATAATCTTAGGCATGATTACACCTCATCAATGGATTGGCCGGCCAACGCATGACGAATCGATTGATCCATGCGGCGTGCCGCAAAGGTCTGGCTGGCTTTGTCTAATGCTTTGATCCCGGCTTCAATGGCGGCGCCATCATCACCGTTGCGCAAGGCAATCAAGGCTTCTATTTCTTTCACCAAAGCTTGCTGCTCATCAGGGTTGAGCAGGTTATCCCCGTCTTGTTGCATGGCAACCAGCAAGCCTTCGATCACACGATCGGCTTCCACACGCTGCTCCGCCAAGTAGCGGGCATCTTTGTCTTCTTCCGCATGGGTAAATGACGATTTGATCATGGTGGCAATCTCATCATCACTCAAGCCATAAGAGGGCTTCACTTGGATAGACGCTTCCACTTCGGTGGATTTTTCCATCGCCGTCACGGACAACAAGCCATCAGCATCTACTTGATAAGTCACGCGAACATGGGCCGCCCCCGCCGTCATCGGTGGGATGCCTTTGAGGCTAAAACGTGCTAATGAGCGGCAATCGTCTACCATTTCACGCTCACCTTGTACCACATGCACTTTCATGCCGGTTTGGCCATCTTTAAACGTGGTGAATTCTTGCGCTTTTGCCACAGGAATGGTGGTGTTGCGTGGGATAATTTTCTCCACCAAACCGCCCATGGTTTCGATACCAAGAGAAAGCGGGATCACATCCAACAGCAACATGTCAGAGTCTGGTTTGTTGCCCACCAAAATATCAGCTTGTGTCGCGGCGCCAACGGCAACCACTTTATCTGGATCGATGCTGGTCAGTGGCTCGCGACCGAAAAACGTACCAACCTGTTCACGCACGGCGGGAACACGGGTAGAACCGCCTACCATCACGACTTCCAGCACCTCATCGGCACTGACACCGGCATCTTTTAATGCGCGGCGGCATGACATCAAGGTTTTCTTAATAAGTGGAGCAACCAATTGATCGAACGTTTCACGGCTCAACTCGCCTTGCCACCCCAGCACATCGATGGACGCGCTGTCAGCAGAAGAAAGGGCAATTTTCGCCTGCGTGGCGGCGTGCAGCACGGTACGGCGCTGATCGCCACTGAGGGTGTCAAACCCGGCTTGCTCACAGATCCATTGCTCGAGTAGATGGTCAAAGTCGTCTCCGCCCAATGCGGAATCGCCGCCGGTCGCCATGACCTCAAACACGCCCTGAGACAAGCGTAGAATCGAGATATCAAAGGTGCCGCCACCTAGGTCATAGACCGCAATTACCCCTTCTTGGCCCGAATCAAGGCCATAAGCAATCGCCGCAGCGGTAGGCTCGTTAAGCAAACGCAGCACGTTTAGGCCTGCCAGCTTCGCCGCATCTTTAGTTCCCGCACGTTGTGCGTCATCAAAATAGGCAGGTACGGTGATCACCACACCTTCAAGCGCGTCGCCCAAACTTTTTTCCGCACGTTCGCGAACGGTGCGTAAGATATCGGACGAGCCCTGCACTGGGTTAATCGCGCCACGGCGGGTTTCCACTTGTGGCAAGCCATTTTCGGTTTGTGAAAACTGATAAGGAAGTTGCGGATAACGGGCTTGCACATCGTCTAATGAACGCCCCATCATGCGTTTGACAGACACCAAGGTATTGGCGCTATCCGTTTGCACGTGTGGGAGGGCGTCATAGCCCACGGAAATGGCATCATCACCGTAATGGACCACAGAAGGGATCAGTGGTCGATCTTGTTCGTCGTTCAAGGTGGTTGCGGTACCGCTTCGTACCGTGGCCACCAAGGTGTTGGTGGTACCCAAATCGATGCCGACCGCGTGCTTGTGCTCATGCGGCGCGGCACTTTGACCGGGCTCTGAAATTTGTAACAGTGCCATGTCTAATCCTTAAACTTTACTGCGTTGACAGGCGAAAGGGCGATCAACTCATCAGCTGATCTTCGACACGCTCCACTTCATGGCGAAGCTTTTCTGCGAACTTGAGTTTACGCACAATCACGGCGGCCTCTTGCCACTGTGACGCAGCCAATGCCTGTTTAACCTCTAGAATCAATGCGTCGTAGAGTGACTGGGCTTTTTCACCAAAATCAAACAGCGCCGCTTCATCTTGACTATCGGTAATCGACTCGAGCTCCTCACGCAACGTCATTTGCTGCATCAGGAACTCAGGATCCTGCATGGTTTGCTGTTCGTCTTTTAAGTCAATACCTTGCAACGTCAGCATATACTCAGCGCGTCGAACCGGATCTTTTAACGTCTGAAACGCGTCATTCACTTGCGATGCTTTCTGTACCGCCTGCAGACGGGTTTTCTCGTCTTGGCTAGCAACATTATCGGGATGGTACTGACGTTGCAATTCCCGAAACGTTGAAGAAAGCGAGCTACCGTCCAGCTCAAACTGATACGGTAGCTCGAAAAGTTCAAAATGATTCATGTGCTCTCACGGATTACACGTTGAAGCTTTCGCCACAACCACATTCACTACTCACGTTAGGGTTGTTGAATTGAAAACCTTCATTCAGGCCTTCTTTAACAAAATCCAGCTCTGTCCCTTCGAGATAGAGCAAGCTCTTACCATCGACGATTACCTTGACATCATCGTACTCAAAAACCTGATCGCCTTCTTGCAGCTCATCCGCAAATTCGAGTACATAGGCCATGCCTGAACACCCCGACGTTCTCACGCCCAGGCGCAAGCCAATGCCTTTGCCACGGTTATTGAGAAACGCTCTGACGCGATCTGCTGCCGCCTGTGTCATGGTAATAGCCATATATCAACAACCCCTTCGTTTTACTGCTGGTGTTTTTTCTTGTAATCACTGACCGCCGCTTTAATGGCGTCTTCCGCCAAGATAGAGCAGTGCACCTTGACGGGTGGTAGCTCTAATTCTTCTGCGATCTCAGAGTTTTTGATCGCAGCAGCGTCGTCAATCGAGCGGCCTTTCACCCACTCGGTAACCAGTGAGCTCGAGGCAATCGCCGAGCCGCAGCCGTATGTTTTAAACTTGGCGTCTTCGATGATGCCTTCGTCATTCACCTTGATTTGTAGTTTCATGACGTCGCCACACGCAGGGGCACCAACCATGCCATTACCAACCGATGGGTCGCCTTTCTCAAACGAGCCAACGTTACGTGGGTTTTCGTAGTGGTCAATTACTTTATCGCTGTAAGCCATAATCGTTTCCTCAATATGATTGCTCACTGTTGCCAGCTGGCGCGTTATTCGAGTTAGTGGTGCGCCCATTCAACGGTACTTAGATCGATACCGTCTTTGTACATGTCCCAAAGTGGTGACATTTCACGCAGCTTGTTAACTGCTTCACGCACTTTCTCAATCGCATAATCCACTTCTTCTTCCGTCGTAAAGCGACCAAATGAGAAGCGCAGCGAGCTATGTGCGAGCTCATCGTCGCGTCCAAGCGCACGAAGCACATAGGAAGGTTCAAGGCTTGCTGAGGTACACGCAGACCCTGACGATACCGCCAGATCTTTCAGCGCCATCAGCAATGACTCGCCTTCAACAAAGGCAAAGCTCACGTTTAGGTTATGTGGAACACGCTGTTCCAAATCCCCATTGACGTAAACTTCTTCTAAATCTTTCACGCCTTCATAAAAACGCTCGCGCAATGCCAGCGCATGTTGGAAGTCTTTCTCACGCTCTTCTTTCGCGATACGGAACGCTTCACCCATGCCCACAATTTGGTGAGTAGGCAATGTGCCTGAACGCATACCACGCTCGTGACCACCACCATGCATTTGCGCTTCAATGCGTACGCGTGGCTTACGGCGAACGTATAAGGCACCAATGCCTTTAGGGCCGTACGCTTTGTGTGCGCTGAATGAGATCAAATCGATTTTCATCTCTTTGACGTCCAGTGGCACTTTACCCACTGACTGCGCCGCATCGACGTGGAACATAATTTTACGTTCACGACAAAGCTCGCCAATCGCAGAGATATCTTGAATCACGCCAATCTCGTTATTCACGTGCATGATTGACACTAAAATCGTGTCATCACGCATCGCCGCTTCGAGCTTCTTCAGATCGACCAGGCCGTTTTCTTCTGGCTCAAGATATGTCACCTCAAAGCCTTCACGCTCCAGTTGACGGCAAGGGTCAAGCACGGCTTTATGCTCTGTTTTGCAGGTAATAATGTGCTTGCCTTTCTTGGAGTAGAAATTAGCAATACCTTTGATAGCCAAGTTGTCTGACTCAGTCGCGCCAGAGGTAAACACGATCTCACGTGGGTCGGCATTGCAGTAATTGGCAATGTTCTCACGCGCTGTATCAACCGCTTCTTCTGCTTGCCAGCCAAAGCGGTGTGAACGAGAGGCCGGGTTACCAAAAAACCCGTCCATGGTCAGGTACTGACTCATTTTTTCAGCAACGCGCGGATCCACCGGACACGTGGCTGAATAATCAAAATAAATGGGCAATTTCATGTTTTTCTCCAATTACACCGACATTGGTCATCAGGAGCGAACGTTTACGCCTATGGTGGCGCTATCTTGTTTGACCTTCGAGCTAAATGTGTTTCTGGGCGCCAATGAGGCATCCAGTTTAGCGTCCTGACGATCTGCTACTTGCTTCACTTCGTTATCATGCATCAGCTCACCGAGCGTGATGTCGTTTAAAAAGCCGCTAATTCGGGCACTTAAGTCGTGCCACAGAGTATGTGTTAAACAACGGGTGCCGCCTTGGCAATCCGCTTTACCTTGACACTTGGTCGCGTCGACAGATTCGTCAACGGCAGCAATCACGGCCCCCACGGCAATGTCACTTGCCGCAATACCGAGGCGATAGCCGCCGCCGGGACCACGTACACTTGTCACCAACCCCGACTTGCGGAGCCGTGAAAAAAGTTGCTCAAGATAAGACAAGGAAATGCCTTGACGCTCAGAGATGTCCGCCAGTGGTACAGGACCCTGCTCGGCATGAAGCGCCACATCGAGCATGGCGGTAACCGCATAACGGCCTTTCGAAGTCAATCTCATAACACGCTACCTGTGGTGAATAGATGCTCAGATAGTTACATACCCGAGTAATTTGGTCAAGTATTTACCTGAGTATTTTTGTCAGGTTTTCACCCTAAGTTACGCATGCTCGGTTGAAAGGATCACTGAGCGCGATGATTATCGGTATTTTGCTCGCGCGATGCCGCTTGTTGGGTCACTTTTTCGATGGATGACAGCACCCCCCGTAAAATATTTAACTCTTGGCTCTCAAGTCGCGCTCGGTTAAAGAGCCGACGTAACTTGGTCATCACCATCCCGGGATGCTGAGTACGGATAAATCCGGTTTTGCTAAGGACCGTTTCTAGGTGCTGATAAAACCGTGAAAGCTCTTCATTTAAAGGGTAGGTTTGTTCCAGCGTGGGGCCTTGATAGGCTTGACTGTCTAGCCAAGCGACGCGCATTTCATAGCACAGGGTTTGTACCGCCATCGCCAAGTTCAATGAGCTATAGTCTGGGTTGGACGGAATCGACACATGATAATGGCAGGTCTGCAGCTCTTCATTGGTCAAGCCAGTGCGCTCGCGACCAAAGACAATCGCCACCGGGTGAGTACTCGCCTCTTCCACGGCCTTTTTACCGCATTCGCGCGCATCGAGCATCGGCCACTCGAGTGTCCGGCTTCTTGCACTGGTTCCCACCACAAGGCCACAGTCTGCCACTGCCTCTTCTAAGGTCCCGACGACCCGCGCATTGTTGGCGATATCACTGGCACCGGCCGCCAACGCAATGGCTTGGCCATCCACTTCACATTCGGGGGCCACGAGGGTCATATTGCTAAGCCCCATGACTTTCATTGCCCTAGCGGCTGAGCCAATATTACCGGAATGGGAAGTTCCCACCAATACGACGCGGATTTGATCTAGCATGATGTTGTTTTCGTCTCTTACGCTGTGCACCCTTGATGGGGTGGGCAGGTGTCTGTTAGATCTGCGCAGTTTATCACAGTGCAATCGATAATACTTCTCAGCTAAGCGTGTCGCGCCAGTTCACGGACGTCGCGACGGTCAAAAAATACCCACTTTCCTTTTGCTCTGGCTCTGTTATACTCCGCCCCGCTTTCGTTCTTTAACATCCGTTGGGAAAACCGTATGCATCCGATGCTAAACATCGCCGTCCGTGCTGCACGGAAGGCTGGCGACTTTATCGCCAAATCTGCAGAAAACAGAGACAACATCGAAACCGCGCAAAAAGGCAGTAATGACTTTGTCACTAATGTCGACAAAGCGGCAGAACAAATCATCATCGACATCATCAAAAAGTCCTACCCGGACCACACCATCGTTGGCGAAGAGTCAGGCGTGGCTGAAGGGAAAGATAGCGACTATCAATGGATCATCGACCCACTGGATGGCACCACCAACTTCGTTAACGACTTTCCCCATTTCAGCGTGTCTATCGCGGTGCGTATTAAAGGCCGCACTGAGATCGGCTGCGTTTACGACCCTATCCGTAATGAGCTATTCACCGCACAACGTGGTGCTGGCGCACAACTCAATAACAAGCGTATTCGTACCGGTAGCGCCAAAGAGCTCGACGGCACCATCTTAGCGACGGGCTTCCCCTTCAAAGCAAAGCAACACGCTGAAGGCTTTATGGCGGTCGTGAGCGCGTTATTCGTTGATTGTGCTGATTTCCGTCGCACCGGCTCTGCCGCGTTGGATCTTTGCTATGTGGCCGCAGGCCGTGTTGATGGCTTTTTTGAGCTTGGCCTGAAACCGTGGGATATCGCGGCAGGCGAATTGATTGCCCGTGAAGCTGGGGCGATTTGTACCGACTTTAACGGCGGAACCGACTACATGCGTAGCGGTAACGTGGTAAGCGGTGCACCACGCGTCGTAAAAGGCATGCTGGCCAAAGTGCGCGAGAACGCCCCTGAGTCGATGAAAAAATAATGCTTCCCTCTGGGTATAAAAAAGCGACGCTCGGTGAGCGTCGCTTTTTTTATGCCGTCAAATCATCGGCTGTCTCTTTAACACAGAGTGCCATACTGGCTGCGACGCACACCGAGTGTGCAATTCGCCCCGCAACAAACGCGGGGCGAGCGCATCAAGGCATCGCGTCAAACTCTTGCCCTTCTTTTTCCACTTCTGGCACCAACAGGTGCTCACGCGCAATACCCAGCTTCAATGCCAGAGCAGACGCCACGTAGATTGAAGAGTAGGTACCCACAGTGATACCAATCAGCAAGGCCATCGCAAAGCCGTGGATCATGGTTCCACCCAAGGTGAACAGTGCAATCACCACAAACAAAGTCGTGCCCGAGGTAATGGTGGTTCGACTCAGGGTCTGAGAGACAGACGCATTAATGATTTCATCTGACTCACCTTTACGCAGCTTACGGAAGTTTTCACGAATACGGTCGAACACCACGATGGTATCGTTCAACGAGTACCCCACCACCGTCAGCAACGCAGCGACGATGGTCAAGTCCACTTCGACTTGGAACAAGGAGAAAATACCCAAGGTAATGATCACATCGTGCGCCAGTGCCATCACCGCCCCCGCGGCCAAGCGCCACTCGAAACGGAACGACACGTAGATCAGGATACAGACCAGCGCGATGATGATCGCCAACCCACCCGCTTCGGTCAGCTCGTCACCCACATTCGGGCCAACAAACTCGATGCGGCGCATTTCTACCTGGTCACCCGTACCCGTTTTGATGGCATTGAGCACCTCATTACCGAGGTTCTCGCCTTCCATATCATCACGCGGACGCAGGCGCACCATCACATCAGTGGCACTACCGAAGTTTTGTACCACGGCGTCACCAAAGCCGTCAGCCGCCAGTGACTCACGAATTTGCGGTAAGTCAGCGGGCTGTTCAAAGCCCACTTCTATCAAGGTACCACCGGTAAAGTCGAGCCCCCAGTTAAGCCACTTAGTGGATAGGGTGACGACAGACGCGGCAATCATGGCGATGGACAACACGAAGGCCAATTTAGACCAACGCATAAAGTTGATCGACATGTCCGGTTTAAATATTTGAAACATGCTTGGACTCCCTTAAATCGACAGCTTCTTGACGCGCTTACCGCCGTACACCAGATTAACCAGTGCACGCGTACCAATGATGGCGGTAAACATCGAGGTCAAAATACCGATCGACAGTGTCACCGCGAAGCCTTTTATCGCGCCTGTTCCCACAGCAAACAAGATGATTGCGGTGATCAGCGTGGTGATATTGGCATCGGCGATGGTACTAAACGCGTTAGAATAACCACGGTCGATTGCATGTTGAGGGTTACGGCCTTCGTGGATTTCTTCGCGGATACGCTCAAAAATCAGCACGTTGGCATCGACCGCCATCCCCACCGTCAGGACAATACCGGCAATACCAGGCAGTGTCATGGTCGCCCCTGGGATCAAAGACATAATACCGATAATCAAGACGATATTGGCGAGCAAGGCACAGTTAGCAAACAGACCAAAGCGACGATAGTAAATCAAGGTGAAGACCATCACCGCCACCAAGCCCCAGATACAGGCTTGCACACCCATATTGATGTTTTGCTGACCCATTGATGGACCAATGGTGCGCTCTTCAACAATCGAGATAGGCGCAATCAAGGCACCTGCGCGCAGCAGCAGCGCCAAGTTATGTGCTTCGGCGGCAGAATCAATGCCGGTAATGCGGAAATTACGTCCCAAAGCAGACTGGATCGTGGCTTGGTTAATCACTTCTTCGTGTTTTTCCAAGATCACTTTGCCGTCTTCGTCACGCTCGCCACTGTCTTTGTATTCTGCAAACACGGTGGCCATCAGCTCACCAATGTTACGCTTACTGAAGTCCGCCATTTTGTCACCGCCCTCGCTGTCGAGAGAGATGTTAACTTGTGGTCGGCTGTATTCATCGCGGGAGGAGCTAGCGTCAGTAATGTGCGAGCCCGTCAAAATGACCCGCTTTTTCAGCACGGCGGGACGACCATCTCGAGTACGCATCAACTCGCTGCCCGGTGGCACTCGGCCTGCCATGGCGGCAGATAGGTCAGCGTCCTGATCCACTTCGCGGAATTCCAAGGTCGCGGTGGCACCAAGAATTTCTTTCGCGCGTGCCGTGTCTTGCACACCGGGGAGTTCAACCACAATACGGCTTGCGCCCTGACGTTGCACCAAAGGCTCGGCCACACCCAGTTCATTCACACGGTTGCGCAGAATCGTAATGTTTTGCGCCACCGCGTAGTTACGAATTTCTTTGAGGCGCTCTTCTTTGTAAACCGCGGCTAATCGCCCTTCATCTTCATCGACAGAAAAGTTCATGTCGAGGTAGTTGTTCGAGAGCAGTTCTAGCGCTTTATTGGTGTCTTCGGCATTACGCAGATTCACCACAACACGGGTGTTATCTTCTATTCGTAAACCACGATAACGGATACGCGCTTCACGTAAGTCGGTGCGGAAGCTGTCTTCTTGCTGGGTGATCAGCTTTTCTAATGCTGCATCCATGTCCACTTCCATCAGGAAGTGCACCCCACCACGTAGGTCTAGGCCAAGCTTCATCGGGGTAGCACCCAGCGTATCCAGCCACGATGGCGTTGCAGGCGCCAAGTTTAAGGCAACCACATAGTCATCACTGTCGAAACGCGACATCAAGGCATCACGGGCACTGATTTGTGCTTCCGTGTCTTTAAAGCGGGCTAAGACGGTACCGTCTTCGAGCGCAATGGATTGGTAGGAAAGGTCGTTCGATTCGAGGGTCTGTTTGATGGAGTCCAACGCAGTCATATCTACCGAGGCGCCACGCGCCCCGGAAATTTGTACTGCTGGATCTTCACCGTATAAATTGGGAAGCGCATACACGATGCCAATAACCAGTGTTATTAGCACCATGATGTACTTCCACAAAGGATAACGGTTTAGCACAGCATGCATCCTTTATGGTTGCGAGAATTAGAGAGACTGGATAGTACCTTTAGGCAGTACTGCCGTCACGAAGTCTTTTTTGATGGTCACTTCGTTATTATCGTTGAGTGCAATCACAATAAAGTCATTGTCTTCAGCGATTTGAGTGATCTTACCCACTAAACCACCTCCGGTTAGCACTTCGTCCCCTTTGCTCATAGATGCCATAAGGTTTTTGTGCTCTTTGACACGCTTAGATTGCGGGCGGTAGATCATAAAGTAAAAAATCACCGCAAAGAGACCAAGCATGATAAAAAGCTGCATTCCGCCACCTTGTGGTGCGGCTTCAGCGGCTGCGTGAGCTTGTGAGATAAACATTCAATCACGTCCTCGTTCTAGTTGTTGAATTCGAAATTAATCGAGCGGCGGCACTTCCTTGCCACGACGCGCGTAGAAATCCGCTACAAAGGCATCTAATCTACCTTCGTCAATCGCGTTACGCAAACCTTCCATCACGCGCTGATAGTAGCGTAAGTTGTGGATGGTGTTGAGTCGCGCGCCTAGGATCTCATTACAGCGGTCTAAATGGTAGAGGTAAGCACGGCTGTAGTGGCGGCAAGTGTAACAGTCACACTCGGGATCCAGAGGCGAGGTATCACTTTTATGTTTCGCATTGCGGATCTTGATCACACCGCCAGTAATAAACAAGTGGCCATTACGTGCGTTTCGTGTCGGCATCACACAATCAAACATGTCGACACCACGGCGAACCCCTTCGACCAAATCTTCAGGTTTCCCCACGCCCATCAGATAGCGCGGTTTATCCTCTGGCAGCTGTGGACAAGTGTGCTCCAAGATCCGGTGCATGTCTTCTTTCGGCTCCCCGACCGCTAGGCCGCCAACGGCATACCCATCAAAACCGATCTCGGTAAGACCTTCTACAGAGACATCTCGCAAGTCCTCGTACACGCCGCCTTGTACAATACCAAACAAGGCATTTTTGTTACCTAATTTGTCAAAGTGATTGCGGCTACGTTTTGCCCAGCGTAGTGACATCTCCATCGACTTTTTCGCTTCGTCATGCGTGGCAGGATAGGGCGTACACTCATCAAAAATCATCACGATGTCTGATCCCAAGTCATATTGGATCTCCATCGATTTTTCCGCGTCCATAAAGATGCGATCGCCGTTCACTGGGTTGCGAAAGTGCACCCCTTCTTCGGTGATTTTACGGATATCGCCCAAACTGAACACTTGGAAACCGCCAGAGTCGGTCAAAATAGGGCCATGCCACTGCATAAAGTCATGCAAATCCCCGTGCAGTCGCATAATTTCCTGACCTGGGCGTAGCCATAGATGAAAAGTGTTCCCTAATAGGATCTCCGCCCCAGTCCCTTTCACTTCTTCAGGCGTCATCCCTTTGACGGTGCCATAGGTACCCACCGGCATAAAAGCCGGCGTTTCCACAGTGCCGCGTTCAAAGATTAAGCGGCCACGGCGAGCGCGTCCGTCGGTTTTTTTCAGTTCGTATTCCACGAATCCTCCTCAGTGCCAGAGAAACAGTCTGGCGTGTGTCTTATGCTAACAGGTTTACCCTGCCGCAAGCATAGCGCACACGGACATAAGAGCCCGTGTTCTCATCATGTCGTCAGTGGTGCTGACGGGTAATAAACATGGCATCGCCATAGCTGAAAAAGCGATAGCGTTCTTCAACCGCCGCACGATAAGCGGCCATGGTATGCTGGTAACCGGCAAACGCGCTTACCAACATGATCAAGGTGGATTCCGGCAAGTGAAAATTGGTCACCAATACATCCACTAGCTGCCATTCATACCCCGGATAGATAAAAATCTGGGTGTCATTAAAAAACGGGGACAGTGGCTCACCTTTTTGCTTGGCCGCCTGTGCCGCACTTTCCAGTGAACGCACCGAGGTGGTTCCCACCGCAATCACCCGCTTGCCTTGTGCTCGCGTTTGATTGACCGCATCAACCACCTCTTGCGGCACTTCAGCATACTCAGCGTGCATGGTGTGCTCTTCAATGTTGTCGACCCGAACCGGTTGGAACGTTCCGGCTCCCACGTGCAAGGTGACAAAAGCAATATTGACGCCTTTTTCTTTAAGCGCTGCCATAATGGCATCGTCAAAGTGTAACCCCGCCGTTGGCGCAGCGACGGCCCCAGGCTTTTGGTTATACACGGTTTGATAGCGTTCTTTATCGCTCTCTTCATCTGGGCGGTCGATGTATGGCGGCAACGGCATATGGCCGATGTCGTTAAGCGTATCTACCACGCCTTTATCGTCGTGTAGCTGGATTTCGAACAGAGCATCATGGCGTGCCACCATCTTTGCTGGGACCTGTCCTTCATCGCCGAGGAATAATTCGGCGCCGGGTTTAGGTGCTTTAGAGGCGCGCACATGGGCGAGGAAACGACGTTCGTCGAGCACACGCTCCACCAGCACCTCTATTTTACCCCCCGACGCTTTGCGGCCGTACACGCGCGCGGGGATCACACGCGTGTTGTTGAACACCATCAAATCCCCTGGCTCAACCAGATCGAGGATATCCTTAAACTGACGATGTACCACCTCACCGCTTGTGCCATCGAGTGACAATAAGCGACTTGCACTGCGATCCGGTTGCGGATAGCGCGCAATTAACTCATCGGGGAGTTCAAAGTGAAAATCGGATAATTGCATGACATTTGCCTAGATAAAAAGCAGGCCGCTAGTATAGGTAGCCCACCGTGAAGATCAAGCAAGCTGGATGCTTGATTCAGGCATCGTTTACACAGGCGCCAATGAACACAACATTTGCCTCGATGCGCGTAGTTATCTTGATGCATATCACGCCTAACCCGGTACAACTGCACTACAGTAAAAGTATCCCTGTGTACTGATGACAAGGAGGTGCCATGTTTATTGTTGATGATATGATGACCCGGCATCCACACACGCTTAGCCCTGACCATACCCTGGATGACGCGCACCGTTTAATGCGCGCCGAGCGCTTTCGCCATCTCCCCATCGTTGACGATGATGAGCGTTTGTTAGGACTGGTCACACAAAGAGATGTGCTGTCAGCACAAGCCTCTTCACTAGGCAAAACGACCAATGGAGATCACCAGATCCATACTCCCCTATCACACTTTATCGAGCGGCAACTGGTCACAGTCGACCCCGGGGCGTCACTACGGGCTGCAGCGCTAACCATGCTCGAGCGTAAAATAGGCTGCTTACCGGTGGTGAAGCACCAACGTTTGGTTGGGATCATCACCGACAGTGATTTTGTCGCCATCGCGTCAACATTGCTGGAGATCCAAGAAGAAAGTGAGCCGGTTGAAGAGGGAGAATAAATAAAAAAGGGAGTGTGAGACTCCCTTTTTATCAGGTTGATAACCGGTATCGCGCGATTAGAATTGATCTTCTTCCGTCGAGCCCGTTAATGCCGTGACCGATGATTGCCCACCTTGGATAATATTGGTCATCTGATCAAAATACCCAGTACCCACTTCTTGCTGGTGCGCGACAAAGGTATAGCCACGCTCAGCGGCAGCGAACTCTGGACGCTGAACCTTTTCAACGTAGTGACGCATGCCCTCACCTTGCGCATAAGCATGCGCCAAGTCGAACATGTTGTACCACATGTTATGAATACCCGCTAAGGTAATGAACTGGTACTTATAGCCCATATCAGACAGTTCTTGTTGGAAACGCGCTATCGTCTCGGCGTCCAGGTTTTTCTCCCAGTTGAAAGACGGTGAGCAGTTATAAGCCAAAAGCTGGTCTGGATACTGAGCATGAATGGCTTCAGCAAACTGTCGTGCTTCTTCCAAGTCCGGTTTCGCGGTCTCGCACCAAATCAAATCGGCATACGGCGCATAAGCTAGGCCTCGAGAAATGGCTTGCTCAATCCCAGGACGCACGCGATAAAACCCTTCGGCTGTGCGCTCACCTACGATGAAGTCCTTGTCGTATGGGTCGCAATCAGAGGTCAATAGATCGGCCGCGTTGGCATCAGTACGCGCAATGACCAGCGTATCGGTGCCCGCCACATCGGCAGCTAAGCGCGCCGCGACCAATTTTTGTACCGCCTCTTGGGTTGGCACCAACACTTTTCCGCCCATGTGGCCACATTTTTTCACTGAGGCGAGCTGATCTTCAAAGTGAACACCGGCAGCGCCAGCTTCAATCATGTTACGCATCAGCTCGTAGGCGTTAAGCACACCACCAAAGCCGGCTTCGGCATCCGCTACAATCGGTAAGAAATAGTCGGTGCCCTCTTCCGGTGAGCCCCCTTTCGACCACTGAATTTGGTCCGCTCGGCGAAACGCATTATTAATGCGCTTAACGACAGCGGGAACGGAATCAACCGGATACAACGACTGGTCTGGATACATACTCGAGGCTGTGTTGTTGTCAGCCGCCACCTGCCAACCAGACAGATAAATCGCTTCAATACCCGCTTTGGCTTGCTGCACCGCTTGACCGCCTGTCAATGCGCCCAAGCAGTTGACGTAGCCTTTTTTGGCACTGCCATTGACCAAATCCCATAGTTTGGCAGCTCCCCGCTTAGCGACGGTATTCTCCGGCACAAACGAGCCACGCATATTGACGACTTCTTCAGCCGTGTAGGGGCGCTTAACCTGTTTCCAGCGCGGGTTTTCCGCCCAATCCTTTTCCAGTTCAGCGATTTGTTGTTGGCGAGTCAAAGTCATGTTCCATTCCTCTTTGTTAGCAGGGCTGTACCAGCCCCTTACTGTCATTCCATGTTTGTTATTGTGCTTCCATGCCCATTACGGCAAATACTCATAACCCGGTAAGGTTAAAAAGTTAACCAGCTCATCACTGGTAGTCAGCGTTTCCATCAAGGTTGCCGCTTGCCGGTACCGTCCTTGCGCAAAGCGCTCTGCGCCTAGCTCTTTTTCAAGCACCGCCATTTCCTCGGCAAGATACTGAGAGAACAACGCCTTGGTCACCACCTTGCCGTTGCTCAGTGGTTTTTGATGCTTAATCCATTGCCAAATCGACGCACGTGAGATTTCAGCCGTGGCCGCGTCCTCCATCAAGCCATAAATAGGCACACATCCGTTACCTGAAATCCACGCTTCAATGTACTGCACCGCCACGCGAATGTTATGTCGCATTCCCGCCTCTGTGCGTTCGCCATCGCAAGGCGCCAGCAGCTCTGCAGCAGTAATCTCAGCATCTTGCTCGCGGGTCACCGTAAGTTGATTCGGCTTATCGCCAAGTGCACGGTCGAAAATCGCGCGAGCCGTGTCAGCCAGCCCTGGATGCGCAATCCAGGTGCCATCGTGGCCATTATTGGCTTCTAAGGTTTTATCCTTTTCAATTTTCTCTAGCACCTGCTGGTTTTCAGCCGGGTCTTTACTGGGAATAAAGGCTGCCATGCCACCCATCGCCAACGCGCCACGCTTATGGCACGTTTTGACCAGTAAACGCGAGTAAGCGTTAAGGAAAGGCTTATCCATGGTCACCACTTGGCGGTCCGGCAACACGCGGTCCGGATGATTACGCAATGTTTTGATATAGCTAAAGATATAATCCCAGCGACCACAGTTAAGGGCGACGATGTGATCACGAAGGTGATACAAAATCTCATCCATTTCGAACACGGCGGGCAAGGTTTCAATCAGCACGGTCGCTTTGATGGTGCCACGGCTTAGCCCAAACTCGTCTTCGGCAAAGGAAAACACCTCACTCCACCACGCGGCTTCTTGATATGCTTGAAGTTTAGGCAGGTAGAAATAAGGCCCCGATCCCGTCTCGAGTAAACGACGGTAGTTATGGAAAAAGTAAAGAGCGAAGTCGAACAGGGCCCCTGGAATTGGTTTACCCTGCCACGTCACGTGTTTTTCGGTCAGGTGCAAGCCACGCACACGGCAAATAAGGCGTGCTGGGTCCTCATTTAGCTGATAGCGTTTGCCTGTATCAGGGTGCTGATAACTGATGGTGCCATTCACGGCATCGCGCAAATTACGCTGCCCGTCAACCACTTGTGGCCACGCTGGCGCAAAGGAGTCTTCAAAGTCCGCCATGAAAACTTTCACGTTGGCGTTGAGTGCGTTGATCACCATCTTCCGGTCTACCGGTCCGGTAATTTCTAGCCGCCGATCTTGTAAATCCTCGGGAATGCCACGGATGGTCCAATCCGCTTGGCGGATCGATTGCGTCTCCGGAAGAAAGTCGGGCAGCTCTCCCGCATCAATGCGTTGTTGACGCGCCTCACGCGCCGCTAACAGTGTGGGTACGCGCGCCGCATAACGCTCAGCGAGACTGGCTAAAAAGCACAATGCATCATCGGTTAAGATTTCTGCCTGCTCTGCGGTGACTGTCTCGTTAATCACCAACGATTCGCGTAAGGTTGAGCACGCTTCCGTCATATCGCCTCCCTGGCTTATCATTTGTAATCCAATCACAACACTATTATTTACTACACGCGCTTGGGCTCTCGTGCAGCACTTGTGTTATTACGTTGGCTTACATTCGCGCAAAAATCAACCAAGAACAAAACAAAAACGGAATGGTAAATTATTAAAATAAATTAAAAACAAACACTTAAACAGTTTAGAGTATAAGCTCGAATGCGCTTTTTTATGACCATTATCAGAATGATATAACACTGCTACGGGGATCATAATTTTGTCACCACTTTGTAATCAGTTACGTAATTAAATTACACAACAAGCGCTTTACCCTGTGGCGAAAAAATAAAAAAATACTTTAACTTCAATGACTTATATGTAAAAACAAAAAGCAGCACCCTGGGGTGCTGCTTTTTTCGTGATAATAATCCAACGGCTTTGGTGTCATTTTCAACGCCCTTAAACAAACAATCATGCTGCAAAAAGGCAAAAATATCAGTGTAAATAACTTATTTTAGGCTTTTTACTCCCTAGCTGTTGGGGAAAGTAGTCCTGCGACCAGATCAGCGAGCTGGTTAAACGTATTAATCCGACTCGAAGAGGGTCGCCAGACCACTCCTATATCACGGTAGGCCGCTTCTCCCGGCGGCGTTTCTAAATGCACGTCGAGGTTATCAATTAAGCCATGATCAATCGCCATTTGCGGTATAAAGGTCACACCATTGCCGTTTGCGACCATTTGCACCAAGGTGTGTAAGCTGGTTGCCATAAATGGGTTAATCTTCTGTGAGGCCGTCATCTGACAGGCAGAAACAGCATGGTCAGTGAGGCAGTGTTCTCGCTCAAGCAAGAAAACAGATTCATCGGGCAGCGCGTCATAATCGATGGGTAACTCAAGCTGCGCAGCTTGCTTTTGGCTCATCACCATTTTAAACGGATCACGCCCCACCACGCGACGGGTCATGGTGCCAATATCCATTGGCAGCGCGAGGATAAGGATATCCATTTCGCCGTGTTTGAGCGCGGTGAGTAAGTTCGCCGTGGTGTCCTCACGCAACAACAAATCTAAGTTGGGGTAATGTCGGTTGACTTGCTGCACCACATCACACAATAAGAATGGCGCGATGGTAGGGATGCAGCCCAGCCGTACTTTGCCGTGCATAGGATCTGATTTAACTTGCGTTAGCTCCATCAAATCCTGACTGCGCGCTAGGATTTCTCGGCTACGGCGCACCACCTCTTCGCCCATCCCAGTGAGTACCAAGGTTTTATTGTCACGCTCAATGAGCTGAGCACCAATCAGATCCTCGAGGTTTTGGATCCCAGCGCTCAAGGTCGACTGGCTCACAAAACACAATTTCGCCGCTTCGCCAAAATGCCGCGTTTCGGAGAGGGTAACCAGATAGTGTAGCTGCTTTAAAGACGGATATTTGTTCATACAGTCATATTTTAAACAATCGTATTTTTCGATTATTACAATCTATTAATTCCACTTTTTTCAATCTAACAAGTTAGCTATAGTTTGTCTCGCTTATATAGGAACCTGATTATCAGGCAAACATTTAAACTAGGAGCTGAGATATGGTACTCGTAGGTCGTCAAGCACCAGATTTTACTGCCGCTGCCGTACTAGGTAATGGCGAAATCGTTGATAACTTCAACCTGAAAGAGTTCACCAAAGGCAAAAAAGCGGTTGTCTTTTTCTACCCACTCGACTTCACTTTCGTGTGCCCATCAGAGCTGATCGCATTCGATAAGCGCCTGAGCGACTTCCAAGCTAAAGGCGTTGAGGTTATCGGTGTGTCTATCGACTCTCAGTTCTCACACAACGCGTGGCGTAAAACGGCTGTCGAAGACGGCGGCATCGGCGCTGTGAAGTATCCACTGGTTGCTGACGTTAAGCACGAAATCTGTAAAGCATACGACGTTGAGCACCCAGAAGCTGGCGTTGCGTTCCGTGGTTCTTTCCTTATCGACGAGGAAGGTGTGGTTCGTCACCAAGTTGTTAACGACCTACCACTAGGCCGTAACATCGACGAAATGCTACGCATGGTTGACGCACTGAACTTCCACCAGAAAAACGGTGAAGTTTGCCCTGCACAGTGGGAAGAAGGTAAAGCGGGTATGGCTGAGTCACCTGAAGGTGTAGCTGCATATCTGTCTGAGCACACTGACGACCTGTAATAAGGTCAAGTGCCCTGCACTGGACAATGTGAGACAATAATGAGGCCCGGCAAACCGGGCCCTTTTTTATCTATCCCACCTCGCCTTACTCAGGCTCTTCTCTTATCAAGCCATTTCCAATCTAACACTAGGTAATTACCTCTCACCCTGTCACAATAGCGTGGACTATCTTGATACGGTTCGTTTCGTCAAAGGGGTGATATGTCTGTCTTGGTTGAAGTTTGTATTGATAGTATTCGTTCGTTATCGCTTGCTGAGCACGCTGGTGCGGATCGAGTGGAACTGTGCAGCGCACTGCGCCTCGGTGGTTTAACCCCAAGTGATGGCTATATGCAACAAGCCGCTCAGAAAGCGCGGATCCCTATTTATGCGATTATCCGACCGCGAGAAGGCGACTTCGTCTATGCCAGTGAAGAGATTGAAGTGATGCTGCAAGATATCGCCAACGCCCACCAAGCTGGGTGTGCAGGTGTGGTGATCGGCGCACTCACGCCAAGTGGTCAACTCGACTTGCCGGCTATTGATGCCATGCTTGCCCAAGCAAAGGGAATGGGAGTGACTTTCCACCGCGCATTTGATCACTGCCAAGACCCTCACGCGGCGCTCGAAGCAATCCTTGCCCGCCCGACGATTGAACGCATTCTCACCTCCGGGCAAGCGACGAATGCTTGGCAGGGAAAAGAGGCACTCAAACAATGGGTGGACGCCACACGCCATACCTCATTGGCCATCATGCCAGGCGCAGGCGTGACCCCCGACAATGCACAAGCGATTTTAACGACCACCGGCGCACGTGAAATCCACTTGTCGGCACGCACCGAGCAAGTAAGCGTCATGCAATCAAACGCCTGCGCATCGATGGGCGATGGGGACGATGGCAGTTATCCGATCACCGATCCGGAACGCATTCGTCTCGTCAAAGCCATTGCTCAATCGTTTTAAACCTCTGTGTAATGCCGTGATCAGACAACATGGCAATGTGACCCACTCTAGTCTTTTGAGGTGATATACGCTTTCGCTACTTGAATCCATTGCATCCGAAAAGTGAGTTTTCTACCGTGATCCCATCGCTGTGGTAAAAGGAGAGCGGCCTTGTCGGATAAAAAAGCACACAAGATCAGCAAAAAACACTACGAGAAAAAGCTAACCGAATTACAGACTGAGTTGGTCAAACTTCAAGAATGGGTCAAGCAAGAGCAGTTGAAAGTAGTGGTCATTTTTGAAGGGCGCGATGCCGCCGGTAAAGGCGGCGTGATTAAACGGATCACCGAAAAGCTCAATCCGCGTGTTTGTCGAGTCGTCGCGCTAGATAAGCCCACAGAGCGTGAACGCACACAGTGGTATTTTCAGCGTTATATTGAGCACCTACCCGCCGGTGGTGAAATTGTCTTGTTCGACCGTAGTTGGTATAACCGCGCCGGCGTCGAGCGAGTCATGGGCTTTTGCAGCGATGAAGAATATGAAGAGTTCCTTCGTACGTGCCCCGAGCTTGAGCGAATGTTGATCCGTTCTGGGATCATCTTAATTAAATACTGGTTTTCGGTATCGGACGAGGAGCAAGAAAAGCGCTTCGCGGAGCGGATTAACACCCCAATAAAGCGTTGGAAATTCAGCCCCATGGATCTCGAGTCTCGTAGTCGTTGGGTGCAATACAGTGAAGCCAAAGACCGCATGTTTGCCTACACCGACACCAAAGAAAGCCCTTGGTGGGTGGTGGAAGCCGATAACAAAAAGCACGCTCGGCTCAATTGCATCGCTCACTTACTCTCACAAATCCCTTACCAAGAAATTGACTACCCCGCAGTCACCCTCCCAGAAATCAATAAGGAAGGTTACGTGCGTATGCCTTTGCATGACCAGAGCTTTGTCCCAGACGCCGTCAGTGACTGGATAGACGACGAGTAGCGATTATTTGAGGAGCTTTTCCAGCTCCTCTTTTTGAATGTGGCGAACGTCTTTGCCTTTGACAAAATAGATGATGTATTCACAAATGTTCTGACAGCGATCGCCCACTCGCTCAATGGCTCGGGCCGACCACATCACTTTCAGCACATTGGGAATCGAGCGTGGATCTTCCATCATGTAGGTCATCAGCTGTCGCAAAATCCCCTCGTATTCACGGTCCAACGAGTCATCTTTACGATAGACTTTCATTGCCGCATCAATATCCATGCGCGCAAAGGCGTCTAACACATCGTGCAGCATTTTAGCGGCGCGCTGACCTAACGCTTCGAGTGATACCAAAAACGGCTGCTGAGAATAGCTCGAGTTGTCGAGAGCCATTTTAGCGATACTGTCAGCAACATCACCAATGCGCTCAAGATCAGTGATGGTCTTAATGATAGCCATCACCAGTCGCAGATCGCTCGCGGTGGGCTGACGTTTAGCAATGATGCGTGTACATGCCTCATCAATCGCCACTTCCATGCCATTCACTTTGTGATCTTCACGAATAACATGGCGCGCAAGCTCCACATCTTGATTGTGCATGGCGCGCAGCGCATCGGTTAGCTGACGCTCAACCAAGCCGCCCATTGCCAGCACGTGGGTGCGAATGGCTTCAAGCTCTGCGTTAAACTGACCAGAAATATGACGGCTAATATTGTGGTTATCCAAGGCCTGCTCCTTATCCGTAGCGCCCGGTGATGTAGTCTTCGGTTTGTTTGTTTTGTGGGGTGGTAAACAAGGTATCGGTATCCGCGTATTCCACCAAGCGTCCCATGTTAATAAACGCCGTTTGATCCGAGACCCGCGCCGCTTGTTGCATATTATGGGTAACAATCACCACTGTGTATTGATTCTTTAAATCATTAATCAGCTCTTCAATGGTCAAGGTTGAGATGGGATCCAACGCTGACGATGGCTCATCAAGCAGCAACACTTCAGGTTCAATCGCGATCGCCCGCGCGATCACCAGCCGTTGCTGTTGCCCACTGGACAACCCAAACGCATTGTCATTAAGGCGATCTTTCACCTCATCCCATAATGCCGCGCCACGCAATGAACGCTCGACGGCATCATCGAGTGTTCTAGGATCATTGATCCCTTGTAAACGCAGTCCAAAGATAACATTTTCATAGACAGATTTGGGGAAAGGGTTAGGACGCTGAAACACCATCCCCACTTGACGGCGTAATGCTGGCACATCCACGTCGCGGTGATAGATATTTTGTCCGTGTAGGGTGATCCCGCCTCGAACACGGCAACCATCCACCAAGTCATTCATCCGATTAATACAACGTAGCAATGTCGATTTACCACACCCAGACGGTCCGATAAACGCAGTGACCTTCCCTTTGGGAATACGCATACTGATATCAAACAGCGCTTGGGTCGACCCGTAGTAAAGGTTGAGATCCCGAATAGCTAACGCGGTTTGCTCGTCAGGCAAATTCCCCAAGTCTAAGCTAGGCGTGACACCTATGGGTGGCGTTATCGAAAACATCGAGCGGGATCCTTATCGTTATAATTCCAATGCGCGATACTTTTCACGCAAGTAATGACGAATACCAATCGCGGACAAATTGAGCGCCACGATCACAGACACAAGCAAAAACGACGTGGCGTATACCAAAGGACGCGCCGTTTCGATGTGCGCGCTTTGAAAGCCGACATCATAAATATGGTAGCCCAGATGCATGAACTTCCGCTCTAAGTGTAAAAACGGGAAATTACCATCCACTGGCAAAGAGGGGGCGACCTTAACCACCCCCACCAACATTAAGGGCGCCACTTCTCCGGCTGCGCGCGCAACCGCTAAAATCAACCCGGTCATCATCGCAGGACTGGCCATCGGCAGGACCACCCGCCAGAGCATTTCTGATTGTGTCGCCCCAAGGGCAAACGCACCATGGCGAACACTGGTGGGGATCCGAGCCAACCCTTCTTCTGTAGACACAATCACCACAGGTAAGGTGAGGATCGCCAAGGTTAACGCCGACCAGAGAATACCTGGTGTCCCAAAAACCGGTGCCGGCTGCGCCGCTTGATAAAATACATCGTCAATGGTGCCACCGATAAAATAGACAAAAAAGCCCAACCCGAACACACCGTACACAATTGACGGTACCCCGGCGAGGTTAACCACGGCAATGCGAATAATACGCGTGAATGCCGTTTTCGGCGCGTATTCGTGAAGATATACCGCGGCGAGCACCCCTAACGGGGTGACAATCACTGACATCAATAGCACCAAGAAAACGGTGCCAAAAATCGCCGGAAAAACGCCCCCCGCCGCATTACTGTCTCGTGGAGATTCGGATAAAAAGGTCGCAACCTGGTAGCCCCAAAATTTAAGCTTATCAACGGCACTCATGGCGTTGGGATACCAAACATTAATCACATTTTGCAGAGGCAACGCCACGGCGTCACCGTGGCTATCTTCAACAACAAGCGCACCCGTTTGTTGTTTTTCTCGCAGCTGTTTGAGCTTTTTCTCTAACTGCTGGTATTGCGATAGCAGCTGTGAACGACGCTTATCAATTCGTTTTTTTTCTGCCGTGTTTAGCTGGCTATCTAATGAGAGGGACTTTTCCTCCAGCCGCAGCTGCTCCAGCTGATAGTTAACGCTCGCTAGGTGTACTTGCTCGATGTCATTGATCACCTCTCGACGCGCCGCTAAATCTTCCAGGCGTTGATAAAGTTCAGACAGCACTAATGCATGTTGGTGGCCGCCGGCGTCGACGTATGCTTGAGGCATGCCGTAGAACATGCCATTTTCATTTCGCTCGATCATCGCCATTTCAACGGGTGTGTGCTGACTTTTTATCTGAAACGCCAGCAATTGACGAAAATCGATCCCTTCTTGCTCACGGTTACCGGTTTTTACCACCAAACGTTGGTAGCTGGGCTGGCGATAGGCTGGCAATACAACACCTGCATCTTTGAGCTGCGTCGCATCAACCTGATCGGTTCGGTATATTTGCCCGACCACGGTTTCTACTCCCTGCTCACTCTTCACTTCAAAGCTGGTGACCGGTGTCGGCCAGAAATAGCCTAAGCCTCGATAGCCGAGCAATAACAGCACCCCAAGAATCGCAATCAGACTGACGCTGACCATTCCGGCCGTCATCCAAACCCAAGGAGTGCCAGATTTTATCCATGGACGCATGCGCATTCTCATCTCGGTTAAAGGTTGCTGTATTTGTCACGCAAACGCTGACGGATCAGCTCTGCCAATGTGTTAAAGACAAACGTGAAGACAAAAAGAATAAAAGCGGTTAAAAACAGCACTCGATAATGGGAACTACCGACTTCAGACTCCGGCATTTCCACCGCAATATTGGCCGATAAGGTACGTAGCCCTTCGAGCAAATTCCAATCCATGATAGGCGTGTTACCGGTTGCCATCAGTACGATCATTGTTTCACCGACCGCGCGCCCAAGGCCCATCATTACGGCAGAAAAAATACCAGGGCTTGCGGTAAGCAACACCACCCGAATCAAGGTTTGCCAGTGTGTCGCCCCTAAGGCCAAGGCGCCGTTTTTAAGGTGAGGGGGCACAGAAAAAATCGCATCTTCGGCAATAGAGAAAATGGTTGGGACTACCGCAAATCCCATGGCGATACCCACCACCAGCGCATTGCGCTGATCATAGCCGATACCCAGTTCATGCGTCATAAACTGGCGCGCATCGCCCCCTAACCAGACCTGCTCTACCCATGGTCCAAGGTAAGAGGCTACTACGCCCACCATCAATAATGCCGGAATAATGACCACTATCTGCGCGTTATCAGGTAAGCGGCGTCGCACATATCTTGGGATCATGCGCCACACGCCGCTTAGCCCAAGTAACATAATAGGGATGAGCAGGAGCAACAAAAAGACGCTAGCAATGTGCGACTCAACCCAGGGTGCCAGCCACAAACCGGCCAAAAAGCCGATAATGACGGTGGGCAACGCTTCAATCGTTTCCACCGTCGGCTTCACCCAACGCCGGAGCCCGGATGACATAAAATAAGCAGTGTATATGGCTGCGCCAATCGCCATCGGCACCGCAAAAATTAAAGAAACCAAAGCGACCTTTAAGGTACCAAAAATCACGGGCACCACACTGAGCTTGGCTTCAAAGCTGTCATCCGCAGAGGTCGATTGCCACACATACTGCGGAGACGAGTACCCTTCATACCACACTTTCTGCCATAGCGAGTGAATACTCACTTCTGGGTGAGGGTTGTCGACGGTCAACCATTGCCATTGATTGTCGACCACAGCAATCAGCCCATTTGCACGAGGCGTAAACGCCAAAGCGTCGGGCAGCGCGGTAAACTGAGCATCGAAATGGCGCTGTTTCTCACTGGTGGCATGCACTAGGCTAAGTCGTCCCGTTTCATCTACCGTCGCCAGACTTTTACGGTGACGCTCAGGTGCGAGACGTGCCACGCCCTCCCCCGGTGAAAACGCGCGCACTTCAGTTAACGATGGCTCACCATTTTTCACCACATCGAACCATTGTGTGACGGTGCCATCTTGGTGCTGAAGGAGCAAAGAGCGTCCCCCGGCTAGCATCGACATTTTCGTGACTGGGCTGGCGACCACATTGTCGAGATTAACCGTTTCGCGCAACGCTAAATCGTTCCCGTTTACGCGCCAAATCGCTAAACGATTTTGTTGATGCACAAACAAGCGCTGCCCGTCTCCTGATAACGCGATATGGTCAACGGCTTGCGAAAGGGGCACCATGCTTTTCTGCGTACCACGAAAAACCACCAAACGGTTATCCTGAGTGACGGCAGCCAGCACGGGCGGGATGGTTTGACCGTGTAAACTATCCGGCACCGCAACAGTCAGCTGGTTAAGCGGCTGCGCGCTCGTGTCCACGATCAACTCACGACCAAAGGCCGGCATAGTGGACAATTGAGGGACCACTGAGGCGTCAGCTTGGTATTGTGTACGAAAGCGTAATTGCCAAGCAGCTACGCGCCCAGGCGTCTTTTCCACCGCTAAAAATGGCGTAGATGCTTCGACGCGGCTTATCGCAGGCTTATCCATGCTGGATAGCGGCTGCTGTAATACCGTTTGCGCGCGGAGCACGGCGCTGGCTGTGGGAGTCTCAGACCGTTGCGGGCGTTTGGCAACCGTTAACACACCTCGATCATCCAAGCCATACACCAGTTGATTGCGCGTATCGGCACCAATGTATTGAGGCACGCCGGGAGTGGCTAAGGTAAAACGCTCACTCAAGCTCACACTCGCTTGGTGAAAAAGCGGTACCACCACCGTGAGTAAGTAGAAGAAAAGAAGCAGCAGGGTCACTAATACCATCACGCCACCAAGACGTACCGTTTGGCGAGTCAGTTTATCTTTAAAACGCCGCGCCGGTCTGGTGTCCGTTAATGATGGTGAAGAGTGGGTCATTCGTGCCTCTTTTTATTAAGCAAGCCCTGTATTGTATGTCATTACAATGACAATTTTGTGACAGCGAGACGCACGACGCCGCCTTTCACAAACACGGCATCGCATCACTGTCGTCCAGTGTATCGTGAGTGGTCATCAACGCCTAGTCACGCTATCGCCACGCAATAAATATGCAACAAACGGGCTTTAGGCTTGCTCAAGTTGATATTGGGCACACTTTCGTGAGTTTAGCCTCCAGCAGCATAGACAACACCTTGACTGGCCTCAATAATTGTCTAAAGAATCGCCGTAAGGATCACGCATGAAGCACTTTGTTATCACATTAGTGGGCCCAGATCGCGCTGGCCTCGTTGATCAAATATCACACACGGTTTTCAATCATCACGGCAGCTGGCAAGCCAGCCGACTCAGTCAGCTAGCAGGGCAGTTTGCCGGCATCATTCACATTTCAGTGTCAGACACGTACGCTGATGCGCTGGTCCATGCGTTACGCGCGCTCGATGGTTTACAGTTGCTCATCACCGATGCGACGCCCGCCTCACCGTCTCCGATTACCCATACGTTGTCGGTAACAGGCAACGACAGGCGCGGCATTGTGCAAGCGCTCAGCCAGCTGCTCGCCGCTCATGGCGTCACCATCAACAAACTCAACACGCAAACACAAAGCGCCGCCAATACGGGCGGGCAAATTTTCACCGCAGATTTTTATTTAACGGTTCCGCCGGCAGCGGACATTAACGTATTGCATGAAGCCCTTGAAACGCTGTCAGACGACTTGATTGTCGATTTTGACAGCAATTTTATTCAGTAGAACAGGATTTTCTTACGCGTTATGACTTTAGACTCTTATCATGTCGACAAAGAACTTAGCTGGCTTTCTTTTAATGAACGTGTCCTGCAAGAGGCCGCGGACAAAAGTGTGCCTATTATTGAGCGAGTTCGGTTTTTAGGCATTTTTTCATCCAACCTTGACGAGTTTTATCAAGTACGGTTTGCCGACGTGAAACGGCGCATCATTATCGATGAAGAACGCGGAGTGGAAAGTCATGCCAAAGAGCTATTGAGCAAGATTCAAGCGAAAGTCGTCAAACTGAATCAAGATTTTGATCATCTTTACAACGATATTTTGCTCGAAATGGCACGCCGCCATATTTTTTTAGTTAACGAACGTCAACTCTCTGATCATCAAGCGCAGTGGCTAAAACGTTATTTTAGAAGCAATATTTTGCCTTACATCACGCCAATTATGCTTAACAAGGACGTCGATGTTTTAAGCTTTTTGAAAGATGCCTACTCTTACCTCGCCGTACAGCTGAAAAAAGAAGGGGAAGAGCCCAAGTATGCGCTGATAGAGATCCCAACTGATGAATTAGAACGCTTTGTTAAAGTCCCTGAGCCAAAAGGAAAACGGCAGCGAAAAACCATCATTTTACTCGATAACATTATCCGTTTGTGTTTAGACCAAATTTTTAGTGGTTTTTTCGACTACGATACTGTCGAAGCGTACGCGATGAAGATGACCCGCGATGCGGAATACGATCTGACCAATGAAGTGGAGCACAGCCTGCTTGAAAACATGTCAGAGAGCTTGGATCAGCGTTTAACCGCCCTACCGGTTCGGTTTGTTTATCAACGCGATATGCCACCGGAAATGGTGAGCAAATTGATTCAGGTATTAAAAATCTCCGACTACGACAGTGTCTTACCGGGTGCTCGCTATCACAACTTTCGTGATTTTATCGGCTTTCCGAACGTTGGACGTAAATACCTGGAAAACCCGCCTTTGCCACCGTTCGAATCGGCTGATTTTCAACTACAAAACAATGCCTTCGATGCTATTCGCGAACGCGATATTCTACTTTATTATCCCTATCATACGTTCCGCCATATGACTGAACTGGTGCGTCAGGCGTCGTTTGATCCTAAAGTGCGTAGTATTCGGATTAACGTCTATCGTGTAGCGAAAAACTCTCGCATTATCAACTCGATGATTGATGCTGCCAACAACGGAAAACGCGTGACCGTCGTGGTCGAGCTGCAAGCACGTTTTGATGAAGAAGCCAACATCGAATGGTCACGGGTTCTCACGGATGCTGGCGTAAAAGTCGTGTTTGGCACCCCCGGGCTCAAAATTCACTCGAAACTGTGTTTAATTTCTCGTCGTGAAGACGGCGTGCTACGCGATTATGGCCATATCGGCACAGGTAACTTTCATGAAAAAACGGCGCGAATTTATACCGACTTCGCGCTGTTTACAGCGGATCAGCCATTGACGTCAGAAATCCGCAAAGTATTTGAGTTTATTGAAAACCCGTATCGTCCTGTAAAGTTCAATCACTTAATTGTCTCGCCACGTAACTCGCGGCGTCGTATGTATAAACTGATTGAACGTGAAATTGAGCATGCGCAGGCCAAACGTAAGGCAGGTATTACGCTCAAGGTCAACAACCTGGTCGACAAAGGCTTAGTGAACCTGCTGTACAAAGCCAGTAATGAAGGGGTGAAAATTCGCATCATCGTACGCGGCATGTGCTCGCTAGTGCCTGGGATTAAAGGGGTAAGTCAGAATATCAAAGCAATCAGCATTGTTGATCGCTTCTTAGAGCATCCCCGCGTGTTTGCCTTTGAAAACGGCGGTGAACGTGATATGTATATTTCGTCTGCCGATTGGATGACTCGCAACATCGATAACCGGATTGAAGTTGGGGCTCCCATTCGCGATCCCAGACTGAAAGATCGCATCATGGCCATCTTGGAGATTCAATTTTCCGATCGCGCGAAGGCCCGCGTTATCGATAAAGCCATGTCCAACGCCTACGTCAAACGGGGTAACAAGAAAAAGATCCGCTCTCAGACCGAGATCTATGATTACCTTAAGCACGCAGAGCGCCAAGAACTCAAAAACGCGGAAAAGTTGCAACATGACACACCCCCAGTCAAAGGATAAGCCGCGCGAAATCGCAGCGGTTGATCTCGGCTCTAACAGTTTTCATATGGTCGTCGCGCGCGTCGTTGGCGAAGGGTTACAGATAGTGAGTCGCCATAAACAACGTGTGCGACTGGCTGCAGGGTTGGATGATCAACATCGCCTCAGTGATGAGGCGATCAGCCGTGGTGTCGAGTGCTTAGCCATGTTCGCTGAACGGCTGAACGGCTTAGATATGGAGAATGTCCGTATCGCCGCCACCCACACCTTGCGCCAGGCCCGCAATGTCGACACCTTCATCAAGCGGGCAAGACAGGTTTTGCCCTACCCGATTGAAATTATTTCCGGGGAGGAAGAGGCGCGTCTTATTTATATGGGCGTCTCCCACACGCAGCAAAACGTTGGCCGGAAGTTAGTGATTGATATTGGAGGCGGCAGTACAGAATTAGTGATCGGGGATAACTTTGAGCCCGCACTGGTTAATAGTAAACGGGTTGGCTGCGTCAGTTATAACGAGCGTTTTTTCCCCAAAGGCAACATTACGCCTAAGCAATTTGCCGCCGCACAGCTGGCTACCCAACAAAAGCTAGAAAGCTTGGCTTCTCAATACCGTCAGGCTGGCTGGCAAGTGGCGCTCGGCGCGTCAGGCACCATCAAAGCGATTCGTGAAGTGATTATCGGCCTGGGTGATGAAGACGGCATTATCACCCGTAAGCGGTTAGATAACCTGATCGAAAAGTTGCTGAAGTTTAAAACCAGTGACAGTATCGATTTACCGGGCTTGTCGGTCGACCGCCAACCGGTTTTCGTCGCAGGCGTGGCAATTCTTTCTGGGATCTTTGATGCGCTTGCCATCGAATCGATGCGCTTCTCTGATGGTGCGTTACGTGAAGGGTTGCTCTATGAAATGGAAGACCGCTTTCAACGTACCGATATCCGTGGTCGTACGACGGATGATATGGCAGCACGCTACAACATCGACCTGAGTCACGCCCGTCGCGTGCAACACACAGCAGCGTATTTTTATGCGCAAGCCGAGCCGGATAAGGGTAGTAAGAAAGCAGAGCTCGCCGGGCTTTTGAATTGGGCTGCGCTGCTGCACGAAGTGGGGTTAAGCATTGGTTATCCTGGCTACCACAAGCATTCTGCGTATATTCTGCGCAACACCAATTTGCCTGGGTTTAACCAAGAGCAGCAAACCGTGCTAGCCACCCTCGCGCGCTTCCATCGTAAGGCGCTAAAACTCAATGAAATGCCTAAGTTTACCTTGTTTAAACCTAAGCTCATCGAGACGCTGATTTGCGCACTACGGTTAGCCTGTGTGTTGCACTCACAACGTAACGACGAGGCCTTGCCAGAGATTGCTCTCAGTATCGACAAAAAAGGGGCATGGCAACTCACCTTCCCTACCGGGTGGCTGCAAGAGAACCGTTTGCTCGCGGCGGACTTGGAAGCAGAGCAGGCATACTGGCAGTCAGTAAACTGGGGGCTGACCTTTAGCGACTGAGAGCACGACAAGCGTCCAGTGGAGGCCGTCGCTTCCGCAACGCTGAGTCCCTAAACGTCTAAACCCTTAACGCGAGTCTTTTAGCGACGCATCCAGCCCTAATGCCTGTCTTTGCGCGCGCACCGCTTGAGCCGGCAAGGGAATATAGCCTTGCTGACTCACCGCCTTCTGCCCTTGCGCCGACAAAATATAACGCATAAATGCCGATTCAAGTGGCGCCAGCGGCTGATTGGGTGCTTTATTGATATACAAATATAAATAACGGGTAAGGGGGTACTCACCCGTTCGAATCGCTGAAGGGGTGGGCTTTATCGCCTCTTTTCCTTGGTGTGAAATCGCCAGCATGCGCGCCCCTGACGCTTGATGGCCGATCCCTGCATACCCGATCGCATTCAGCGAAGAGGCCACCGACTGCACAACAGACGCCGAGCCGGGCTGCTCATTCACATCGGCTCGAAAATCCCCACGACACAACGCAGCTTGCTTAAAATAACCATAGGTACCGGATACCGAGTTACGGCCGAATAATTGCAAATCTCGGTTGGCCCAACGGCCTGATAAGCCCAATTGCCCCCAGGTTGTCACCGGTTTACTCGCCCCACACCAGAGGGTGCGAGAAAATACCGCATCCAACTGTTGAAAACTGATGGTGCGTAAAGGGTTGTCTTGGTGGACATAGACGGCCATCGCATCCACCGCAACGGGTACCGCGGTAGGAGGATAGCCAAAACGTGCTTGAAACGCATTTTCTTCACTGACCCGCATCGGACGACTCATGGGGCCAAGTTGTGCGGTCCCTTCCACCAGCGCGGGGGCGGCGGAGGCAGAGCCTGGCGTTTGTAGCTGTATATTCACCCCTGGATGTAGCCGTTTGAACCCGTCAGTCCAAGCGGCCATCATATTGGCTAGGGTGTCTGAGCCGACAGAGCTCAAGTTACCGGATATACCGCTGCTACGTTGATAATCAGGCAGCGTGTCGGCATGACTAAAGCCCGCCATGCTCACTAGCAGGCTGGCTGTGGCAATAAACCGCTTTAACATGCTAACCGCTCCGGTAAGGTAAAGGAGAACGTGCTCCCCACCCCGAGTTCACTTTGAATATCTAATTCCGCATCGTGATGACTTAACGCATGTTTTACGATCGCCAACCCTAAGCCACTGCCACCCGTTTCACGGGAGCGGGCTTTATCCACCCGATAAAAACGCTCGGTTAACCGATCCAAATGTTGCGGCGCGATCCCCTCACCACTGTCCTGTACTTCCAAGCGTGGGCCTTTGCTTGCGCGATACCAACGCACAGTGATCCCAGCTTTGGGCGGGGTGTGCTTTACTGCGTTATAAACCAGGTTGGAAATCGCACTGCGTAATTGATCGTCATTGCCTTTCACTTTAAGGCTGGTATCAACTTCAAACGTAAGTACATGCTCACTATCACCACTTAAGGCTTGGGCTTCTTTTTGTAGCACATCAAGCATGGCTGGCACATCCACATGATGATCCAGCTCAGGCTTGGCCGCTGCTTCAATTTTAGACAGGGTCAAAAGCTGTTCTACCAGTGACTCCATCCGAGACAATTGCTCGGTCATCACCCCATGTGCTTTCGGCCACATGGGACCAACAACCATCTCCGGATCTTCAGTCATTTCTAAGTAGCCACGCAAAACCGTCATCGGCGTGCGTAGCTCGTGTGAAACATTGGCGAAAAAGTTGCGGCGCATCCCTTCCAGTTGCTTTAACTGAGTGATATCACGCACCACCATCAAATATTCGCCTTCCGCATAGGGCATGGTCCGGAACTCAAGTGTGCGCGCGCTATTGAGGTGAGAGCGCATCTCGAGCGGCACATCGTAATTGGCATCAGCAATATAACTGACGAATTCAGGGGCGCGGATAAGATTACTGATATGCTGGCCATTATCATCAGGCATACGCAAGCCGAGCAGTTCTTGAGCTAATTTGTTACACCAAACAATGGCACCGTCACGCTCAAAAACCACCACCGCATCCGGTAAAGACTCTGCCCCGTTGCGAAAGCGACGAATCAGATTCGCCAGCTCCTTACGGCGACGACGATTACGCTTTTGTAAGCGATAAATCCCATTAAACAAAGGCTCCCAGGAGCCGGTGCCTGAGGGTGGCATCAGGCTTTTGTCTTTCCAAAGCCAATCCGACAGCTTGACCTGCTGATGCAGGTGCCAAAGCAGCATGGCAACGGTGGCGCCAAGCAATAGCCAAGGTAGGCCACCAAACAGCCAACCTATGATAAACCAAGGTAAATAAAAAAAAGCCAGCTCCCAGGCTAGCTTCTTCCAAGACAGTCGTTCGACCATTGCGTCTCCATGCAGCCTACACCTGATGTAGGCGGGATTTAACTACGTGTTGAGAAACGATATCCAGCGCCGCGCACGGTTTGTACCAGTTTAGCGTGTCCACCGGCTTCCAGCACTTTGCGCAAGCGACGAATATGCACATCCACCGTTCTATCTTCAACATAGACATTGGTGCCCCACACGTTATTGAGTAGCTGCTCGCGGCTATATACTCGCTCTTGATGGGTCATGAAAAAGTGCAGCAGCTTAAACTCGGTCGGCCCCATGTCTAGCGGATTATCATTGGCGGTCACTCGATGCGAGACAGGGTCAAGCTTCAACCCTTGTACTTCAATGACATCATCCAAGGTTGTCGGCGACACGCGGCGCATCACCGCTTTTAATCGCGCCACCAGCTCTTTCGGCGAGAAAGGTTTGGTGATGTAGTCATCGGCCCCTACTTCTAAGCCTCGCACTTTGTCTTCTTCTTCGCCCCTTGCGGTCAGCATTACCACGGGGATTTGTCGGGTTAACTCTTCCCGCTTTAAGTGCTTAATAAGATTGAGCCCCGATCCGCCAGGTAACATCCAATCCATCAGGATCATTTCTGGGTAAGGCTCGCATATTTGCGCCAGTGCCGAGTCGTAGTCTTCTGCCTCAACCGTTTGATAACCTTTTTGTTCAAGTACAAAACAAAGCATCTCGCGAATGGGGGCTTCGTCTTCAACAACGAGAATCCGTCTAACCATGATAATTACCTAGTGTTATCATTGAACTGGCGCCATTATGTGGATTTATTATGACATTTTTGTGACCCAGCGCGAGCTATTTTCCCCTTGTGTCGACAGGCTGTGACCTAGCCTACACCTTGCTGTGTCACTAATACACGGCTTGCGCCGCCACCTTGGCTATCTACACGGACTTGTGCACCAATCCGCTCAACCAGTGTATTCACATGCGAAATCACCCCAATTTGTCGGCCATCCGCTTGCAGGGTATCCAGGCAGGCTAACGCCATTTCTAAGCTATCAGGGTCTAGGGTGCCGAAGCCCTCATCAATAAATAGAGAGCCAAGCTGGCGGGTATCTGCCGCTAAAGAGGCCAGTGCTAGCGCCAGCGAGAGCGAGACTAAAAAGCTCTCTCCGCCAGACAGTGATTCGACACTGCGCACCTCATCACCCATATCGTGATCGACCACCTGTAACGCCAGCAAGCTATCCGGCACCGTTTGCAGTGCATAACGTGGTGACAATGACGCCAAGTGCTCATTGGCGATATCCACTAACTGAGACAAGGTTAAAGATTGGGCAAGATTTCGGAACTTCGCCCCGCTCGCGGAGCCAATCAGATCAGCCAATTTTAGCCATTGTTCCGTTTGATGCCGCTGCGCCTCTATTTTTTCAGTCAGTGAGCCGGCTTGGTGCTTGGCTTTTTCTGACTCAGTCAATTGGTGACGAAGCGTAAAGAGGCGCTGCTCCTGCTCCTCGAGCGCTTGCTGCCACTGTGACTGCTGTGCGCTGAGAGACGCATCATCATCAGGTAGCTGCTGTGCCACTATCCAAGCTTTGGTGTCTGCCATGGTTTGCTGACAATGAACAAGCTGTTGCTGACGCTCATCAAGGCGCGTTTTGGCTTCTTGATAACGCGCTTCAACATCGCTGATCGCCTGTCGCTCATTGGCACGCCATGCCTCGCTATACGACAGCGCACCAATCAAATCATACTGATGAACACCGAGTTCCGGCTGCCATTGGATCCAACGTCTAACACTTGCGCGGTAGCGCTGATCCGCCTCACGCTGCTGGGTATCAAGCGTTTTCTGGCGCGCCTGTACGCCCGCACGCTTTTCACTGGCCTGCTTGTAGGCTTGCTCGGCTTGGTTACGTTGTGCGGCTTGTTCTTCAATGGCCGCTTTGTAGGCTCGCTCTAGCGCCTCCAGATCTGATTGCGGGATCAGCGCTTGGCGCGCGGCACTTTGCTGTTGATGCTCTTGTGCGAGGGTCACCAGTTGGGCTTGCCGGGCTTGAATATCTTCTGACAAGCTCTGGCACTGCTGCGAAAGCGAGGCGAGGTCGGTCTCTCTTTGTTGCTTGTGCTCAGCAAGCGCCGCTTTTTCGTCTTGCAGTGCCTGATAGGCTTGAATTTTTTGCTCCATCTGGCGGATATAATGCGCGGCGCCAACCTGTCGCAGGCTCGCCAGCCACTGTCCAGCGCCTAATTGCTGATCCAGCGATTGGCTAACTCGAGTCACTTGCGTCTGTTGCTGCTGCCATTGCTCATCAATCGCGTTGAGCCGTGTCTCACACTCTGTCAGTGACTGGTCGAGTTGATGACGTCGAGCCACTAGCTGCTCACGTGCATGCTGGAGTTCGGCAATGGCCGTATCCATTTGCTGAATGTGGGCAAGCTGTTGTTGGCGCTCTGTCATCGCTTGATAACAGGCTTGATACTCGGCATAGGTTGGTTGCGCCTGTGCGTCAATCTCGCCGAGGATGTCACTGAGTGGACGCGATAAGTCGATGGTTTCATCCAGCTCAGCGATCGCAGCATGCACCTCTCGTTCGCATTGCTGTCGCTCAGCCTGCCAAACCGCTCCCTGCTCTTTTAACTCGGCACACGCGTGCTGGCTTTGCTGGTGCTGCCTTTGCCAGTAATAATACTCGGCGTGATGTTGGTTATACGATGCTTGCAAGGCGTCTACACGCGCCTGCTGCTGCGCGATCATGCCTTCTATCGCGGGGGCATGGTGCAGGTAGGGGTGCTCGGTGGCCCCACAAAGCGGGCAAGGATCCCCCTCGTGTAAAGTTTGGCGAAGATCATCAAGCTCGACCACCGCCATCGCCTGTTGGAGGCTATTTTGTGCTTCTTCGACCTGAGCCTGCTCACGGGTCAGCGTGTCTTTCAAATGCGCTAACTGGGTTTGGCTGTCTGCAAACAGTGCTTGATGTTTTTCTAGGTCCGCTTGGTTATGCTGACAGCGCTCTTGCCAATACTGCCAGTTTTTTCCCTCATTGAGCACCGCTTCTTGCTGCTGCTTTTGCGTGTGCAGTTTGCTATACCGCACCTGATCCGCGTCTTGATTTGCCTGCAGCGCCTCAGGCTCTAACGCTTGTCGCTTGGCTTTCAGCTGCGCACTGCTGTCATCAACTTGGGCAATGTCTTTGTCCAACTTGTCACGTTGCGGCTGCCAATGTTGCTGCTGATGATAACGGGCTTGATACTCTTCTTGCAGCGCCGAGAGCGTATCTTGGCAATCGAGGTACTGGCGCAGGTTATCAAACACAGGTTGATAGTGTTCCGCCACATGAGAAAAGTCACCATAACGGGCGATTTCTTTTTCTATCGCCGCCTCACGTTGTTGCTGTTGTTCGGCTTGCGCTCGCGCTTGCGCAAAAGACTGTTGGGCTTGTCGATACTTTTGCTGTTGCTCATTCAGCGCTAGGTTTTGCTCATGCATTTGCCGTTCAATGCCAGACAGTTGGGTATCTATTTGTTGCGCATGCCGTACTTTAGGCTCAAGCTCCGCCCAGCTTTGCTCGGCCTCCGCCACTGCCCGATTAGCGTCGCGCCAACGTTCAGCCTCTTGTTCATACGCTTGGGCTATACGACGTTCTTCACGCGCGAGCTGATGGCTTTCGAGTGTGAGCGCCTGGCGTTGCCATTGGGTGGTCTGCACCGCTTGCCAATCGTCCCGGGCCACTTGGACACGCTCTATCTCGTCCAACGCGTCACGCCGGGCGGCAATGCTCTCTCGCGCTTCACTCGCTTCATCGAGCGCCTGCTGAGCCGTCTCAACGCCCTGCTGCGCTTGCGCAAAATGCGTGTGTTGTTGGCGATAGTCATTGAGTTTTCGGAGCTGAGTGTGTAAATCGTGAATGTGCTGCTGGCATTGCGCCTGCTCTTGATGCAATTGCTGTTCTTCGTCATCCGTGAGTAACTGAATATCGCCCAACTGTTGGGTCAGTTGATCCAGTGCTTGCTTTTCATCACGTGCCCGCTGGTGCGCCATTTGCGACAGCCGGCTATATATTTCAGTGCCTGTCATGCGCTCAAGCAAGGCCGCTCTATCATCTGCAGACGCTTTTAAGAAAGCGGCAAAATCCCCTTGCGGTAACATCACCGCACGGCGGAACTGTTCATAGCTCAGTCCCACTAAGCGCTCTATTTCACTGAGTACTTCCTGTTTTTTACCGGCGATACGTTGGCCTGTGGCGAGGTTCTCCAACCAATGCTCGCTCGCCTGTATACGGCCGTCCGCCTTACCGCGCGCACGGCGTACCGACCAATGCGCACGCCAACGGCTGCCATCATAGGCGACAAAATCCACTTCCGCGTACCCCTCGCCTTTACCACGCGATAAGATACTGCGCACATCATTGGCTTTAACCCGAGTGGCCGGGTCGCCCAAGCCAATATCCGCATCATGCTTTTTATTGGACTGAAAGCGCGGGATCTTGTCGTAAAGCGCCAAGCAAATCGCATCCAAAAGCGTCGACTTTCCCGCGCCCGTTTTGCCTGTGATCGCAAACAAGCCACTGTCACCCAGCGGTCCTTGTGAAAAGTCCAATGCAAACGGATGTTGAATGCTGGCCAAATTCTCGCCACGTAATGCCAGGATTTTCATCGTTTATTGATCCTCGTCCTGTTCCAGTTGCTCCAATAACTGAGAAAACGTTGCTGATAACGCCGTATCAGGTTCACCTTGATACTTTTGCTGCCAACCATGGCGAAGCACCTGATAGGGCTCGACCTCCGAGAGACGTTGCTGTCGAAAGCCACTTGTTTGTGGTTGCTCGCGATAATGCGGTGTGATTTTGGCAAGCCGCACAGGTTTACCATCCAAGGCCGCTAGAATTTTTTCCCTGAGCATCGGCTGGGGTTTATCTAACAAAACAGGGACATCAAGCAAAGGTTGCTGCGACAGCGGTAAAGGCTCAAGCGTGAGTCCCGCCAGTGCGTCGAGTACCGTCTCCAACGGTGAGGGCTGTTCCGGAACCCGCGATAAATCAACGGCACGCGGCACATAATGTGGGATCACACTTTGTAGCTGATTGTCTTCAAGCGTTACCGCTAACACTTGGTGCCGATAGTGGCGTTCGGATAACGACAAAGGGATGGGCGAGCCGCAATAACGAATCCGTGTTTGCTTTGCCACTTGCTGAGCTAAATGCAAATGTCCAAGCGCGACATAGGCAATATCCTCACTGAAAATATCCGCCGGCAGCGCATGCTGATTCCCCCCAAGAATGCGCCGCTCTGACATTTCTGACAACTCACCACTGGCCATATACACATGGCCCATCGCTATCAATGCCTGATCAGCACGCGCGTTTTCACGCCCAGCTTGCTCCGTTTGCTGATAAATACTTCGCACTCCCTCAATAAGCCGATCATCCTTTTCATCGAGTCCTTCTGTACGCAAATCACCACTTCGCAAAAAAGGCACCGCCAATACCCAAGCCGCGATGTCGCCTGACTTATCGGTAATAGGCACTCGCATACGTTCTGTATCTAGGTGACCGTCACTGTCACGGGCAATGGCACCAATTAAGTGTAAATCAAAGGCTTTCAGTAGCTCGTGTGGGGCGTCGAGTTTGCTAGGTGAGTCATGGTTCCCGCCGGTGATCACCACATTTAAGTGTGGCAGTGCTTTGGCAACATCAGCCAAAAAACGATACAGCATTCGCCAAGCGCTGGCGGGTGGGTTGGCGCTGTCAAACACATCTCCCGCCACCAATAAGGCATCGGCTTGCTCATCAATGAGGCATTGCTTAAGCCAATCGAGAAAGGCTTGATGTTCATATTGGCGATCATAGCCATGTAGCTGATGACCAAGGTGCCAATCGGAGGTATGAATGATCTTTAACACAACTGAGGTAATCCGTTCATTGAGGAAGCTGGGCAAGTTTGTCTCGCTGAAGTCGCGAGCAGGGTTAAATTCTACGCTAATTGCAGCGACATTCGAGAGTGAATGCAATACCATGTTGCCTTTCTCACAACAGGATGGATAAAGCCTCGCCATGATTTGGTTTAAGAATTTACTCGTCTATCGTCTTACCCGTGATATTCCCCTCGATCCAACACAACTGGAAAGCCAGCTGAAGGAGTTCGACTTTACCCCTTGTGGCAGCCAGGACATGCAAAAGTTTGGCTGGGACAATGCACTGGGTAAGCATGGCGATATGCTCACGCATGTCAGCGGTAACAATATCCTGATCCGCGCTCGCAAAGAAGAAAAGTTGCTCCCCGCGTCGGTGATCAAAGACGCCTTGGAAGAGAAAGTTGACGCCATGGAGCAAGCCCAAGGGCAACGCCTGAAAAAGCGCGAGAAAGATAGCCTAAAAGACGATGTGGTCATGGAGCTCTTACCCCGTGCCTTCACGCGTCAAAGTCAGATGTGCGCTTTGATTATGGCGGATAAAGGTTTGGTATTAGTTGATGCCGCCAGTATCAAAAAAGGCGAAGAGTTGCTCGCCCTTCTACGGAAATCCATCGGCAGCTTACCCGTCGTTCCCGTTGAAACCGAGACCCCGGCAGAGCATGCAATGACCGAATGGGTCAAGCAAGGCCAAGCGCCGCAAGGCTTTCACCTCGGTGATGAAGCAGAACTCAAAGCACTGCTGGAAGAAGGTGGGGTGATCAAGTGTAAACAGCAAGATCTCACCAGTGATGAAATTCAGGCGCACCTGGAGGCAGACAAGCAAGTCACCAAGTTGTCCATGGACTGGCAAGAACAAGTCGACTTCATATTGGGCGATGATTTAAGCGTGAAGCGACTGAAGTTCTCCGAGGAAATTCGCGATCAAAACGCTGACATCGACCGAGAAGATGTCGCAGCCCGCCTCGATGCCGACTTATCGCTGATGTGCGGCGAGCTCGACACCCTTCTAGATGGCTTATTCACCGCGTTAGGCGGTTTAAAAACCGACTAACTAATCCCCACAAAGATTAGGTAAATTCGGCTGGTAGTGTGGGTAATGTCACAGTAAAATGGCGCCCACACTCACCTTCAACGTGAAGGTGCCTGACTTACACTCAGACTCAAGCTTGGAATTATGTTTACGCCAGAATTACTCTCTCCCGCCGGTAGCCTAAAGAATATGCGCTACGCGTTCGCCTATGGGGCCGACGCCGTGTATGCCGGTCAGCCACGCTACAGCCTGCGTGTGCGCAACAACGAATTCAACCACGACAACCTGAAAATAGGCATTGACGAAGCCCATGCGCAGGGTAAGAAGTTCTACGTGGTTTGTAATATTCAGCCGCACAACGCCAAGCTAAAAACCTTTATTCGCGATCTTAAGCCAATTATCGATATGGGCCCTGACGCGCTGATCATGTCCGATCCTGGCTTGATTATGATGGTGCGTGAGCACTTCCCTGATATGGCAATCCATCTTTCCGTGCAAGCCAACGCGATTAACTGGGCGACCGTCAAGTTTTGGCAGCAGCAAGGGATTGAACGTGTGATCTTATCGCGTGAACTATCACTGGAAGAGATCGAAGACATCCGCCAACACTGCCCTGAAATGGAGCTTGAGGTGTTTGTTCATGGCGCGCTATGTATGGCGTATTCTGGCCGTTGTCTGTTGTCAGGCTATATTAATAAGCGTGATCCAAACCAAGGCACCTGTACCAACGCCTGCCGTTGGGACTACAAAGTGCATAAAGGCAAAGAAGACGACGCAGGCCAAGTCGTACAAGTTCAAGAAGTGACCCCAACCTTGGGTAAAGGCGAGCCAGTTGATGATGTCGTGTTGCTTGAAGAAGGCGGACGCCCGGGTGAGTTGATGGCCGCGTACGAAGATGAGCACGGCACCTACATCATGAACTCAAAAGACTTGCGCGCCATTCAGCACGTTGAACGCTTGACCCACATGGGCGTGCACTCGCTAAAAATCGAAGGTCGCACTAAGTCTTTCTATTATTGCGCACGCACAGCACAGGTGTATCGCCAAGCAATTGATGATGCCGTGGCCGGTAAACCGTTCGATGAGAGCCTGATGAATACCCTCGAGAACCTTGCACATCGGGGCTATACTGAAGGCTTTTTGCGTCGTCATACCCACGATAGCTACCAAAACTATGACTACGGCTATTCAATTTCTGAACAGCAGCAATTTGTCGGCGAATTCACTGGCAAGCGCCGTGGCGATCTGGCTGAAGTGGAAGTGAAAAACAAATTTATGCTCGGTGACAGCCTTGAGCTAATGACACCGCGAGGCAATGTCCATTTCACCCTAGAAGCGATGGAAAACCGTAAGTCAGAAACCATCACTGATGCCAAAGGTAGCGGCCACTTCGTATTTATTCCTGTGCCAGAAGATATGGATCTAGAGTACGCGCTACTGATGCGTAACCTGCAATCAGGACAAGATACACGTAACCCATCGGGTAAGTAATATGGCACTACTCATCACCGATAAATGCATAAACTGCGATATGTGTGAGCCCGAGTGTCCCAACGGGGCCATCTCGATGGGTTCCGAGATCTTTGAGATCGAGCCAGATTTATGTACCGAGTGTAAAGGCCATTACGACAAGCCAACGTGTCAGTCGGTCTGCCCTATCTCCAAATGCATTATCACCGATCCCGATAATGTCGAGACAGAGGATCAGCTCTTAGAAAAATTTGTGGTCATCCAAGGGATGGCCTAAGCCATTAAAAGCGCCGCAAGGCGCTTTTTTTATGTCTATATCAATCTACTCTACAACAGTGAACTAACGCTAAGCGCTTAACAGTAATACATGGCAGTCTCAAATGAAGGGGTTGCGTTCAGGCGCTCAGGCTCACACATATCGCAATTGGTACCCTAGGGTTCTGCTTTTAACATAAGCAGGCTATTTACTCCGGGCCTAAACGCAAAAAACCCCAGCTTTTCAGCTAGGGTTTCTAAGTAGTGGCGGAGTGGACGGGACTCGAACCCGCGACCCCCGGCGTGACAGGCCGGTATTCTAACCAACTGAACTACCACTCCGCACCAA
>NZ_MUEZ01000071.1:0-362 GCF_001996015.1 Salinivibrio sp. ML198
TTTCTCTTCACGCGGTGGATGACCACGGAAAAGTCATTCTCCATAAATCTGTTTCACGCGCTAAACTACTGGCTACATTAGCAAATATGCCTACGATGTGCATAGGTATTGAGGCCTGCAGTGGGGCACATTATTGGGCCAGAGAATTCAACAAGCTCGGCCACGATACCCGCATCATGGCCGCAAAGTACGTCGGTCCTTATCGCACAAAAGAAAAAAATGACCTGAACGATGCCGTTGCCATTTGTGACGCTGTTCAGCGCCCAAACAGCCGGTTCATTCCTGTTAAGTCACCCGAACGCCAAGCGATTCTCGCGACTCATCGTGTACGTGAGCATTGGGTCAATGAACGTACCGCCCTC
>NZ_MUEZ01000072.1:0-354 GCF_001996015.1 Salinivibrio sp. ML198
ACATTGGCGGCCAAATTTGGCAATCATCGTGACAGGCGCCCGTTGACAATGTGCACATATCCAACACCGTGCCGGGGCTTGTGTCACCTACGCCAATGGAATCACCGATATATAAACCAGGCGTAGGTCGGACAAGCGCCGGAGCGGTGCCAATCATGAATACCCAAGCCGAAGCGCGCCTCCGACATTGGCGGCCAAATTTGGCACTGATCGTGACAGGCGCCCATTGGCTCAATGCATCATATCGACATTTTACCGGGGCTTGTGTCACCTACGCCAATGGGATCATCGATATATAAACCAAGCGTAGGTCGGACAAGCGCCGGTGCGGTGTGAATCGTGTATACCCAAGCC
>NZ_MUEZ01000073.1:0-346 GCF_001996015.1 Salinivibrio sp. ML198
GGCATTGGCCAGCCGCCATACCGACATCACGCCAGAGCAAGTGGTCGACAAGCCGGTGCAGCTGACGCTGTGGCGCAACGGCGAGCTGGTCAAACGGGTGCAGGGCATTGCCAGTGCCTTTAGCCAAGGTGACATTGGTCATCACTTTACCCGCTACCGCTTAACCTTGGTGCCCGCCTTGTATCGCCTGTCGCTTCGCCAGAACAGTCGCACCTTCCAGCACCAAACCGTGCCGACCATCTTAGACACCCTGCTCACGGAAATGGGGGTGACGGAGGTTAGCTTCTCGCTAACCCGTGACTATGCCGAACGTGAATACTGTGTGCAGCATCGAGAAAGCGACCTA
>NZ_MUEZ01000074.1:0-346 GCF_001996015.1 Salinivibrio sp. ML198
GGCATTGGCCAGCCGCCATACCGACATCACGCCAGAGCAAGTGGTCGACAAGCCGGTGCAGCTGACGCTGTGGCGCAACGGCGAGCTGGTCAAACGGGTACAGGGCATCGCCAGTGCCTTTAGCCAAGGTGACATTGGTCATCACTTTACCCGCTACCGCTTAACCCTGGTGCCTGCTTTATATCGCCTGTCGCTTCGCCAAAACAGTCGCACCTTCCAGCACCAAACCGTGCCGACTATTCTAGAAACCCTGCTCACGGAAATGGGGGTGACGGAGGTTAGCTTCTCGCTAACCCGTGACTATGCCGAACGTGAATACTGTGTGCAGCATCGAGAAAGCGACCTA
>NZ_MUEZ01000075.1:0-336 GCF_001996015.1 Salinivibrio sp. ML198
GTAGCACGTGTGTAGCCCTACTCGTAAGGGCCATGATGACTTGACGTCGTCCCCACCTTCCTCCGGTTTATCACCGGCAGTCTCCCTGGAGTTCCCACCATTATGTGCTGGCAAACAAGGATAAGGGTTGCGCTCGTTGCGGGACTTAACCCAACATTTCACAACACGAGCTGACGACAGCCATGCAGCACCTGTCTCAGCGTTCCCGAAGGCACTCCTCTATCTCTAAAGGATTCGCTGGATGTCAAGAGTAGGTAAGGTTCTTCGCGTTGCATCGAATTAAACCACATGCTCCACCGCTTGTGCGGGCCCCCGTCAATTCATTTGAGTTTTAAC
>NZ_MUEZ01000076.1:0-336 GCF_001996015.1 Salinivibrio sp. ML198
GTTAAAACTCAAATGAATTGACGGGGGCCCGCACAAGCGGTGGAGCATGTGGTTTAATTCGATGCAACGCGAAGAACCTTACCTACTCTTGACATCCAGAGAACTTTCCAGAGATGGATTGGTGCCTTCGGGAGCTCTGAGACAGGTGCTGCATGGCTGTCGTCAGCTCGTGTTGTGAAATGTTGGGTTAAGTCCCGCAACGAGCGCAACCCTTATCCTTGTTTGCCAGCACGTAAAGGTGGGAACTCCAGGGAGACTGCCGGTGATAAACCGGAGGAAGGTGGGGACGACGTCAAGTCATCATGGCCCTTACGAGTAGGGCTACACACGTGCTAC
>NZ_MUEZ01000077.1:0-328 GCF_001996015.1 Salinivibrio sp. ML198
TAGGCAGGGTGTGTAAGCGCTGTGAGGCGTTGAGCTAACCTGTACTAATTGCCCGTGAGGCTTAACCATACAACACCCAAGAGGTTTTGGGTTGGACTTGAATAAAGCCAGTTGATTGTGGCGAGAACGAACAGCTTTCTAGATTTAGGAACGAATTTATCAAATACATCCTTGTATTTGACCCTGACGGGCCGCACTGAAGTGCGTTAAATTTTGTTCCAGACAAAATTTTGCTTGGCGACCATAGCGCTTTGGACCCACCTGACTCCATGCCGAACTCAGTAGTGAAACGAAGCAGCGCCGATGGTAGTGTGGGGTCTCCCCATGT
>NZ_MUEZ01000078.1:0-319 GCF_001996015.1 Salinivibrio sp. ML198
CCACTTTTCTCTTCACGCGGTGGATGACCACGGAAAAGTCATTCTCCATAAATCTGTTTCACGCGCTAAACTACTGGCTACATTAGCAAATATGCCTACAATGTGCATAGGTATTGAGGCCTGTAGTGGGGCACATTATTGGGCCAGAGAATTCAACAAGCTCGGTCACGATACCCGTATCATGGCCGCAAAGTATGTCGGTCCTTATCGCACAAAAGGGAAAAATGACCTGAACGATGCCGTTGCCATTTGTGACGCTGTTCAGCGTCCAAACAGCCGGTTCATTCCTGTTAAGTCACCCGAACGCCAAGCGATTCTC
>NZ_MUEZ01000079.1:0-314 GCF_001996015.1 Salinivibrio sp. ML198
TTTCTCTTCACGCGGTGGATGACCACGGAAAAGTCATTCTCCATAAATCTGTTTCACGCGCTAAACTACTGGCTACATTAGCAAATATGCCTACGATGTCCATAGGTATTGAGGCCTGTAGTGGGGCACATTATTGGGCCAGAGAATTCAACAAGCTCGGTCACGATACCCGTATCATGGCCGCAAAGTACGTCGGTCCTTATCGCACAAAAGGAAAAAATGACCTGAACGATGCCGTTGCCATTTGTGACGCTGTTCAGCGTCCAAACAGCCGGTTCATTCCTGTTAAGTCACCCGAACGCCAAGCGATTCTC
>NZ_MUEZ01000080.1:0-297 GCF_001996015.1 Salinivibrio sp. ML198
TTGCACCATCAAACGGATTATCAAGACTACGCGGCCTAACTCGTCGCTGTCGTAAGGAGAAATACACCAACCGGGTCATTGCACACGCAAGTTGATGAGTATCGGTGAAGACCATTTGCAGAGAGCCTGTTAATGCGGCGGGCACCTTGATGCCTTCTAACGAATTAGGCACTGCAACCGCGCAATGTCATCAGGGCCATGACGTGAGTCAGTAAAAGGCCGAATGTAGAGCGGCAGTCCAAACCAAACTCAATACGCTTCGCGGATGCTTGACGAACGGGGGAATCCATGTAGCCG